>DASXMX010000093.1:0-3455 GCA_036495445.1 Tepidisphaeraceae bacterium
AGGGGCCGAGCCGGATCTCGATGGCGGTGACGCGGGCCGTCAGTTGCTCGACGACCTGCGCATGACTCGCTCGCTCGGTCTCGATCGTTTGGGCGAATTCCGCTCCGATTTTGGCGACCTGCTCGGCGCGACGGGCTTCGAGTTCGAGGATGCGGGATTCGAACCCGTCGCGCAGCTCGGTGACCTCGCGGGCGTGTCGTTGCTGCTCCGCGATCAGCCGCTCCCGCTCTGCCAGCAGCCGATCCCGTTCGGCCAGCAGCCGCTCCCGCTCCGCCGCGACGGCCTCGACGACGTGCAGTTGCCGGTTCGCGTCGGCCGTCGCCCGCTGCTGCTGGCGGACGCGCTCGGCCGACTCGCGGATCATCCGCTCCTGCAAGGCCGCGTCGGCGGGAATGATCCGCACGTCCCGGCCGATGATCTTGCCCGATTCGAGGTCTTCCACGGCTTCCTTCACCCGGGCGACCGGCACCGCGTCGATGCAGTACGGCCGCTGGAACGCACACATCCACCCGCACCCGGCGCACGGCACGCCGACCATCAGCGCGCAGCTCGGCTCGACCGCCGGCAGGAACCGCGGCCACGTCCCGCCGCCGAACACTGCCAACGCCGGTTTGCCCATCGCGGCGGCGACGTGCATCGGTCCGGTGTCGTGGCCGGCGTAACCGCCGGACAGGCTGGTCAGCGCCAGTAACTGCGCCAGCCCCGCGCCGTTCCCGTCGGCCACCAGCGACGCGTGCGACGCCCGCTCGCCCATGGCCGACCTTACGGCTTCCAGGGTCGGCCGCTCCTCGGGCAGGCCCGTGAACACGAACCGCCGGCCGAACGTTCCGGCCCAGTGGGCGAGTACCTCGCCCCACGCCTGCGGCCGCCACTGCTTGAGCGCCACGTGCCGCGTGCCCGCGACGGCGGCAATCCAGAACCCGCCCGGCTCCAGCCCGAGCCGGGCCAGCGTCTGTTCGGCTTGACCAACGGATTGCGCGTCCGCCCGCAGCTTCGGCATTGCCGGCGCCGGCTGCGCCCCCAGGACGACCGCGGCCAGGGCCGCGTTCTTCTCGACTTCGGGCCGATTCTCATCGACCGCGACGACCTCGTCAAACCCCAGCCGCGATTCCGGCGATTGCCCCGCATGCGGGTCACCGCGGTAGAGGTGCCCGTTCATCCCGATCCGACGAACCGACCGGGGCAGTTCGTCCGCGAGCTTCTCCTCGAACAACGTCCACTGGTACGGCGCCACGACCAGCGCCTTGGGCTCAAACGCCCGTGCCGCGGCAAATAGATCCGCGAACGCCTCCCAGTAGGCCGGCAGGTCGTTGCGATAGACCTCCATCGGGAGCGTGACAACGTGCGCGCCCGGCGCCACGTACGGCACCAGCGCCTCGACGCTGGGCCGCACGATCAGCATCAGCTCATGGCCTCCCCGCAGCAGCGCGTCGTAGAACGGCTGCCGGAGCACCAGGTCGCCAATCGTGTCCGGGTTGCTGATCAGGATCCGCATCGGTCGAATCGGCATTTGTACCCGATCCGCCGCCCCGCATCACGCCCGGCAGTTCCCCGAGATGGATTCGCGAAAAAATGCGAAGAAGCGTGGATGCAGGCCCGTGACATGGGAAGCGGATCCCCCTCGTGTCACGGGCGATGGACTAGCCTTCGACCAGTTCGCTGACCGCCTCGAGTTCCTCGGCATGGCGGCGAACCCAGTCGATGTGCGCTTCGGCCTTCTCGCGATGCTCAAAGCCCTTTTCCCAGTCGACTTTAAAGATCCGCTTGCCCTTCTGCTGCAGCCAATGCCCGCGCTGGAGGATGTAAGGCGCTCCGCCGGCCCGGCGGCTTTTGAGGATCCGGTATTCGAGCTCAGTCGATTCGAACGGGGCTTCGGCGTCCTCCGCTTGCACGGGGGCCGCAACGTCCTTTTGGGTCGCGGGCGCAGCGGCCGGTGGCGGGGGAGGAGGCCCTTTCGCCGTGGGACGAACCGGCGCGGGCGGTGGGAGCGGTTGCGGGGGTTTGTAGGGCTTGAGCCGTTCCGGCGGGATGTTGAGGTTCTTGAACGGTTGCTCGCCACCCGTCGGGCGCGCGTCCAATACGATCCGCGGCCCCTTCAGCTTGAAGTGGACGTCTACCCGGCCCGGCTGCGGCGACGGCTCGGCCGTCGAACCGGCCGGATGCCGGTCGTGACGCGCGGGCACCGCCATCCCGACTGGTTCCCGCCCATGCAGCAATGCATCGTAGTCGGCGGGGGAGATCTCCCTCACCTTGCCGACCCGACGCACGCCGGGCATTCGCTTGATCTGCTGGAATGCGTCCCCTGGGGTGTTGCCCTTGGCGGGCATCAACTTCGTCGTCCCGTCTTGTTGTTCTGCTAAAACCGAGAAGAACTTCTCCACCGCAGCTCCTTAAACCTCAACGAACTCCTTTGTGTCCTGATGATAGCACAGAAAGCCGCCGCGGCACAGTCGACCGGCAAAGGGTTCATTCGAATTCGCCCAGGACATACCCATGACCCCGCCGGGTATGAATGAGCCGTGGCCGGCCGGGCTCCTCGATCTTCTTACGCAGGTGGGCGATGAACACTTCGACCACGTTGCTGTCGGCCTCGGCGTTGAAGTCGTACAGGTGATTCCAGATGTCGGTCCGCGTGACGACCGTCCCCGCCCGCGCCGCCAGGAACGCGAGGAACACGTACTCCCGCGGGCTCAGATCAATCACTCGTCCGCCCCGGCGGACGAGCCGGGCCGAGGTGTCAACCTCCAGATCCGCCACCCGGATGACTGGCGACTTCACCTGATACTTGCGGCGGACCAGCGCCCTCACGCGGGCCAGCAGTTCGGCAAAGACGAACGGCTTCACCAGGTAATCATCCGCACCGAGATCCAGGCCGCGGACGCGATCGTCCGGCGCGTCCCGGGCGGTAAGAATCAAGACGTGTGTTTGTACGTTCTTCTCACGCAATCGCCTCAGCAGCGTGAGCCCGTCCAGTTTCGGGAGCATCAGGTCGAGGATCAGCACGTCATACGGGTTCGATTGCGCGTACCAGAGGCCTTCCTCGCCATCCGCAGCCGCATCGACGGCGTAGCCCGCCTCGCGCAGGCCCTGCGCCACGGACTCGCGGAGCATCTCGAAATCTTCCACCAGAAGAACGCGCATGTCGAACCGCGAAACATAGCGTGCTCAACCTGAACACCCCGTGAACGAGACACACGTTATCGCGATCCTCCGCCATTGTCGTGCGCCCCTCCGCGGATATTTCGAAGATTTGCCGGACGATTCACAACGTCCGCGTCTACGATGCGAAACAGGAGGCCGCGAACCATCATGAGCACAGGCATCACCCAAACGCAATCTTCTCGCCCGGTCGAAAAGAGCGGCACCTTCCGCATTGGTGACATGACAGTTCACCGGCTCGGATACGGTGCAATGCAGATCACCGGGACCGGCATCTGGGGTCCGCCGAAGGATCC
>DASXMX010000094.1:0-3901 GCA_036495445.1 Tepidisphaeraceae bacterium
CAGCGTCACGCTGGCCGACACCAGCGGGCAGGGCACGGCCTTCGGCTCCCGGGCCGGGACCGGCGCGGGCATGAAGACCAAGGAAGACACGGCCCTCGCCTCCGATCTGGGCCTTTCGGGCACAGCGACGGGAGTTCCGTCCCCAGCGCGCGTGGGGCCCAGCGGCACCGGCCTCAGCGGAACTGCCACCGGCAGTCGCGGCGGCATCAACGTGTTCGGCGCCGACGAACTCCCCGGCGTCGCCGACCCCTCGGCCCAAACCTCGATCTCGCCAGCCGGCGGTCACGAAATCAACCTGGAAAGCGTCGGCTCCGGTTCGGGCCTGCTCGATCTCTCCCGCGAGCGCGACGACACCAGCCTCGGCGCCGTGCTTGAGGAGATCGGCCCCGGCGCCACGCACGCCAACGAAATGAGCATCGGCGGCGACGTCGAACTCGAAGCCCCCGCCGGCGGCGTGGACCGCGGCGCGGTCGTGGTCACCCAGGTTGCGGCCCCCGACCCTTGGGAGCTCGCCTTCGGCCTGGGCGCGTTGGGCGCCGCCATCGTGAGCATTTTCGGCATCTTCGCCCTCGTCAGCGGCGTCATGGGCACTTCGCCCGACCTGCTCAAGTGGTTCGACGGGTACAAGGCCAACCAGTTGGTCCTGGTACTCGGGGGCGGCATCGCGATCAGCGCCATCCTCTTCATCTTCGGCGCCATCGTCGGCCGCGCCCGAGCCGGCGCCCGCTAGCGCGCGTTTTGCCGCTCGCGGCTTCGCGAACGAACAACGCCGCCCGCAGCGCCCGACTCTGGGACGCTACGGGCGGTGTTTTTTTCGGTCAGCGGGAATTGCCATAGTCTTTGGACATCTGTGAATAGACGTCGATCAGACCATTGGTATCCCATCGCCCCGTCCGCGGCCGATTCCCCGGCATGCCTGGCTGCGTGCTCGGATTGCCCCCATCCCCGGCCGTCTTGTGTTGCTCGAAGATCGCCTCATGATGCCGGGTCGGCTCCCAGATGAAGCTCCCGATCCCTTGATGATCTGGCGCGTTGAAGACGATGTCGTTCAACTCGCGCTTGTGATACGAGTACTCCGCCGCGATCAGGCCGAACTGCGGATAGCGCGTGGCGAGATCGTCGAAATTGGCCTTCCAGTTGGCCGGCGGCCCGGTGTCGTTGCAGGAGAGGCCGATCACATCGAACTGCACGCCGCGGGCGAGCAGGTTGTCCAGCCACCAGCGGACAACCTTGTTGTCGCGCCCCTTGTCGTGGTGGAGGACGACCTTGATCGCCGGGTCGACATCTCGGGCCGCGGCGATTCCCGACTTGAGCAGCTCGGCGAACTGGTCGAAGTGGTCCTTCGCCCGCCCGTCCGGCCAGAGCATCCCCGCCGTGATCTCGTTGCCGATCTGCACCATCTGCGGCGTCGTGCCCTGTTGCTTCAGGGCCGTCAGGACTTTGAACGTGTGATCGTAAACCGCCTTGCGGAGCGCGGCGAAATCCATGTGTTCCCATGCGGGCGGCTTGTGCTGCTTGCCGGGGTCGGCCCAGGTGTCGCTGTAGTGCAGGTCGATCAGCAGCGCCATGCCCGCATCGTGCGCGCGGCGCGCCATCGCCAGCGTATGCGGCAGGTCGCAGAAGGCCTCCTTGCTCGTCGCGGCATACCCATTGGGCGCGGCGGGGTTGACGAAGACGCGAAGGCGGATGGCGTTGAAGCCGTGGTCCTTGAGGATCTGGAAGATGTCCTTCTGCTGGCCCTGGTCGTGGTAGATCGTCCCGTTCGCCTCGTCCTCCTGAACCCAGGAGATGTCCGCCCCGATCAGGAACGGCCCCGTGCGGTGGAACGGCTGCGTGGCCGGCGCGCCGCCCAGCAGCAGGGGGACCACCACAGATGGCACGACCCAGACAATTCGGCGGAGAAGCAAGTTCTTCATGGGAACGTGAAGCTTAAGGGATTCGCGCCCCGCGCCCAAGACAAAGCCGCCCCGGACGATTGAGCGGAGTCGTCCGGGGCGGCTTGTTTGTTGAACACCCTCCCGATCCCGGTCGGATGCGAGACCGGCGCGCTCATCATCCGTTAGGGATTGGTGTTGCCGTTCGGGTTCGTGTTGGTGTTGGCGTTAGTGTCCGTATGGTAGTTCGTTTCCTGGGAGGCGTTGTTGCCGACACCAGTGTTGTCGGCATAGTACTTGATGACCTGCCCGTCCAGCGCGACGCCGGCCATCAGGCCGCCCTTGGGCAGGATGTAGACTTGCGTCCCCTGAACGCCGAACTGATTTGAAGCGGCCGCACCGGCCTTCACCGCCGTCGCCTTGGCGTCGCCGCCGACCGTGAAGTTGCCGTTCTTAAACGCGGCCATTGCGTTCGCGTCCTTGAAGATGATCAGCTCAGCGAACGTGGAGCCGCCGAGCTGGGCGCCCAGCGAGCCTTGCTGCAGCGTCGCGTAGCCGGTGCGATGGCCTTGTTCGTAGACGACGCCCTTGCCGCCCGCGCCGCCGATGCCGACGGCCGCTTCGCCGACTTCGGGGAAGATGGCGTAGCCGTAGGCGCTATTCATCCTGCCCTGAAGGCTGGCGTCGTTGGCTTGCATCTGCTGGACCGCGGTCTGGGCGTTGGAGTTGAGGGCCGCGTTTTCCGCCGCCGCGTTCGGCCCGGCGGCCATCGTGCCCGTCCCCTCGCACCCGGCCAGCGCCATCGCGAGGACGGCCAGCACCGGCACAAATAGTTTCGACTTCATGACAGATCCTCCGAAACAATACATGCTTTGACCGCTCGCCGCCACCCGGCGACACGCGCGCCGGCGCACGCGAGCGTTCGTGTTCATCGTCTGCCTGTCCGCGCGTCCGAACCCGCACTCCTCACCGCCGATTACCGCGCCCCGTGGGTACCACACGGCGCCGGCGGCGGATGGGTGCGACTGGAACGCACACATCAGACCCCTGTTGCAAACCGCGCTCCGCAGCCGCTGGATCGTTCGAATCGCGCCCGATCAGGCGGTTGAGTCTGCATTAATCAGACCCCGCACGATATCGTCCATGTCAAAACCGAAATGTATCGTCACTTTGCCGCGACGCGGGTGACAAGGTGGACGGAGGGCTAACGCCGGCGACTCCGCCCCCGTTGGTGGGAAGCACTCCCATCGCGGAGAACCGAATGCCGAAAGCAGCCGACGAGATGGTCGTTCACCATCCCCACCGCCTGCATCATGGCGTAGCAGATCGTCGATCCGACGAAGGTAAACTCGCGCCGCTTGAGGTCTTTGCTGAGTGCGTCCGACTCAGCCGTTCGGGCCGGCACTTGGGCCGGGCTCGTCCATGCGTTCTGGATCGGCTTGCCGCCGACGAACGACCAGAGGTATTGGTCGAAGGTGCCGCACTCCCTCTGAACGTCGAGGAACGCCTTCGCGTTCCGCACGGCGGCCTCGACCTTCAGCCGGTTCCGCACGATGCCGGGGTCCTTCAGCAAGGCCGCTACCTTCCGCCGGTCATATCGGGCGACGATCTCCGGGTCGAACTGATCGAACGCCGCCCGATACGCCTCGCGCTTGCGGAGGATCGTCTCCCAACTCAGCCCCGCCTGCGCCCCTTCCAGGATCAGGAACTCGAACAGCCGCCGGTCATCGTGCAGCGGCACGCCCCATTCCGCGTCGTGATACGCAATCCCCAGCGGCGTCGTCGCCCAACTGCACCGAACCGGCCCCGATCCCGCATCGTCCTGTCTCTTGATCATGATTCGTATTCCCGCGGCCAGTAAGCATAGCAGCGACGCGAGCGCCTCGCCCGTGACACGGGTTTTCAACCACTCCTGTCCGGCTCCGCGAGTCGGTTAGGGTGCACGCGGCCGGGGTTTTCCGGCCGATTCGCGTTTTCGTTAGGGTACACGATTTCATTTCACGTCGCGGATTTTGAGCCGGTTTGCC
>DASXMX010000095.1:0-4092 GCA_036495445.1 Tepidisphaeraceae bacterium
CCGGTTCATCGTTTGTGCGGGCGTGATGTTCCGTTGCCGTCTCCCGCTTAAGTGTGAGGTGCGCGGTATGACGCGAAGATTGCTTGCCGCCCTCGCCGTCGTCATCTCCACGCTCCTGCTGGTCGCCGCGAGTTGGGCTTGGGTTGCCGGTTACTACTGGCAGTATCCGCACGAAGTAAGGCGTTTGGGGATTTACTACAGCCCCGCGGACTCCGAAAAGGGGATAAGTACATTTATGCCCTTATGGCCGGTCAGCCTTCCGCGGTCGTAGAAAGCGACTGGCCGATTGGCAAATGTACTTATCCCCTTTTCGATGGTTGCCGCAGGCGCGACAGCGGCCGACGTGGACGCGGAACTTGCGGTAAATCACGGTGCGGGGGACCTCGGCTTGGTATTGCTCGGCCGTGCCGGCCGGCTCGATGTCCCGCCCGCCGCACGAGGGGCAGGCGCAGGGCAGCTTTGCCTCGTGGGCTTCGTCAACGCGCGGCGGGACGGGCCGCCGGCGAGCCTTGGTGCCATAATCATCGCCGCCCTTGCGGCCGGGCCGCTTAGGATCGGCCTTGGGCGGACCTTTGGCGAACGGGGCCGCCTGGCGTTTGCCGTCGCGGCGCAACTGCTCGATCGCCGCCTCCAAGGCGGCGACGCGGGCTTCCAATTCCGCGATTCGGCGGTCACGCTCGACACACCCGGGACAAGTCGAATTGGTGGCGGGATCGGCCTCCATGCCGAGAGTTTTACGCCGCAACGGGTTGCGGGTGCGGACAAGGCGCTAAACAATTATGAGTAACATTGACCTGCAATGACCGGCAGACTTGCTGGCGTGTGCCATCCACTGTCCAATGGGTGAGGGTGACGCAATACGATTGAAATCACGGCTCCAAGTGGCCGCGGGTTGGTCGATGATGCGAAAGGTAAGTTTCTATTCTTGAATGGGTGATTTATGGATGAGAGGATGCGAATCTGCATCTCAAGTCCTCCGGACCGTGAGAAGCTTGTCGCGGAGATTTTCTTTGAAAATGAGCAGTGGGCTGAATTGAACCAAGAGCACAGTCAACCAACACTGGAGATTTACCCCCGGAAGGATTGCCGACCGTGGTCTTTACCCTTCCAAGCTGTTGCCGAGGCTCTGAGCATGGCGAAAGAGAGACTGGGCAGTGGACGATCCTGACTGAAGCATATAGAGATCGTCGAACAGGGGTCGGAGACCGATATGGTCCGCGGCCCTATGCTCCCTCCGCCGTCAGCACGGCGTCCGGGGTGGGGGTCGCCTTCGGCCGGCCGCGCGGCCGCAAGCTTTGTTCGGGCCCGAGCCGGGTCGCGATCGTCGTCCGCCCATGCGTCGTCCCGTAGGGCGCTCGCGGCGGAGGCAGTTCCGTACCGCCGCCAGCTCCAGACTTTCTCGCTCAGGTATCTGCGGTAACTCCCGGGATGCCAACGGGGTGCCCGAACTGATTGGAGAAGCGGCGTATCCTTCCAATGCTGACGCTCATCGTCTCAGGGGCGCAGCCCGTCGCGCCCGGCAAGCGGGGCGGCTAAGCGCGTCTGACGAATCGCCGCGCGACGGTGAATTCGTGCAAAGATCGAACGGGAGACCGGCGCGACCTTGGAGCACGGGAGCACGATGGGACATTCCATGGGACATTGATCGTAACCATCTTAAGAACAAATGCATAAGAAAAATGTCCCGTCAACGCACCAACCGGGCATTTTGGACTTAAACCTAAATACAACAATAAGATAGAGTATATTGTATAATCTTGCTTGCATGTCTCAAAAGATGGGACATTTTGGGACATTTTGGGACATTTGAGACATCGCCCGATCGGCCTTGTTATCGGATTGCGATGGGAGACGTTTACCGGCGGCGTTCGAGGGCCAGTGCCAATTGTTGCAGCGCGATGGCGGTGTTGACGTTGGCGTCGAGGTAGGTTTCGGCGCGGGCGATGGCGTCGATGGCGGCACAGGCGCGTTCGAGTTCGCCGGGGTCGGCCACTTCGGACAAGCGCCGGCGGAACCGCTCGCCGGCAATCATGAGGTAGAGCGACAGCCCCTCGCGGGTCGCCTGGTCCTTGCTGGCCAGTTCGTCGCGATCGAGCTGCTTCTGGGCGTACGCCTCGGCGGCCTTCTTGAACCAGCCCGGCAGGTCGGGCGGGGGCTTGCCCTCGAACGCGGCGTCCACCTGCTCGGCCAACTCCCCCGCCGGCTCGATCACCTCATCCGCGATCCACTTTAAGGCGACGCCCAGTGACCCGCGCGACAGTTCGGCCGCCCGCTCGGCCAGCTTGGGATCGACCTTGCGCTTGCGCAGCCCGTCGCGGACGACCGCCTCCTCCAGCGCGGTGAACCGGACCACCTGGCAGCGGCTGCGGATCGTCGCCAGCATCGCGCCGGGCTGGTCGGTCAGCAGGACGATCAGCGTCCGCCCGGCCGGTTCTTCCAGCGTCTTGAGCAGCGCGTTCTGCGCCTGTGGGTTCATCAGCTCGGCCTGCTCGATGACGAACACCTTGCCCCGCCCCATCACGGCCTTCCGCCCCGCGGGCTCGATCAACTCGGGCCGGAGGACGTGGATCGAGAGGTCGATCCCCTTCGACTTGCCGGTCTTGTCGTGGTAGCGGATCAGCTCCTTGGTGATGACGTGATAATCGGGATGCGTGCCGGCCTCCAAGACGCGGCAGCTCTGGCATTTCCCACACGGGGAGGTCTCGTTCGGATGCTCGCAGAGGAACAGCGCGGCCAGCGCACGAGCGGTGGTGGCTTTCCCGACGCCAACTGGGCCGGCGAAGATCAGGCCGTGAGGGAGGCGGTCGGCGAGATACGCGGAACGAAGCCACGCGATCGCCGAATCCTGGCCGATGATGTCGGAGAACGGAATCATGCGAGGTGGGGAATCCACCTCGTTTAGCCGCCCCGCTTGCGGGGCGCGACCTGACGCGCCCCGCAAGCGGGGCGGCTAAACGAGGGGACAAATACGGTTCAACTTCCGATCCATCGCCACGCGTAGCCTCCCACGACCACCATGAGCGCGAGGCCGACGAGCATCGCCGCCAGGGCGATGCCGACGCCGATGTAGCCGAACCAGGGCGGCCGCTCGCCCCATTCGGGGTGGAGCACGTCCCCCTTGATGTAAGTCACCGGGTTCACCTCAGGCTCGGGCGACTTGGCTGTTTCGGAAATGCGCTCGGGGCGATCTAATTCGGTCACTTTACGTTCCTCACAACAAGGGGCTCCACTTCCCGCCAGACGTCCTCGGCGACGGCCTCGGGCGGACGGTCGGCGTCGATCACGCGGTAATGCCGCGGGTCGGCCTCGGCCTGGGCCAGGTAATTCCGCCGGACCTGCTCGTGGTAGGCCAGCGGCCGCTGCTCGATCCGGTCCTTGGCCCGCGTCACGCGGGCCAGGCTCTTGTCGGCCCGCAGGTCGAGCAGGATCGTCCGGTCGGGCCAGCGGCCGCGGATCGCCACGTCGGCGATCGCGCGGATCTCGTCGGCGGTCAACCCGTCCCCGCCGAGCTGATAGGCCAGCGTGCTGGAGACGAACCGGTCGCAGAGGACCACGCGGCCCTCGTCGAGGGCCGGCCCGATCACCTCGGCCATCATCTGTGCCCGGGCCGCCATGTACAGGAGCATTTCGCACCGCATTGACATTTCTTGGTGAGCGGGGTCGAGCAGGATCGCGCGGATCTGCTCGCCGATGCGGGTGGTGCCCGGGTCGCGGACCGCCAGCACGTCGCGACCGAGCGAGCGGAGCCGCTGCTCGAGCAGCCGCGCCTGTGTGCTCTTGCCGGCACCCTCGGTGCCGTCCAAAACCAGGAAGATCCCGGCCGGTGTCATGGCCGATTCCTCCGGGGATCCCGAATGAGGTAAACCTCGCCCGTGACACGGGTTTTTAACCCGTGCAGATCGCTCTCGAACAAAGACAAACTTGGCTTCCGCACAGTTGCTTTCAGTCGGAACCCGCTCGCACGGGTTGGAAACCCGTATCACAAGGCAGCCCGCATCCTGTGGCATGGCCGTCCCGGCCATGTGGACGATCCGCGAACTTGCATGTCGCTCGCACGGGTGGGACGCCCGTGCCACGTGGGATCAAAGTATA
>DASXMX010000096.1:0-11736 GCA_036495445.1 Tepidisphaeraceae bacterium
CCGGCGCCGCTCTGTCCCGGCTTCTGAGGGGGAATGATGGACGGGACGTGACCGACGGAGGCGCGGCGCCGCGCTTCGCCTTCGTCGACGCCTACGTCGACTCGAAGGACCAATCGTTGGCAGCCTACCAGTTCGAGCTGACGGCCCAAGGGGCCGGCGTGACGCTCGTCGGGGTCGAAGGGGGCGACCACCCGGCTTACGCCGAGCCCCCGTATTACGACCCCAAGGCCAACCTGCGGAACCGGATCGTGATGGCGGCGTTTAACACCGGCGACGACCTGCCGCACGGGCGGACGCGGGTGGCGCGGGTGATGGTCCGAATCACCGGCGCGGCCGATCCGGTCTGGTCGGCCAAGCTCGATGTGGCAGCATCACCGGACGCCAAGCCGATCGACGCAACCATTTCGGTGTCGGAAGGAGCAGCACCATGAGAACGAAGGGCGTGCTCGGGATTCTCCTCGTTGTCTTGGCCGCGGGGATCGCGGCATGGCTCGTGGGCGGATGCGCGCAGGTTGCGCGGGAGGCGATGGCCAACAAGAACGGTTATGCTCCCGGCGGATTCGGCGGGAATGCGGATAAACTGCTAAGTCCGCAAGCAGGTCAATCAGAGATTGATCCCCGAATCCATCAACGCATCGCGACCAACGGGTCGGCGACGACTTCGACCCCCTCACTCGCGGACCTCCTCCCACCCCAGTCGCTCCCCTCGCGCGACGAAGAGGTCTGGGTGATTTCCCGCCCTCCCGAAGAGCGGGTCGCGCCGCGGTCGGATACGCCGCTGCCCGGCGAGGGGCAGCTCATGGCGCAGCGGAATGAGAAGGGCAATACGACGCTCGTCCCCGTCCCGCTGAAGCACACCGATGTGAAAGCGTCGGTCATCGGTTACATCGCCAGCGTGGACGTGCAGCAGCAGTATCAGAACCCGTTCAATGAGAAGATCGAAGCGGTGTACGTCTTCCCGCTGCCGCAGAACGCGGCGGTGAACGATTTTGTGATGACCGTGGGCGACCGCCGGATCCGCGGCATCATCCGCGAGCGGCACGAGGCCGAGCAGATCTACCAACAGGCGAAGAGCCAGGGGTACGTCGCCTCGCTGCTGACGCAGGAGCGGCCCAACGTCTTCACGCAGGCGGTGGCCAACGTCGAGCCGGGCAAGCGGATCGATATCGACATTCGATACTTCAACACGCTGGCATACGTGGACGGGTCGTACGAGTTCGTCTTCCCGATGGTGGTCGGCCCGCGGTTCAACCCGCCGGGCTTCCGCGAAGGCATCGGCGCGGTGCCGCGCGGCGAGAGCGCGAACGGATCGGGCCAGAAGACGAACGTGCCCTACCTCGCCCCAGACGAGCGCAGCGGGCACGACATCGCGCTGACGGTGGACATCGATGCCGGCGTGCCGATCGAGAACATCGACAGCCGGAACCACAAGATCGCCACGCAGGCACTGTCACCGACAAAGACGCGCGTGACGCTCGACCCAGCCGATCACATCCCCAACCGCGATTTCGTGCTGCGATATCAGATCGCGGGCAATGCGGTGAAGCCGGCGCTGATCGCGCAGCGAGAACGCTCCGGCGGGTATTTCACGCTGATGCTCTTCCCGCCGCAGATGCTGCGCGACCTGCCGCGCCAGCCGCTGGAGTTCGTCTTCACAATCGACGTCTCCGGCAGCCAGAGCGGCCGCCCGCTGGAGCAGGAGAAGGCCGCGACGCGGTACGCGCTGACGCACATGGGGCCGGACGACACGTTCCAGGTCATCCGCTTCGGCAACACGGCCCAGAAGTTGTTCCCCGCGCCCCAACCGGTCACGCCCGCAAGCGTCCGCACGGCCCTTCAATGGGTGGATGGGTTTGATGCGAACGAAGGAACGATGCTGATCGACGGCGTCCACGCGTCGCTGCTGTTCCCGCATGACGAAAGCCGCACGCGATACGTCGCCTTCATGACCGACGGGTTCATCGGCAACGACGCCGAGGCGATCGCGGAGGTCCACAAATGCCTCGGGCCGGCGCGGCTCTTCAGCTTCGGCGTCGGGCAATCGACCAACCGCTACCTGCTCGACGGGCTCGCCCGGATGGGCCGCGGCGCGGTCGCGTACCTCGGCCTCAACGACGACGCAAACGTCGTCATGGCCCGGTATTTCGACCGGATCAGCCACCCGGCCCTCAGCGACATCGCGCTCGACTGGGGCGATGCGAAGGTACACGACGTATTCCCCGAGCAGGTGCCGGACCTGTACGTCGGCCGCCCGGTGATCCTCACCGGCCGGTTCGAAGGTGAGCTGCCCACATCGGTCACGCTTCGCGCGAAGTTCGCGGGGCGTGAGCAGCAGATCCAGGTGCCGGTGCAGCAGGCGACGGCCGACATCGATCCCAAGGCGCTGCCGGCGGTCTGGGCGCGGATGAAGATCGCCGACCTGGCCGACCGCGCCGCGTACGAGGGCGGCATCGACCTGCCGAGTCAGATCCGTCAGATCGCAATGGAATACAACCTGATGTCCGCCTACACCGCCTTCGTCGCGGTGGACTCGAAGACGCGAACTGCAGGCGATCATGGGGTGACCGTGGGCGTGCCGGTGCCGGTGCCGGAGGGCGTGCGGTATGAGACGACGGTGCGGGAGGCGGGGAACATCGAACACGCACGACCCGCGGATCAGTAGTAGCAATCAACCGCGTCGCCCGTGACACGGGTTTTTAACCCGTGCCGAGGACCGTCAGAAGTAAGGGCAATTGGCAAGATCGTCATTTTCATTTCGTGGATCGCCAGCACGGGTTGAAAACCCGTGTCACGAGGTCACTTCGCCCGCTTCTGCCATACGGAATGCAGCTTCACCACCATTGCCATCAGCAGCTTCTGGTATTCGGCAAGCATGAGCGGCTCGTGCGGGCGGACGACGATGAGCAGGTCGTACCCGGCGGGCAGGTCGTGCTGCAGGTACCGGAACGCCTCGCGCAGCAGGCGGCGGATGCGGTTGCGGCGCGGGGCGGTGCCGACCTTCCGGGAGGTGCTCAGGCCGAGCCGCGGGTGCGGCAGGGCGTTGGGGCGGGCGTAGACGGTCAGGGGGCCGCGGGATTCGCGGACCTTCGCCTCGTAGACGGCGGTGAAGTCGTCCCGGTTGCTGAGGCGGTGGGATTTGGGGAAGGTGTGACGGGGTTCCATGGGGCGGGCTCCCGGTCCGGGCACATAGAACAAGACGAGAAGGAAGGGACCGGAATGTCCCTGCGGCTGGTCTGGGCAGACAGGAATGTCCGCCCCACCTGCATCAACTCAGACCTCAAGAAACACCGGATAGTGATCGCTCGCGATCTTCGCCGGCTCGTCGTAGACGACGCGGGCTTGCTTCAAACGCGCGGCCTCGATGCCGAACGTGAAGATGTAATCGACCCGCTGGCCTGGGAATTCGGTGCTGAAGCTGCCGGCCGTCTCGGCCGCGGCCGGGTAAAGGTCGCGCAGCGAATCGTGATACCCGGCTTCGAGCACCCGCGCGATGACGCGGCGCGGGAGCTTGCCCCCGTTCTGGTACCACTCCTTTCGCGTGCTCATCTTGCAGAGGGTCGGCTCGATCACCAGGTACGGCGCGTTGGCATTGAAATCGCCCATCAAGAGGTGCGGCCGGTTCGCCTCACGATGCGGGCGGAAGATCTCCAATACCTCGGCGATCTCCCGCTCGCGGATCTGCTCGTCCGCCTCGGTCGCGTGGGCGTGAAGGTGAAGGATGCCGAGCGTCCATTCGTTGCCCGACGGGTCGACCACCGCGGCTTCCAGCAGCGACTTGGTGATCGCCGGGTGGTGCGGCGCGTGATTGATCGAATGACGGATCGGGAGCCGCGACAGCAACGCCGCCGCCGAGCCTCTCTTGTTCCCCTCGGCCTGGATGAAGTCCATCCCCAGCCGGTTCGCGAGCGTCGCGACGACGGACGCGTCCTCCGCTTCGACCAAGCCCACCACGTCGGGCCGCTGGCTCTCGATCACGCACCCCAGGAGATCCGCCCGATCCGCGCCCCCGTCGAGGATGTTGTAACTGAGGATCCGCATGGGTGCGGACGGTAAGAGGAAGAGGACAGGGTGACAAGGTGAAGGGGTGACAGGGTGAAGGAACAGAAGGGTTCAGGCGCGTTTCCTTGCGCGCCTGAACCCCGAACCCTGAACCCTCTCCTCCCCGTCACCTTGTCACCCTGTCACCCCCTCACGCCGTCATCCTTCTTCCCCCAGTTGCGGGGCCAGCACGATCTGCGGGCGGATCGATCGGATCCGGTCCGCGATCTTCTGCTGCTGGGCGAAGATCTCGCGGTTTACTGAATTGATCGCGCGGTCGTCGGCGCGGTAGATGTCGCCGGTGAGTGTGCGGGCGATCGCGCTTTCGACGTAGTCCATCCGGCCGAACTCCTGCCAGTCGGCCCGCACGACGACGTTCACGCCGCCCTCGCCATAGCTGAGCAGCCCCCACCGCGGCGGAAGGTCTTTCTTCTGGATTATGCCGGCCGGGGCGAGGATGTAATGGAGGTTGGCCATCGGCTGAAGCAGGCAGGCGGCGAACTTGCCGAGGCCCACCGACTGCCGGAGATGGCGAGAGCCACGTTTGCGCTTGGACTTGCGGTTCCGCTGTCGCTCCATCAGGCAGAGCATCATCTGCCCGTCGTTGCTCTGATCGCGGAGGAAGTCGCTGCGCGACGCCTTGCACTCGATGAAGCAGGTCTGCGGCAGGTCGCGCGGAATGAACAGGTAGTTATGATACGGCCGAAACAGCCCTGTCCCGACCGCGTCGACGATCCCCAGCGGCGGGAGCCGCACCTCGGCGGCGATGCACCGGTAGCCCATTCGATAGAGCCAGCGGCAGGCTTCCTTCTTCAACGTCTTATGCAGTTCGGTCTCGCCCGGCACGGGGGCACTCCTTTGCCGCGTCTGCTTGTGCGTACGCGCGCCATGCGTCCTTGGATGGTCAGCCGAGAGGCGTGATTCACGACCTGCCTGCGTACCCGGCGCCTTCCCTTGCACCGCATGTCGCGAATGGGTCGGCGAATGATATGCGCCGGGCGATTGATCACAACTCGACCGCACGCAGCGAATGAATTGTCCACGAAGGTCACGAAGAGGCGCGAAGGGAAGACGAAGGGAATGCATCATCATCGCAGCACGGGAGGATCTGGATCAGTCCGCTCGGCAATTTCTGCGCGTTACCCCTGTTCGGTTCGTTTGTTCTGCACTTCGTGCGCCTTCGTGTTCTTCTTGGATCGATTCGCTGCCGTCGAAATCTTATCCCCACCCTTGCCAGTTCTTTACCGGCGGGGTACAGTAGCCGGTCTTGGCTTGCCAAGAGCCTTCCCGCGGCGGTTCTCTCGTAAGGAGAGCGTTCCCGCTGCGGGGCTTTGTTTTAATAAACCGCGTTAACCCAAGCCTCATGGCGAGGTTGGCGTCTTGGCCGCTGATCATCGCCCGGGCTGACGACCGGCGACTTTGACCGCGATTTCGGTCCCCGCTGCGCGCGGGCACGATCCGACACCAGACCTCTCGGACGGCCAACGCCCTTTCGGATCGAGCATCTCGTCCGGCCGGTAAATTGATGGAGTGTTTGCGTCATGGCAGAGTCCCAAGCTCAACTCGTTAAAGACCTCGTGGACGCCGGCGTCCACTTCGGTCACCGCGTCAGCCGCTGGAACCCCCGCATGGAGCCCTACATCCACGGCAAGCGGAACATGATTCACATCATTGATGTGAAGGAAACCATCAAGGGCCTGCTCCGCGCCAAGCGGCTGGTGCAGAACATGGTGGGCGGCGGGAAGGACGTGCTGTTCGTCGGCACCAAGCGGCAGGCCCGCCACGCCGTGGAAGAAGAGGCCACGCGAAGCGGGATGCACTACGTCTCCGAGCGGTGGCTCGGCGGCACGCTGACCAACTTCCGCACCATCCGCGCCCGCCTCAACCGCCTCGAAGAGCTCGAGAAGCTCTGGGCCACCGGCCAGATCGAGACCTATTCCAAGAAGATGAAGGCCACGCTCCAGCGGGAGATGGAAAAGATCAAGGCCAACCTGGAAGGCATCCGCCGGATGGACCGGATGCCGGGCCTGATGGTGATCGTCGACACCCGCCGCGAGCACATCGCCGTGAAGGAAGCCCGCAAGCTGGGCGTGCCGACCGTCGCGCTGATCGACACCGACTCCGATCCCGAGCTGATCGACCTGCCGATCCCCGGCAACGACGATGCGATGAAGGCGATCGAGATCATCCTGCACGAGCTGGCCGACGCGGCCATCGAAGGCAAGCAGGGCCGGACCGAGAAGCCGGAAGAGGGCCAGGGCACTGCCGGCGGCCCGCAACGGCGACGCTCGTCGCGGAGCCAGTTCCGCGCCGAAGAGCCCGCTGCCGCCAGCGCCCCCGGCGCCGCGGCGCCCGCCGAGGCCCCCGCGCCGGCCGAGGCTAGCGCCCCGGCCGAGCAACAGCAACCTGTTGCCGCCGGCCAAGGCGCATAAGGCCCATTGCCCCCCTATCATTGATCGCACGAGGGGCGAGGCCTACCTCGCCCCTCTTTTGTTCTGGCAAATACAATTAACCACAGAGGACACGGAGAACACAGAGAAAAGAAGAGAAGAAAAAAAGAAGCCACAGATCAACACAGATGCACTCAGATGAGTTCGGATTTCAAATCTCAGATCTGAATTCCCCATCTGTGTTTATCTGTGCCCCATCTGTGGCTGAATCTCTCTGTGACTGTCTCCGTGGTCTCTGTGGTCTCTGTGGTTAAACTTTGGAGACCGCCATGGCGGAAATCACTGCGAAACTGGTTAACGACCTTCGTGCCAAGACCGGCCGGGGCATGATGGAATGCAAGAAGATGCTGACCGAGGCCGGCGGCGACATCGACAAGGCGATCGAGGCCTTCCGCAAGAAGGGCGTAAAGCCGTCGCTGCTGGAGCGCAGCGCGACCGAAGGCCGGATCGTCGGCGTGCAGGCCGACGACGGCAAGTCCGCCGCCCTGGTCGAGGTGAACACGAACACCGACTTCACCGCCAAGAGCGAGCCGGTGCTCGCACTGGCCGCCAACGCCGCGCGCCTCTTGCTGCACAACCCGAACACCGACGTTACGCAGGCCGCCAACGTCAGTGCCGAGGTCACCGAAGCCGCCCAGAAGACCGGCGAAAACGTCCGCATCGGCAAGACCGCCTACCTGTCCAACCCGACCGGCAAGGTCGGGATGTACCTGTACGGCATCACGGGCAAGATCGGCGTGCTGGTCAGCGTCAGCGGCAACGCCAGCGATGAGCTGATCCGCGACCTGGCGATCCACATCACCGCCGCCAAACCCCTGGCCCTCTCGCTGAACCGCGAGGGGCTGCCGCAGGACCTGGTGGAGAAGGAGCGGCAGCTCGCCGTTGAGCAGGCGATGGCCACCGGCAAGCCGGAGCAAATCGCCCAAAAGATCGCCGAGGGCAAGCTCCGCAGCTTCTACGAGGAGCGCGTCCTCCTCGAACAGCCCTTCGTCAACCCCGACAAGTTCAAGGGCTCGGTCGGCGAATACCTCAAGAAGAACGGCGCGACGCTGGAGAAGTACGTCCGCCTCGAAGTCGGGCAGTAAGCCGACGGCGGATCGCCGATTTGCAATTTACGATGGAACCTCAAGCGGGCGGCGTCGAAGGCGCCGCCCGCTTGCTGTTTACACCTGTCGTCAGCCATACTTCCCTTCAATAATCACATGGAGGGCCAGTGGGGCTCACTACAGACGAGTATGAATTCACTGCAATGCCTACGCTCGACGAATTGCGCGAGCGCGCACGGCAGCGGGCGGTCGCCGACGAGACGAATATCTCGGCACGCCGTTCTGCGTTTTGGCTCCCTGGACCAAGTCCGGTGAATTCGGAAATATGGACGCGCGGCCGTGAGAAAGTTGAGGTCGTCACGATCGCGAGACAGCGGACGATCGTTATTACCTCCCAGTTCCGTGACCGTGCGCTTTGCGAAATTGTGTGTGCGGCGGCGCGCGACCTGGGAGGACGGCCACCCACTGTAAGCAAAGAGGAAGCGAAGCTGATCGTAAAGCAGAATCGAAAGATGTTCGGCTGGCTGAGCGGCTTGGCAGGCGTCGTTCTGATCGCTTTTGGGTTTGCGTTCTTTATGGCCGGATTCCCCGCAGCCGTCGCGGCATCGCTGATGGCCGCCTTCTCTTTCGTCCTGATAACCGTGATCATTCAGACGATCTACATCGTTGGCGTCGTCCGACGGCGCGTTCTCCAAACTCGCAACGGCTCGGATGATGCACAATCGAACGATCGCCATCCTCGAAGATGACGCCGCCCGCGTCGCGGAGCTGACCGCGGTGCTGCGCGAATTGCTCTACTCGGCCCCGCCCGTCTTCTTCGAAGACGCCGGGCGGATGTTGGTATGGCTCGGCGAGCACCTGCGCGAGGCGGACCTGATCTCCCTCGACCATGATCTGCCGTTCCGGCGGGACGAGGAGAACCGGCTGATCGACTGCGGCACCGGCCGGCACGTCGCCGACTGGCTGACGGCGGCGCCGGCGAAGTGCCCGGTCATCGTGCATTCCTCCAACGAGGCGTGTGCGGCGGGGATGATGGCCGTGCCGGCGGGTGTATCCGTACAGCGACCTGGCCTGGGTCCGTGAGGCGTGGGCGCAGGCGGTGCGGGAGTTCTTGGTGGGGTAGACATTCCTGTCTGCCCTGAAATGTGGCAGGGACATTCCTGTCCCTTCCTTTTTCTGTGTTTGCATTTCTGGTGGGGCAGCAATCCTTGTCTGCCCTACCCAATTCAAAAGCAAAGGCAAGAAGGAAGGACAGAAATGTCCTGCAACACCTTTAGGGCAGACAGGAATGTCTGCCCCACCCCGTTCCCCGCTCCGGCTTCATCTACCACCCCGGCATCACGCGGCGGCCCGGGCGTCGCGGTGGGCGGCGTGGACCTGGAGGATGTCGTCGATCCGACGGCTCAGCGCGTCGAACACCGCCGGGTCGAAGTGGCGGCCGCGGTCTTTCGACATGATCTCCAGGCACCGGTCCGGCGCGAGGGCCGGCTTGTAGGGGCGGTAGCTGCCCAGCGCGTCGAACACATCGGCCACCGCTACAATCCGCCCCTCGATCGGGATCTGCTCGCCGGCCAGGCCGTTCGGGTAGCCGGTGCCGTCCCACTTTTCGTGGTGGGTCAGGGCGATCGTTCGCGCAAGCGCGAGCAGCGGGTGTTGATCGTCGAGGGCCGCGATGGCGTTGGCGGCGTGTTGATAGGCGACAGAAGTCCAGTCTTCATTCGCGTCCGGCTCGACGATCCGGCCGCCGATCTCGCAGTGGCGTTGCATCGCCTCGCGCTCGGCGGGCTCCAGCGGGCCGGGCTTGAGGAGGATCGAGTCGGGGATGCCGATCTTGCCCACATCGTGGAGGAGTGCGGCCAATCCCATCATGCCCGCCTCGGCTTCGCCGAAGCCCAGCTCGCGGGCGAGGATCGAGGTGTAGCGGCCGACGCGGATCACGTGATGGCCGGTGGCGTCGTCGCGGAACTCCCCCGCCCGGGCGAGGCAGTGGATCACCCGCAGCCGCGACTCCTCCAGCTCGGCGGTGCGGAGCCAGACCTCGCGGCGCAACTGCTGCGAATACCCGGCCAGGTGGTCCTGATGCGCCTTGACGATCAGCGCGTTGCGGACGCGGGGAACCAGTTCCTCCGCGTCCACCGGCTTGGCCAGAAAGTCCGTCGCCCCGGCCTCCAGCGCGTCGCGCCGGGTGCCGCGTTCGGTCGAGGCGGTGAGGATCAGCACCGGCGTGTGGCGGAGCTGCTCGTCATTGCGGATTGCACGGAGGATCTGCAGGCCATCGATGGTGGGCATCATCACGTCGAGCAGGACCAGGTCCGGCCGCTCGCGCGCGATCAGGTCGAAGGCCATCAGCGAGTCGGACGTGGTGACGAAGCGCTCGTACCCGACGCCCTGCAGGTGCTTGCGGACGATCTTGATGTTGATCGGCTCGTCGTCCACGATCGCGATCTTCGCGGATCGCTGCGGGTATCGGAGGCTTTCATTCATCATCAACCCTCTCAATGGGGCGAGGCACTTCCGGGTGGCATGGGCATGTACTCATGCCCGTGTCCCGTTTGAAAGGCAATCACAGAGGGCACGGAGGACACAGAGAGCACAGAGAAGGCAGACCGCGAATTGCGCGGGTGGCGCGGATAAGGAGTGACGCTGTTCTCCCATCCGCGTAATCTGCGTAATCCGCGGTTGTTCATTCTTTGTCTTGCCTCTCTGTGTCCTCCGTGTTCTCTGTGAACTCTGTGATCGCATTTCCAACAATGCCACGGGCATGAGTACATGCCCATGCCGCCCGTCACATCTTGTTCGGCGGTTCAGGCGCGGTCGGCACCGCCCCACCTTCGCTCATCGACACAGGACGTGCCTCGATTGAGGCGGAGCTTCGAGGCGAGGCGATTCGCGCGGCCAAATCCTGGAGTCGGGCGATAGGCCCGGCAACCTCGTCCAGCCGCTGCTCCCGGGCGGCCCGCTCCAGCGCCCGGGCCGGATCGGTCAGGGCGGGGAAACCGGCCGTCCCGCCTGAGCCTTTCACCCAGTGGGCCAGGGCTGCAAGTTCGGCAAGATCCCCCTTCGCCCATGCGTCGATGATCGCTTCGACTTGGCTCCGCAGCCGCTCGACGAACTCCTCGATGATCTCGCCGAATTCGGGATCTTCCGCCGGCAGCGTTGAATGGATCGGAGGACCGCCCGTGACGGAATCCTTCGGGGGCGGAGAGGCGCCGGTGTCCCGTCTCGGTCGCGTCGCGTCGGCGACGCTGCGCAGCAGCACGTCCATGTCGGCGGGCTTGGTAAGAAATCCGCTGCACCCGGCGCCCCGGCATTTCTCCTCGTCGCCGCTCATCGCGTGGGCCGTGAGCGCGAGGATCGGGGTCTTCACGCCGCGCCGGCGCAGTTCGGCGGCGGCGGTGTAGCCGTCCATCACGGGCATCTGCATGTCCATCAAGATGACCTCGTACTCGCGAGCGGTCGCCATATCGACCGCGGCTTGGCCGTCCTCGGCGCAGTCGAGCACGGCGCCGGCGCGCGTGAGGACCAGCCCGATCAGCTTGCGATTGGACGCGCCGTCCTCGGCCAGCAGCACGCGGAGGCCGGGCAGGCAGACGGCCGGTTCCACGTCGCGCATTTGGGATGGAGCAGCGTCATCGATCGCACCCGGCTCGAGCATCGCGACGCCCACGAGTGATCCGATGCCGACCATAAGGGTAAACGTGCTCCCCTTGCCGAACTCACTGGCGACTTTGATGCCGCCGCCCAGCGCCTCGGCGATCTGCCGGCTGATCGACAGCCCCAGCCCCGTCCCGCCGAACCGGCGGGTGATCGACGTGTCGGCCTGCGCGAACGGCTCGAAGATCCGCCCGAGCACTTCCGGCCGGATGCCGACGCCGGTGTCGATCACGTCGATGGATAATCTCGGGGCGCGCGGCTGTTGGATGATTCGGGCGACCACGCGCACGCCGCCCGTTTCGGTGAACTTGATCGCGTTGCCGACGAGGTTCGTCAGCGCCTGGCGGAGCCGCGTCGGGTCGGTCTCGATCGTCTCGGGAACGCTCCCGGCCCATTCGAACCCGAGCGAGGTTCCCTTCTGCCCGGCCCGCACGGAGAGGACGTCGATCACCTCGAGGATCAGCCGGTGCGGGGAGCAACGGCTCCGCTCCACGTCCAGCCTGCCCGCCTCGATCTTCGACAGGTCGAGGATGTCGTTGATCAGTTCC
>DASXMX010000097.1:0-5477 GCA_036495445.1 Tepidisphaeraceae bacterium
AACCCGGTGCCGGAACTGCGAAAGAGCATGGACGAAACCATCTTCGGCGAAACCCGCGCCATGGTCCGCGACTTCAGCGAACTGCTCGACGAGATCACCGAGTCGATCGAGGACGACTCCAAGATCGACGCCGAGGAGGCCGACCAGATCCGTCAGAAGTGGGAGGATTTGAAGGCGGTGGTGGAGCGGTTCGTCGTGAGCTGCGAGAAGGGGCATTATCATCCGAAGAAGTGATGGGACGCCGCTGCGGGACCGCTGCGGGACCGTTGACGCAACGTCGCGGGAAACGTGATGAGTGAAACGTGATGGGGCTTCGTAGAGCGTAGAACGTAAGGGCATTGCTCTTACGTTCTACGCTCTACGCTAATACTCGTCACGTTTCACTCATCACGTTTCACTTCAGTTCTTCTCCTGCAGCTTCATCTCCCTCCCATCCCGCGTCACGTCCACCACGATCCCCTTCGGGTTTTCGGTGACGAGGCGGCGGAGGTCTTTGACGTCGGAGACGGGCTTGCCATTGATCCGGCGGATCACGTCGTCGTCCTGCAGGCCAATGTGCTCGGCGCGGGAATGGGGCAGGACGTGTGAGACAACGATGGCGTTGGAGAGCGGGTCGGGTGTCACACTGACTCCGAGCCGGGCCGACTTGGGCGGCGGCAGCGCCTGGCCGGGGTCGGGGAGGTTCAGGTCCTTGGTCAGCTTGCGCAGATCATCACACGCCTTGTCGTATCGGGCGACCTGGTCGTCCTGACCGTCGAGCGGGGCGGCGGCCGGGTCGAACATGCGGCTCTGCTGGATGCGGTCCAACGTATTGTGCACCCGCGCCCGCTGCACTGGCGCAAGGTTCGACTTGTTCATCGCGTCGTCGAGGCGGTCCCGCAGGCCGGCCAGGTCGTCGCCGCCCTGGGGCAGGATCATCGGCGCGGGCTGAAAGTGGGGGATGATGAGCAGTTGGCCGTTGCGCTGGAGGATGACGTTGCCTTGAAAGCCGCCGTCCGGGTCGATGCCGCCGGCATTGGCGTAGCGCTGGTAGACGACGTACGCCTCGGCGTTCTCGGATTGCAGTTCCTCGGGCGTGCGGGCGCGGTAGACCTCGGTATCGGGCTGGCCGTCGGTTTCGCCGGTGACGGTCATCACGATGCCGTCGTCCGCCTCGGTGATCTGGATGCGGCGACCGTAGTCGTCCACATCGACGGACCGATGTCCGTTCTCCACGCGATAGCTGATGCGCCGCTGGCGGGCGAAGCCTTGCATCCGTGGGCGGCCGGGGATCGGACGGTAGTCGAGGACCCGCACGATCTGGCTGGCGCGGGCGCGGATCTCGGGGTTCTTGTCCTGTGCCGCCTGGCGGAGTTCCGGCAGCGCCGAGCGGCCGAGGTCGCGCAGGCGGGCCGAGGCATCGCGGCGGACGCGGAAGTCGGCATCGCCCAGTTGAGCGATCAGGGCGGCGACATCGTCGGTGGGGCGGGTCGTCGGTGCCGAATCTACATCTGCCGCACCGGCGCGCGGCTGGACGATCATGCCCAGCCAACCGGCCAACAGGATTGCGGGGGCGATTCGCACGGCCTTCATCACTTCAGCAGGGACGGCCAATTGTCCGCCCGCCAGAGCGAAGATGCAATCCGAAATCGCCGGAAGTTGGCCGGAAGATCGAACGTGAATTGGTGCATTGCCCTGTGACACGCCAGAGGCTCGCCGCTTGCAGGGGTTGGAAACCCGTGTCAGGGGGCAAATGTCGTATCTGTGCTATCTGGAGATTTGCGGCGGAAGCAGACTCAAATCGGCTTCGCTTCGTGAGCGGCGTCGTAGCCTTCGACCGATCGCACGAGTTGGATGAGGGAATCCACTTCGGCTCGGATCGTATCGAACGGGTCGCCGGCGGCGATCGTTTGTTCCGCGCGGGCCGCTTGCTCGGTCAGGCGGGGGTACCCGTATCCGCCTGCCGCGCCCTTCAGTTGGTGGACCGTCTGACGCAGGCGATCGAGATCCTGCTCCTCGACCAACGTTTGCATCGCCTTGACCCGCTCGGGCAGGCGGGCGATGAACCGCCCGAGCAGCGCCTGCACGCCGGGCTCGGCCTTCATCGTGCTTCGCAGGAGCGGTCGATCCTCGGTCGCCGGGGCGGGCGCCGATTCTGGCGGGGCGGTTGCGTCAGTCTTCGCGGGCGGCGTTGATCCGTTCGCGGATGACGACGTTGCGTGTTCCGGGTTCGCCGCCGGCGCCAATTGATCCCGTGCCGCGGCGGCCGCCGGCGGCCGCGCTGCTTCGCTCTTGGCGGGCAGGAACCGGCTCAGCATCCGCAGCAGCACCCCGCGTGCGATCGGCTTGGCCAGATACTCCGTGCACCCGGCCTCCATGCACTTGAGCCGGTCCTCGGCCATCGCGTTGGCCGTTAACGCGATGATCGGGATCTTGAACCCGGCCGCCCGCAGGGCGCGGGTCGCGCCGTACCCGTCGAGCTCGGGCATCTGCATGTCCATGAGGACCAGGTCGAACGCCTGCGCCTTGGCGGCTTCGACCGCGAGCCGGCCGGTGGCGGCGACGACGACCTCGCAGCCGGCCCGGCGGAGATGCGCGGTGACCAGGTCGCGGTTGTCCTCGCCGTCCTCGGCCACGAGGATTCGGCCGCTGAGGCGGATCTCCTCATCCTTGGCCTCGCCCGCGCCGACCAGCAGTTGTTCGAGCGTGAGGTTTTCGATGAGCGGCACGCCCAGCCGCGGCCCGCCGTCCAGGCGGAACGTGAACGTGCTTCCCTTGCCGGCGTCGCTCTTGACGGTGATGTCGCCGCCCAGCAGGTTCGCCAATCGCTTGCTGATCGTCAGCCCCAGCCCGGTGCCGCCGAAGCGGCGGGTCGTCGAGACGTCGGCCTGCGTGAACGGCTGGAACAGCCGGTCCAACTGCTCCTGCGACATCCCGATCCCGGTGTCCATCACCTCGAACCGGATCGTGTGCGTGAAGTAGGAGATCTCGCGGTAAATGCCGATCCGCACCCGGCCCGACTCGGTGAACTTGATCGCGTTGCTCACCAGGTTCACCAGCACCTGCTTGGCGCGCAGCGGGTCGGTCTGGATCTGGCGGGGGATCTGCTTGTCGAACTCGATCTCGAACGACAGGCCCTTCTTAATCGCCCATGGCCGGGTCAGTCCGATGACGTCGACTACCAGTTGCGGCAGCTCGCAGTTGAGCCTCTCGACCGTGAATTTTTGGGCCTCGATCTTGGAGATGTCGAGGATGTCGTTGACGATTGCCAGCAGGTGCTCGCCGTTGCGGCGGATCGTGCGGGCACTGTTCCGCCGCTGCTCTTCCGAATGGGCCGGGTCGAGCAGCATCTCCGCGTAGCCGAGGATCGCGTTCATCGGCGTGCGGATCTCGTGGCTGGTGTTGGCGATGAACGCGCTCTTGGCCAGATTCGCCAGCTCGGCGTCCTCCTTGGCCTTGTTCACTTCTTCCTCGGCCAGCTTGCGGCGGGTGATGTCCTCGTGGCTGACGACCAGCTTCACCGGGCCGTCGCCAGGGAATCGCGTCACGCGGGCGAGGAACCACCGCCGTTCCTTCTCCCTTTGCAAGGCATATTCAACCGCGAACTCGTTTTCATGTCCCCTGGCGACCGACCGGATGCCGCCGGCAAATTGCGCCGCCCGCGGGTCGCGGCGGCCGGCCAGCTCGTCGCAGAAGCCCAGGTAATTCACCCCCTCGGCCACGCGGTCGTTGTCCTCACAGGGGAAGTTCGCGGCGAAGTCCCGCCAGGCCCGGTTCGTCGACAGCACCACGCCGCTGCCGTTCAGGATTGCGATGTGCATCGGCAGTGCGTCGACGACGGAGCGGGCGAACTGCTCGTTTTCACGAAGCAGCCCCTCGGCCTCGCGCTGCCGCTGGAGGAACCGGCGGAGGATGATCGCCGCCATCTCCAGCAGCCCCAGCTCCGAGGCGATCAACGCCCCCATCGCGATCTTCTGGTTCCCGCCGATCTCCGATAACTGAATGGCGAACACCGATCCGCCCAGGACGACCGCGAGCGTGCCGATCGCGGCATACAGCAGGTGGGCCGACCGTGTGCTGGTGGACGTTTTCATGTCATCGCCCGAGGGACATGGTCCGCGACCGTCGCGGTGGAATCCCACCCGATCATCGGATCGGCGGCGGCCGATGTTTACATCCGGTGCAAATCGCAGGGGCAGCATGACCGACAGGCTTTGCGACGTCCGATACTCTCTGTGATTGCTGCAATCCCGTCATTTAGCGGATATCGTTCTCATATGACCGGCGAGCAGCTTAAAAGCATGCAACTCGCGCAGCCGTTCCGGCCATTTACCCATGTGGATCACGTCGTCTTGCGTCCTACAATCCCCGCGCATGCAGGACATCCTGGTTGGGATCATCGGTTTCGGACGGATCGGCGCGGAACATGCTGGTTGGCTGAACGCGGCGCGGGGCATCCGAGCCGTGGCGGCGGACGACATCACGCCGGCACGGTGCGCGCTGGCCGCGGCGCGCGGGCTGAAGACTTACGACACGCTGGAGGCGATGGTCGTCGACCGTTCGGTCGACGCGGTGCTGATCTCGACGCCGACCGCGATGCACTTCGAGCACGCGATGCTCGCCCTCGAGGCCGGCAAGCACGTGATGATCGAAAAGCCGATGGCCCTGGACCTGGACGAAGCCAGGCGGCTCCTGCACGAGGCGCGGGCCCGCAACCGGGTGCTCAGCGTCTTCCACAATCGGCGGTGGGACATCGACTACCTGACGGTCCGCGAGGCGATCCAATCCGGCGCGTTCGGGAAGGTGATCAACGTCGAGAGCCGGCTGGGCCAGTATGCGAGCTGCGTCGGCCCCGCGGCGCGCGAATACCGACCGACCTGGCGGAACGAAGCCGCGTTCGGCGGCGGGGGACTCTACGACTGGGGCACCCACTTCGTCGACCAGCTTTGGCGGCTGCTCTGGCCGGCCAAGCCCGTCCGCGTCTTCGCCCAACTCCGTGGCAACGTCTGGAGCAGCGACTGCGACGACTTCGCCCGAATCCTCATCGATTTTGACAACGGCGTCGTCGGCCTCTGCGAGATCAACACGACGACCACCCGCCCGCTGCTACGGTGGCACGTCGACGGCGTCGCGGGCTCGGCGTCGTCGCCGCCGAGCGAGACGTTCAACACGTTCCAGTGGGCGGAGCTGGAGTTCACGCCCGCCGTGAGCGGCCGGCCGTCCAGCATTTATCCCCGCGCCTCGGCGGGGCTGGACGAGACGCAGATCTGGGAGCAGTTCGCGGCGGCTGTGCGCGGCAACGGGGAGCCGGCGGTCACGCCGCAGAGCGTGCTGCCGACGATGGCCCTGCTCGACGCGGCCCGGCATAGCAGCCAGCATCAGGAGGCGGCGGACGTGCAGGGAGTGGTGGAGTGGGTCTATTGAGCGAGAGAGTTGTCCTCTCTTTGTAGGGGCGAACCTTGTGTTCGTCCGCTGTAGGGGTGAACCTCGTGTTCACC
>DASXMX010000098.1:0-2207 GCA_036495445.1 Tepidisphaeraceae bacterium
CGAAGGGCGTGTTTCCGGCCCAGCCGGCGAAGACGCGGCGGATCGACAAGGGCGACCGTCGCCCGGACTGAGCGGGATCACCCCCCGCGGCGACGGCGAATCACCCCGCCGGCAAAAATTCCCATGGCGTTTGGCCTGCGACCGCATTATCTAGCGTGTCGCGGGGCTGCTGAGTGCGTCAGGAGCACAATATCCCCGGGGCCTTATCGATCCTCAAGGGAGCTGTCCCTGACCGGGCTCGTGGGCTCGGATATACGGCGCCCACCTACATTCGTAGGGAACCCGGGATCGACGCTCCGACGGCTCGAGTGGCTCCGCACTTCTCCTGCCGCCCGACATTCCTGCCGCCCGCTTGCCGGCCTGCGCTGCGGCACGTTCCGCGGGCGTGTCTTCACGCGGGCCAGCCAACCACGCGGAACGGTGTGCGCGATGGCCGAAACCTCCTCGATACTCGCGGGCCGCAAGGCGGCGCTGCGCCGCGACGCCGTGGCGCGGCGCGACACACTTGCACCCCAGGAGCGGGAGCGGGCGGCGCTGGCCGTGGCGGCGGCAACCGCGTTTCCGGTCGCGGTGGCGCCAGCGACGGTGGTGTCCGGCTTTTCGCCGATCAGGTCCGAGCTCAGCCCGCTGCCGCTGATGCGGCGTCTCGGCCTTCGCGGGGCTTGTCTTGCGCTGCCGGCCATCGCCGGGCGCGGTCAGCCTCTGACCATGCGAGCGTGGGCGTTCGGAGCGCCGATCAAGGCTGGCGTGTGGGGCATCCGCGAACCCCACCCCGACGCCGAAGAGGTGTTTCCCGACATCGTCATCGTGCCGTTGCTTGCGTTCGACCGCCACGGCGGCCGGCTGGGCTACGGCGGCGGCTTCTACGACCGCACGCTCAGGAGACTGCGGGACCTGAAATCCGTCACCGCCATCGGGCTTGCCTTTGCGGTGCAGCAAATCGCTGAAGTTCCCACCGGCCCCGGGGACGAACGGCTCGATCTCGTGCTAACGGAGGGCGGCACATTCGATTTCAGGACGTGACCAGTGCGAATTCTTCTGATCGGCGACGTTGTCGGACGCAGCGGTCGCCATTCGGTAGCTGACCGGCTGCCGGCGCTGATGCAGGAATGGCGGCTCGATTTCGTGGTCGTCAACGGCGAGAACGCCGCCGGCGGGTTCGGCATCACCGAAACCATCTACAAGGAGATGATCGGGGCCGGGGCCGACGCCGTGACGCTCGGCAACCACGCCTTCGACCAGAAGGAAGCGCTGGTCTTCATCGGACGGGCGTCGCGGCTCATCAGGCCGATCAACTACCCCAAGGGTACGCCCGGCCGCGGCGCCGCCCTCCTCGACGCCCGCAACGGCGCCCGGGTGCTGGTCATCAACGTCATGGGCCGCGTGTTCATGGACGCGCTGGACGACCCCTTCGCCGCGCTCGAGCGCGAGATCGAGGCCTGCCCGCTGGGGAGCGGCGCCGACGTCATCATCGTCGACATGCACGCGGAGGCGTCGAGCGAGAAACAGGCCATGGGGCACTTTCTCGACGGCAAGGTCAGCATCGTCGCGGGTACCCACACCCACGTGCCCACCGCCGATCATCACGTGCTGCCGGGCGGAACTGCATTTCAGACCGACATCGGCATGACCGGCGACTATGATTCCTGCATCGGCATGGTCAAGGACGAGCCGGTGTCGCGTTTTCTGCGCCGCATTCCGAGCGGGAAATTCGAACCCGCGCAGGGGCCTGCCACGCTGTGCGGGCTCGCCGTCGAGACCGACGACGGGACCGGGCTTGCGGTGCGGGTCGCGGCGGTCCGGCTGGGCGGCCAGCTCGATGAGGCCCGTCCGCCGTTCTGGCTGAGCTGATTGTCGAACCGCCCGCGGGCGCTGAAAGCCCGCGTGTTCACATCTGTTCTTGAGGAACGAATCGGTCGCGCGCACATGGCGCTGAGTCGGTCCTGTCGAGTCAACCGAATCCTTCCGGGCAGGAATTCAGGGTTAACGAAATCAGACAAGGGGCCCGACAGACAAAAAAGCCGCCTGATCCTTGCGGGATCGGGCGGCTTTGGCATTTCGTATTACGTATTGTGTATTCTGTATTGTGTGAAGAGGGAACCGTGCTTTGCAGGCCTGGCAGCGACCTACTCTTCCGAGTCTTGAGACTGAGTACCATCGGCGCTGGGGAGTTTAACGGCCGAGTTCGGGATGGGATCGGGTTTTAT
>DASXMX010000099.1:0-3009 GCA_036495445.1 Tepidisphaeraceae bacterium
CTGTAGGGGTGAACCTCGTGTTCACCCTCTTCGCCTTCGGGGGCAAAGAGGGTGAATACAAGATTCGCCCCTACAAGGGCGGGCGAACACGAGGTTCGCCCCTACGAAATCCGCCATCGCTCGTGACAGCGGAAACATTGCATTTCGCGCGGCCGGTCCGATCGCCTTCCGAAGAGGAACTTGATGAGCCCCGGCCACGGCGCCAGCGCGAGGTCAACGCGGTAGGACCCGCACTTGGGGCACCGCGGCTCATCGCCCGCCGCATCGTCTGCGTCGGCCCGAGCCAGCGTTTCGCGGGCTCGCTCGGCGTCGTTTTCGCGCACCCAGAGGACGAACCGGTTCCCCTCGCCCGCCGGCCGGTCGCCTCGGGGGACCAGCAGCGGCAGGAAGCATTCGACGCGGGCGGCCCCCAGCGTGGACGCGGCGTCGAAGAGCCGTCGCGGGTTGTCGTACGCGGCCGCTGAAACGAGAAGCCCCGCGCCCGCGGGATCGGGGATCGACCGGGAAGGGTCGGAGTCCTCCGCCGGCTCGACCTCCAGCGGGTTGACCTGGAATTGGGCGATCGCTTGTCGGGCGATCGGCAGGTCGTCTTCGCGGACCTGCAGCTCGACCTGGCTCGACCCGCCCCACGCGCCCAGCACGTTGGCGTTCTGGTTCATCAGGTAGTAATCGATCCCGTGGGCCGCCAGCTCGTTGGCGTAGAGCTGCGCTTCGAAGGCGTCGTACAACCTGCGGAGCATGACGGCATTCGTAGCGAGGATCCCTTGGTAGGGGAGCACCGTGCGCCGGGCGAGGGGGATTGGGTCCGCGGATTCGTCGGGCTGGTTAGTCATGATTGAGCGATTTCGTTGACCCCTCCTTTACCGCTTGCGGCAGACGAAGGACTAAGCGACGTTCATCTCCGGTTGCACGCTCGTTCCCCTCGACACCCACGCGAGACAGAGACACCACACGTGCAGGAGGCCGATCCCCCATTGCACGCTGCTGCTGATCAGGTAAACGTGATGCAGGAACTCGAAACGGTCCTCGTCCAGGATCATCCGGTACGGGTGCGTCGTGAGCAGGCGGTCCATCACGGGATGGAGGACAATCAGCTCCACCTCGATCGCGGCCATCAGCAGCCATGTGATCAGCAGCGTGTTTCGCACCCACTTCCCCCGGCTCTTCCACGAGAGGGCCGTGTTCCAGAGGAGGATGAGGAGCGCGATGACGCCGCCGACGTTGAGCCAGTTGGTGACGCGCTCGGTGACGAAGCCGACGACCTTGTGAGAGCCGAGGACCTCCATGCCCATCGGGACCGCGACGCCGGCATAGAACGTGAACCCGCCGAGCCACCACGCGATCGCCGCGATCACGAGGAACCGGCGGAGCGCGGGGGCATAGGCGCAGACAACGTGGCCGATCCGCGAGCCAGTGGACGGGGAACTTGCGGCGGGGGACGACGTTTGCAACATCTCACCCATCTTATAGCCTTCGGAGCCGCGCGTTGAGTGTGGGCTGCACGTGGCATGGCCGTCTCGGCCATGCGGGACGACTTGGGTATTCAAGAGGACTGCATTGCGAGAGGGACTGGACGGATCGCGTCGTTCGCGCGGGCGGGACGCCCGTGCCACCATTGCGGGTTTCGTGCTCATCCTTTTGCTTGCCGGCGGGTGTCACCCGCTGCCGCCCGGTTCGCTGGACGCGGCGGGCAGCGATCCGCCGCGGCCGCGGAGGGGGAGCGTCTATTTGGTCCGGGGATGGCAGGATCTCTGGTCGCAAGGGATCGACCAACTGGGCAGCGAGCTTCGGGCCGCGGGCGTTCAGGCGGAAGTGTATCGCGAGTCCCAATGGCGCGAGTTGTCGGATCGCCTGGTGAAGCGATATCGGGATAAGGCGGCCAACGATCCGCTGGTCCTCATCGGCTTCTCCTACGGCGGCGACGACGTGTTGCGCATCAGCGAACGAATGAAGGAACAAGGGATCCGGCCCGATCTGGTCATCACGATCGACCCAGTCACGCCGCCGGCGGTGCCGGCCAACGTGCGGGCCTGTTACAATTACTTCCAGACCAACGGCGTGTGGGACATCTTCCCGTGGCTGCGGGGCATTCCGTTGCGGTCATCGGTTCCCGGGCAGTTGGTAAACGTGGACATCCGCCGCGAGCGACCCGATCTGCTCGAGCCGAACACCAGCCACGCGACGATCGCCGGTAATGAAAAGCTTCATCGGGAGATCGTCCATCGCGTGCTGGCGGTGTGTCCTTCTCGACGAGCGGCCGGATGAGGTCGGACAATCGGGTGCTCCGGGTGGCATGGGCATGTACTCATGCCCGTGGTCTTTGATATCGGAAGACGCGGGCATAAGTACATGCCCGTGCCACCCGACCTCGCGACGCGTTGAAGTGGGCAACGAAACTTTCATTACGTTCTACGCACTACGTTCTATTCCCCATGCCCTATCGAATCGCCACCTTCGCCCTCGGCCTGATCATCGGCGGCTACTGGCTGCGGGTGATGCGAATGGCGCGCAAGGCCCGTCAGCGGACCGGTCGGGCGGCGAACCTGATCCCGCGCGAGCCGGTGGGGCGGCTGTTGCGCCTGCTGTGGACGCCGATCGTGTTGCTGTGGATCGGGCAGCCGTTCGTGGCGGCGCTGGTCCGTAGGCCGCCGGTGCCGCTGCGGCCCATCTGGGCGAACGCCTGGGTCGCGTGGGCGGGCGTCCTCGTCGCCGGCGTCGCGTTCTGGCTTACGCGGATCTGCTGGCGGACCATGGGCAGGAACTGGCGCATGGGCATCGACCCGACCGAACGCACGTCCCTGGTCGTCGACGGCCCGTTCCAATACGTGCGGCACCCGATCTACGCCCTCTCGCAGGTGATGATGGTCGCCGCCGTGGCGGCGGTCCCCAGCCCGCTGATGATCGCGGCCGGCGCGTCGCACCTGCTCCTGCTCCAATGGGAGGCCCGCAGGGAGGAGGCTCACATGTTCCGCACGCATGGTGATGCCTACTCGACTTATTGCTCGCGCG
>DASXMX010000100.1:0-5464 GCA_036495445.1 Tepidisphaeraceae bacterium
GGGATCTGGGCCTGGCGGTTGTGCCGCCGGGCGATGCCGTACTGCTGCACGACGTGGACCATTTCGTGCACGATCGCGCCCACGGCCTCCCGGTCCAGTTCCTTCGAAAACCACGCGCCCGCGCAGACGATGTGGGTGCCGGCGGTGAACGCGACGCCCTGCCCGGGGTTCCGGAACGTGATGCTGAACTGCGTCGGCGCCTGATACCCGTCGCTCGGCAGCATCGCCACCATCTTCGGATACCACGCCTCGACGACCGGCGCGAGCTTGGTCTTCACCCATCCGTCCAGCTCCGGCATCTGGGTGTAATCGATGGTGACGTGGTATTTGTTGTCGTCGAAGTCGAGCGTCTGCTTGGACTCGCCGGCCGGCTCATCCGCCTCCCCGGCTTTCTCGACGACGTCGATCTCGCTGTAGAACGTGTTGCCGAACGCGTCGTCGGACTCGGTCTGATGGATGTCGAACAGGAGATATCGGTATTTGCCGATCGGCCCCATCGGGTCGGCGATGCTGACGCCGTACTGCCCGCCCGGCTCGCCGTCCTTGGGACGGGTGTCGACCGAGGCGATCAGCTTCCAGCCGGCCTTCTCCGGGTCGGTCGGCCGCTTGGGGCGGGCTTCGAACCCGGCGGCCTCGCCGTCGGCGCCGTAGAGCTTGTAGACCTGCGGCCCGCGGGTGTTGGGGTGCCAGGAGTAGGTATTGACCTGGCGGATCTCGATGGCCTTCGCCAGGTCGATCAGGATGCGTCCGCCGTCGGTGTTCTGGTTGAAGAAGAAGTTCTCGGCGGGCTGGTCTTCCTCGGTGGGGACGGCGCCGTCGTGGAGCTTATCGAGGTCGCCGCCGTTGTCGTCCTTCTCGCCGTCGACGATCTCGAACTTCGCGTTCTGGGCGGCGTCGCTTTTCGAGGGCGAGGGGACGTTCTTGAACTTGAACGCCGGCGTCGCCTGATCGCCCTGATTGCGCCCGACGACCGGCTTGATTTCCGCCCGTGCGGACAGCGTCACGCACAGCAGCAGAAGGAACGTACCGACGAACAACTTCCCTCGGGTCTTCATGGGCAACCTCCAGGTCAGCGGGACGGCAGATCGGATTGGAACAACTGGACCCTGATAGCTTCCGCGGAACGCTCGGAAAGGTCAAATGGAGCGAAGCGCATTGCTCCCGCGCCGGTCCGAGCTGGAGCGACGGTCCACGTCTGACATCCTCTGTGAACCCGCGCCGGTCCTTGAAAGAACCCGGCACCTTCGGTTCCAACCGGGGCGGCACGCCTCGGCTAAGACTACTCTCCCCAGGGCAGAGACAGAACCTATCACGGTGGCTATGCCGTTACGACCAATTCATCACCGGGCGAGAGGACAAGGTGTTCGAAGTGCATGGTCGTGTCGTTCCCGGTTGAACCGGATTGGATCAACAACGGCTTGCCGTTAAGCGTCGCTTGCTTCGCGGCAAGCGGCACGGTCAGCTTCTGAATAGCAAGACTGCCCCATTTCAACGTGATGGCGGCTTGCTGCCTGGATTGTCGGTAAGTTCCCCATCCGGCGGCGGTGGTGAAGGCGCAGCGGAAGTCGTCGGGCGTGAGGCGCGAGTTGAATGCAAGCGTGCCGGCGGGGCCATCGTATTGGAAACCACAAAGCGCGGTGAAGCAGCCCCAGCTGGCCATGGCGCGGCCATAGTGATCGCCGCATTCGATTTCGTTCCACGGATTGTGCTTGGCGGCGTCGTAGCGGTCGTGGACGCCGCGGATCAGGACCAGCGCCTCGTCGAGCATTCCCTCCTGGATCATGTGCGAGGCGACCTGGTATTCGATGCCGGTCCAGACCTCCTCGCGGTAGAGCACGCCGCGGCTCAGGTATTGCGATTTGGGGAACGTGCAGGTGATCAGGCCCGCTTCGCCCGGCCGGGCAAACCAGCGGCCGGGCGGATGGGCTTCGTTGTACGGGCCGACGTCCGGGGTCCAGTTGTAGCGGTAGATCGAGGCCAGGGCGGTGCGGACGCGGCCCGGTTTGTAGAGGTAACCGAGTCCCAGTAGGCCGGCCCAGTTCTGGCCGAACAGTTGGTCGGACAGGCAGCCGTGATCGTATTGGTGCTCCGGATGGGCACGGAGATCAACCTGTTGAAAATAGTATTCGCCATCAAACAGCTTGTCGTCGGTAAACTTCGACCCGGCTTCGAAGAACCGGCGGCAGGTGGCCGCGAAATCGCCATCACCGCTCAGCCTGGCCATCTCCTCGCCGGCCCGAAGGGCGGCAAGGTAGAGCGAGCCCACGAACGTGTTGGGGCCGTGGAACCAGATGTCGTAGGTGTTGTGCTGGGCGTCCTCGATGATGCCGTCGGGCGCCTCCGTCGGGTGTGGCACAGCGTTGGACCCGAAACCCGGCCGCCAGCCAGGGCCGACCGGCGGCGAGGCGTCGTGGTTGATCAGGAATTGCAGCGCCTTCTTGATCCGCTGGTAGTTCCGCTTGAGAAACGCCCCGTCGGCACAGAACCGGTGCTCGCGGTAGGCCTTGAGGATCGTGCCCGCCTGCCCGTCGGCGGCGTACTCGGCGCCGCCGCGGAAGCCGACGAGCCCGGAGTCCGGGTGGAAGCCGGCGCCCAAGTCCTGCATCTCGCGCGCCGATCGCTCGAGCTCAGGAAACAGGTGGGCGGCGGCCTGCGCGTAGTTGTAAACGTGGGTACACGTTCCCGAGCAACAGCCCACGCCCTCCCAGCACCAGAACCGCCCGTTCTTCCACCACTGTGTCGTGGCGGTGGCCAGCGTCGAGACCGGCATGTGCAGCCGATCGAGCAGCCAGTGCGGCAGCGTGGAATCGTAATACGTATCGTGCCAGAGACGAGTGTCGCGGGAGAGCCGTTCGAGGTTGTCGGCGAGGTATCGCGCAACGGCAAACGCGGAGTCGAACCTCGACGCATAGAAATGCCCGGAGCCCGGACGGTTCGGGAAGTGCCACGTGACGGCGAACGTCACCGTCTCTTTCGAGTGGGGCGCAAGCGTGAAATGATGGGCGAGCGTGCCGACGAGTTTCTGGTCCAGCGATGCGGTCGCTTGCACTTGCGATTCCTGGGCGACGGGGGAGGGCGCAGCGCCCTGCGGCGTGAGCAGGGCCAACCCCATCGTTCCGAAATCCGGCTCTTCGGTCAGCGGATGTGCGGAAGGCGGCGCGTCGACAAACTCGATCTGGTCGACGTTGATGTGGCCCCAGCCGCCCGTTGCGCTGTCGATGATTTCGATGTGTGCCGTTTTGCCCGCCAGGTCGCGGACGTTCCACGACGCCGGCTCCAGGCGTTCGTTGTTCCTGCCGGTGGCGGTGCGGACGACGTTACCCTCGACGACGAGGTTCATGCACGTCTTGCCGGCTGCTGCGCCGCCGCCAATCAGGAAGGTGATGTAGGGGCGTCGGATCGTGAACGTCGGGCTGGTGAGCTTGCCGACGGAATCGTCACCGCCGGTGAACGAGTTCACGAGGCCGTGCCCGCGGAAGCCGGAGACGCGCTGCTGGTTTGGCAAGGTGCCGCGGGCGGGGCCGGTGCCGAAGGCGGTGCCTTCCACCTTCCAGTCGCCATAATCGTTGCCTTCGAAGTCGGCGAAGACCTCCGGCGGCGCGGCCGGGTGGGTTTGGGCCGGGGCCGGCGGAACAGCGGAACATTCCAGGAATGTCACGCCGGGCGCAGATCGGATCAGATTTACCCGAGTCCCCTCGTGAGCGTCTTTGCTGTGCAGGAGAACCGCGTTCTCAAGCCGGCCGGTGATCGTCACCTCCTGCGGCTCGTCCGAGGTGTTCTCGATCGTGAACGATAGCACCGTCGCCGGCAGCGCCGAGTCGGCGGCGTTCAGCGGGATGAAGGGCGAAAAGGCGTCGAGCGTTGTGACGAGCGGAAAGGTTGGGTCCGCATACGTGACGGTCCCGACGGGGTATTCGCCGACGAACGTCACGTCGCGGAAGCCCGTCCGGTCCAACGCGCGCACCGCCTTGCCGGCGCCAATCGCAAGGCCCTGCTCGAGCGGGAAAACCGGCGTCCGCCAGACGTAGCACTTGTCGCCCGGGCCGGTGTCAGGGGTGTGGTTAAAGATGTCGAAGTGGGCCAGGCGGCCGTCGCCGGTGAGGTAAACCTGCCCGGCGGCGATGCCGCCGACGGGCATGCCGATCGTCGCCAGTTCCTTGCCCCGATAAATCTTCCGGGCGCCTTTCTCGAAAAGCGATCGGACCCACGCGGGGTTGAGCTTCTTGTCCGCCGGGATGAAAGCGCTCGGGCCGGTGGAGGGCCCCGCCTCCGCCGCGGTAAACGGTCCGGCAATGAACGGCGAGACTCCGATCGCACCGGCGACCGATTTCAAGAACGTCCGCCGGCTCGATCCGGCGCCGGCGCAGCAATTCGGGGACGAACACGGGTTCAGATCCATGGCGGCGGTCCTGCTGAACGAGGTCGGATTTCCAATCGCCCGATGCCGGAGAGTATGACCGCCACTTGGGTGGCGCATCAAGCCTGCGCGATTTGAGCGGATCCGCTTCGAGTACAGCGGGGGCTTCTTGTGGCGCAGGCTTTCCGCTCGTCCTGAGCCGTCCTTGTGACACGGGTTTCCAACCCGTGCGGGCGATCCGAAACAGCGAAATCTTTTGCCGGTTCGCGCCGTCCGCACGGGTTGAAAACCCGTGTCACGATCAAAGCCCCCGAAGGCTGCACCACAAACGCTACGCCGCAGGTTGATCCGCCCGGGGACCGGCGGGGCGCGAGTCAATGCCGTGCTGCATCAACGACTCCAGCATCGAGGCTCGGACGGAGGCTTTGATCGTGGCGCAGGTGCGGGATTCGGCCGGCCCGTGCGGCCGGATCGTGTACGGCCCGACCGCCGCGGGGACGATGAACGTCTCGGCGTAATGCACCACCAGCGGCGGGAAGGCGCCGGTCGGGCTCTCGACGATCGCCTCTTCGCCCTCGACTAGATTCAGCACGTTCACGCCGCCGGACGTATCGTGCGGCACCGGGCCGGTGAACCAGTGGCGGCGGGATTCGATGAACTGCAGCGGGTGCAGGCCGGTGCGCTCCTCGCGCCAGCCGGGGCCTTCCGCGACCGGTTCGACGCGGTTGATCAACTCGCCTCGCACCCAGTCCTCGTCGCGCGGCCACTGGATGACCGACTTGCCGTGTTCGATGTTGATGGGGCGGGGAACGCCGTCCAGGCCCATGCGGCCCCAGTCCCAGAGCTTGAACGTGAAGATGTAGGGCGTCGCGCTGATCTCCAGCACGACGGCGTCGGCGCCCGAGCAATGGATCGTGCCGGCGGGGATCAGGAAGTGGTCGTGCTTGCGGGCCGGCCATCGGGCGACGAATCGCCCGGCATCGAACGCCCGGCTGCCGGACTGCGCTTCCTCCAAGGCGTCGATCATCGCCCGCCGGTCCACGCCCGACCGCACCCCCAGGAACACCGACGCGTCCTCGCCGGCGTCGAGGATGTAGTAGCTCTCGT
>DASXMX010000101.1:0-2822 GCA_036495445.1 Tepidisphaeraceae bacterium
GTCGTACCCGCCGACCTTTCGCAGCGCGTCGGTGCGGATCATGACCGCCGGATGCACCAGCGGCCAACTCATGCGAAGCAGCAACGAATCGATTTCCTCGTGTTCGAAAGCGATGTCCGTCTTCTCGCAAATCGGGAATCCGTCCGGGTCAATCAGCATGCACCGCGACCCGACCAGCACGTAATCGGGACGCTGCTGGAGGAACCGGACCTGCTTCTCGAAGCGGGTCGGGAGGGAAACATCGTCGGCGTCCATCCGGGCGACAAATTCCCCCCGGGCCAGCGCCAGGGCCTTGTTGAGCGAGGCGGAAACGCCCTCGTTCGGGCCGCTCTGGATTCGAATCCGCCGGTCGCGCGCCGCATAGTTCTTGAGGAGCGCAAGGGTATCGTCGGTGGAGCCGTCGTCGATGATGATGAACTCGAAATCCCCGAACGTCTGCGCAAGGATGCTGTCAACGGCCTCGCGCAGGTAGCGACGGGCGTTGTAGGCGGGCATCAGGACTGAGATCAGGGGAACGTCCGCCATAGGTCTAGTGGCCGCGCAGCACGCAATACATCAGCTTCCACGACTCCAGCGCGAGCGGGTCTTCGCGGAGGCCCGCCAGCGCATATTTGCGGGCCGTGCTCATGTTACCGGACCTGAGGCATTGCCAGCCCCAATTCCGCCTCTGCTTGACATCGCGGCGGGGGTCGTCGCGATCGATGTCGGGCAGGATGGCGGGGAACTCCCGGCGACCTGTCAGCCCCCGCCGCGCCCAAGCCGCTTCCATCACCCGGGTTAACGCCTTCACCCGCTGGTCCGCCAACACCCGTACGGAGTTCATCGGATGCTTCCGGTAGCGTAATAACACCTGCGGCAGATTGGCCAGCCTGCCGACCTCGGCCAGGCGCAGAAACAAGTCGTGGTCTTCGACCGGCACCAGTTCATTATCGTACCCGCCAAGCCGACGGACCACGTCCCGCCGCATCATCACCGTCGGATGCACGATCGACCAGCGCACCTGCAGGAGCTTTTCATCGATTTCTGCGTGCGCCGTCGGGATGTCCGTCATCTCGAACAGCGGCTCGCCGTCGGGGTCGATCAGCAGCACGCGGCAGCCCACCAGGACGCAATCGGGCGTTTCCCGCAGGAATTCGACTTGCCGTGCGAACCGCTCCGGCAGGCAGACGTCGTCCGAATCCATGCGGGCGACCAACTCGCCCCGGGCCTCCGCGAGCCCGGCATTCAGCGCCGCGCCGACGCCGCCGTTCGATCGCTTCAGCACCCGGATGCGATCGTCGGCCGCCGCGTACCGATTTACGATTTCGGCGGTATCGTCCGTGGAACCGTCGTCAATAATCAGGAACTCGAAATCCCGATAGGTCTGCGCCAGAACGCTCTCGATCGCCTCGGCGACATATCGGCGGGCGTTGTACGCCGGCATGAGCACGGAAACCAGCGGATTATCGGCCATTCACCTCTCGAAGCTCCACAATTCTCGATCGCGCCGGACGCGCCCCACCTCATCCTATCTCGCAAACGCGCCCTAGGAAAACCTGCCCGGTCAGCCGATAACTCACCCACGCAACCCACAGGGGCCAACCCATCTCAAAGTTGTACTGGATGGATCCGAGCGGATATTAAAGGGTGTCCTGTCTCCATGGAACGGGGTAACCGAGCGAAATATGCTGATCCAGGAACTTCGACAAAAGGTCCGTGCCGACTTGGAAGCACCGCCCGATTTGCGCCAACTGGGCACCGGATGGGTGAGCGGCGTGGCCGCCCTTGTCGGTGCGGTCGCGGGGCTGTTCTTCGTCCTGTGCCTCCGCTATCCCGCGTTCCTGACGGTGCCGCCGCTCAGGCCCCACTATGCTCATCCCGCGTTCCGACTCGGATTGCACTTCCTCCTGATCGGCGCCTTCGCCGCGGGGATCCTCAGCCTGATCCTGCGCGTCAACAAGATCCTCGGCTTCACCGCGATCACGATCGTCCTCCTCGCCACGACGTTGGGCGGATCCCGCGTCCAGCCCCGCGGTGAACTCACCAGCGGCGTCTTCCTCGGCCTCGACTGGTTCGTACTCAATGTCATCTTCAGCGGATTCCTCTTCATCCCGCTCGAACGGCTCTTTGCCCGCCAAAAAGGCCAGCCGCTGTTCCGCACCGAATGGCGGGAGGACCTGTTCTATTACCTGGTCAGCAGCCTGATGGTGCAGTCGCTGACGTTCCTCTCCATGACCCCCGCGATGGCGATCCTCGCCCACACCCACTGGGACGCGTTCCGCGCCCGCGTCGGCGGGCAACCGGTGTTGCTCCAGGTCGTCGAAATCATGTTCCTGACGGACCTCGTGCAGTATTGGGTTCACCGCGCGTTTCATCGCGTGCCGTTCCTGTGGCACTTCCACGCCGTGCACCACTCGGCCACGACGATGGACTGGATGGCCGGGGCGCGGATGCACTTCGTCGAGATCCTTGTGCTGCGCGGGACGACGGTGATCCCGATGTACATCCTCGGGTTCGGGCCGCTGGCGCTGCAGGCGTATATCCTGCTGGTCTACGTCCACTCCACGTTCGTCCACGCGAACATCGGGTGGAACTTTGACCGGTTGGGCCGGTTCCTGGTTATCCCACGCTTCCACCACTGGCATCACGGGATTGAAAAGGAAGCGATCGACGTGAACTTCGCAATCCACTTCCCGCTGTTCGATCGATTGTTCGGCACCTATCATCTTCCCAAAGGCGCCTGGCCAGTGAGCTACGGCATTGACGGACATCCCGTCCCCCAAACCTACTGGAGGCAGTTCCTCTATCCGTTCGTGAAGGCGCGGAAGGCAAATTGATTAGGG
>DASXMX010000102.1:0-3173 GCA_036495445.1 Tepidisphaeraceae bacterium
GGAGGGCGAGGCTCCTGCCGAGCCGAGGCTCGCTCGAGAAACACGGCTCGGCAGGAGCCTCGCCCTCCCGAGTAAGTCCAATCCCGATCAGCGCATCCTCGACACGCGCCCGCTCATTCGGGCAATCGCGCGGGATGTCGAGGCGGGCGTCCCGGCCGCCGAGATCGCCCGGCGGTTCCATTCGACTTGGGTCGAGATGATTTGGGCGTCTTGTCGGGAGATTCGAGGGTTGACGGGAATCGCAACCGTCGTGTTGAGTGGCGGCGTGTTCATGAATGAACTGCTGACGCTCGAAGCCGAGGCCCGACTCATGAAGGACGACTTCCGCGTTTACCGTCACGCCCGAGTTCCCGCCAACGACGGTGGCTTGAGCCTCGGTCAGGTTGCCATTGCGGCTGCACACTTGTCGTGTCGGAGGGGTGACGAGATGACGTAGGAGTATTCCGATGTGTTTGGGCATCCCCGGCAAAGTGGTCCGAACCTTTCACGAGCACGACGTGCTGATGGGGAAGGTGGACTTCGGCGGGGTCAGCAAGCAGGTCTGCCTCGAACACGTCCCCGACGTCCAAATCGGCCAGTACGTCCTCGTCCACGTCGGCTTCGCCCTCTCCAAGATCGACGAGGACGAAGCCAGGCTCGTATTCGAGTTCCTCGGAAAGATGAAGCAGCTCGACGAACTCAGTGTCGCCAGTCCCAACGATTCGCCCGGGTCGGCGGCAGTGTCTTCGCCAGCGGGGGTGGAGGAGCAGAGGGACGTCTCATGAAGTACCTCGACGAGTACCGCGACACCGAGGCGGCGCGCCAGCTTGCCGATGCGATCGCCCGCACCGTCACCCGGCCGTGGGTGATCATGGAGGTGTGCGGCGGGCAGACGCACACGATCGTCAAGTACGGGATCGACGAGGTGCTGCCGCCGGCGATCGAACTGGTCCACGGACCGGGCTGCCCGGTCTGCGTGACGTCGCTGGAGATGATCGACCGGGCGCACGCGATCGCGTCGCGGCCGGGCGTGATCTTCTGCTCGTTCGGCGACATGCTCCGCGTGCCCGGCTCGCGCGGCGACCTGCTTCAGGTGAAGTCGCAAGGGGGCGACGTGCGGATCGTCTACTCGCCGCTCGATGCGGTGAATCTTGCCGCCGCCAACCCGCACAAAAAGGTCGTCTTCTTCGCGATCGGGTTCGAGACGACCGCGCCGCCCAACGCGATGGCGGTCTGGCTGGCCAAGAAGCGCGGCTTGAAGAACTTCAGCGTGCTGGTCTCGCACGTGCTGGTGCCGCCCTCGATCACCGCGATCCTGCAGGCGACCGGGAACCGCGTCCAGGCGTTCCTGGGGCCGGGGCACGTCTGCACCGTGATGGGGTACACGGAGTACGAACCGATCGCGCGACGGTATCGGGTGCCGATCGTGATCACGGGATTCGAGCCGGTCGACATGCTCGAGGGCGTCCTCTGGACGGTTCGCCAGTTGGAAGCGGGGCGGCACGAAGTCGAGAACCAATACAGCCGGGCCGTGCGGCGCGAGGGGAACCCGGCTTCCAAGAAACTGATCGAAGACGTCTTCGAGATCAGCGACCGCAAGTGGCGGGGCGTGGGCATTATTCCAAAGAGCGGTTTCAAGCTGCGGTACGAATTTCGCGACCACGACGCCGAGCGGCTGTTCGAGGTGGACGACATCGAGACGGAGGAATCGACGGTGTGTATCAGCGGGCAGGTGCTCAAGGGCCTGAAAAAGCCGCACGACTGCCCCGCGTTCGGCAAGGCCTGCACGCCGCAGACGCCGCTGGGTGCGACGATGGTGTCGTCCGAAGGCGCGTGTGCGGCCTACTACGCGTACGGGCGACATCTCGAAGCGCGAAGCGCCTCGTCGAGGTCCGTACCTACACAACAGCAACCGCAACTCGTGGCGCTCGGAACCCCGGGACACCACGAATTACCAATCGGGAGCCACTCATGACCAGAACGCCTTTATCAATTCCGGAAATTGGGCTGATCGCCGGCACGCGGGCGGCATTGGGCGCCGGCCTCGGTTTGCTGCTCGCCAGCCGAATGAACCCCGACCAGCGGCGCGCGGTGGGATGGACGCTGGTGGCCGTCGGGGCGATCACCACCATTCCGATTGCCGTTCAGCTGATTCGATCGCAAACGGACGCGGGCCGCGGTCGGCGCGAAGCGGTTGGGGGCCGCCTGGCGAACGAGGCGTACGCGTCATGAACTCGCCGCCGGCGACAACATCGGCCCAATTCGCGGGCGAACCGCAGGCCATCGACTTGCCGTCGATCGTTCTGCGCCAAGCGAAGGAAGTGTGCGTGCTGAAGGAGCAGTTCTTCCGCGACGACGCCGAGCGAATCGCAGCCTGTGCTCAAGCGATGGCGCGCGCCTTCGATCACGGCGGCAAGCTTTTTGCGATGGGCAACGGCGGCAGTTCCTGCGACGCGATCCACCTGTCGGTCGAGTTCATGCACCCGATCATCGAGAAGCGGCCGCCGCTCCCGACGATCGCGCTGACGACCGACATGGCGATCCTCACCGCGATCGGGAACGACCAGGATTTCTCGATGATCTACTCGCAGCAATTGCGGATGCTCGGCAAGCCGGGCGACATGGCGCTGGGCGTCTCGACCAGCGGCAAGTCCGCCAACATCAACCGCGCCCTGCAGGCGGCGCGGGAGATGGGAATGATGACGATCGGCTTCGCCGGCCGCGACGGCGGCCGTATGCCCGGCGTCTGCGACCACTGCTTCATCGTCCCCAGTTTCAGCATCCCGCGCATCCAGGAGACACACGAGACGCTCCTGCACATCCTCTGGGACCTCGTGCACGTGATTCGGGGCGAAGAGGACATCATCTGATCGGAGGACACGACCATGTGGGCCGAACGAGCGAAGGAAATGGCAGCGTTGATGATGATCGGCGAGGGGCTGGTCACCGTGGTTGAGCCGGAGCGCCACTGCATGCTCTGGAAGGCGGGGCCGCGGCTCTGGGAGCGGATGTTGGATCCGTTCGTCGATCATCCGAACATGACCCGCGTGCTGGGGGCGGCGCAGCTGGCATTGGGATTCTGGCTCGCCGTGCGGCAATGGGAGACGGAAGAGACAACCCGACCGATGGAACGGGTTCGCGAACGGGGCCGCGAGTTCGCCCGTTCGGCGCGCATGGCCGCGCGGGAGGCGGTC
>DASXMX010000103.1:0-16792 GCA_036495445.1 Tepidisphaeraceae bacterium
GTCATGTTCGAATTCGATCCAACCCTGGTTAAAGCCGTCGAGCATTTGGATGCGCGGCGCCGCATGCTTCATCCCCTGTGCCCTGAAAAGCTGTTCCCAGTTCTGGCGGGGGACAGGCTCGGCGCGGACCGGATGGCCGAAGATTTCCGCGAAGCTCGCCGCGATCTCGTTCGGCGACACGCGTGCCGGGCCTTCGAGTTCGACGACCCGTGGGCCGGCCCAGCGTTCCTGGAGCAATTCCGCGGCGACACGCCCGACGTCGGCTGTCGCGACCATCGGCACGGGTTTATCCAGCGGCTGCAAGAAGCTGGCGATCACGCCGGTATCCCGCGCCGATGCGGCATCCCAACTGCAGTTCTCCATGAACCATGCCGGCCGCAGGAACGCGATCGGGACGGGCAACTCGCCGAGCGATTGCTCCAGGATGCTCAGTTGCGTCAGCAGGTTTTCCCGCTTCGCTTGGGCGCCGATCGTTGAAATGCAGACCACCTTTTCCGGGCGGGCGGCTTCCAGAGCTTGTCTCAGTGCGGCGACCGTCGCCCGCGTCTCGGGAAAGCCCGGCGACGGATCGAAAACGGGTGGAAGCAGTACGAACGCGCCGGCGGTTCCCGAGAATGCGGCCGTGAGCGCCGCGGCGTCGTTCATGTCGGCGACCGCAACCTCGCAGCCCAAATCGCCCCAGGCCGCGCCCTTCCGGGGATCGCGGACCACCGCCCGGACGGCGTGGCCGGATTTCAAAAGAGCCTTGGCAACCTCTCCCCCAACTTTTCCGGTGATTCCAGTGATGGCATGCATGACCGACTCCTTTGCTGAGGCCGTTCCAACGCGGGATGGGCTTGACGATGTCAATACGATACGTACCGTATCGAAAGTGAGTCAATTCGAATTCTGCAAAAATTAACGGGAGCCCGGAAATGAAAGAGCACGAGACGCGCGAAGACCGGAAAAAAACCGCCGGTCGGCCGCGCGACGCGCGAACGACCGAGGGCATCCTCAAAGCAGCCCTCGAACTTGGCATTGAGTCAGGATTCGACGGCCTGACGGTGGAGGGGGTCGCCGCGCGGGCTGGGGTTGGCAAGACGACGATCTATCGGCGCTGGCCCGATGTGTGGTCCATCGTTGCCGACGCCGTGTTCGCCGATGTCGGTCGGATCGCTCCAGTCCAGGAGCGCGCGACCGCGCGCGAGAGTTTTCGGGTCTCAATGCGCCTCGTCGCACGCTCGTTCCGCGGCCGCTACGGAGAAATCCTCCGGCCACTGATTGGTCGCGCCCAGGTCGACCCGCGCTTGCGACAGGCCCTGGGCAAGCATTGGCTGTCCGCCCGGCGCGAGATCTCCCGGGCGATCGTCCGCCGGGGCGTCGCCTCCGGCGAGCTCCGCGCCGGCCTCGATCCGGACATCGTGCTCGATGCCCTCTACGGGCCTCTCTACCACCGGCTCCTGCTCCCGTACGACGGCGACGGCGTTCACCTCTCCGATTCCTACATCGATGCCCTGATCGACACTGTGTTCGGCGGATTAGAGGCCCAATGAAGGACAGACATCGCCCCGGAATGCCAAGCGTCAAGTGCAATTGTCGGTCGCGCGACGTATAGTTCCTCGTGCGGAAGAAAGTGTGACATTTGTCATAATATTGCTCAAAATATCGTGAAAAGTGAGACATTTTGGGACATTTGAGACATTGAACCCGATCGATGGCTTGCGTCGGAGGGATCGCGGCGGGTCGGTCGGGCAGGTGGCCGCGGCACGGGATCGCATATGGGACTTTTTAAGAGCAAAGACGAGCGGCGGATCGAGCGGGAGATGAAGATCCGCCAGGGGATGCGGGCGATCGAGCGGTCGATCCGGCAGCAGGAGAAGTTCGCCGAGGACTTCATCAAGAACGCCCAGCACGCCCGCAAGATCGGCGACAACGGGCAATACCTGTTCATCCGCAGCGCGCTGAAAAAGACCGCGGCGGTGAAGAAGATGCTGGAGCGACAGTTGCTGGCGATCAAGAACGCGATGCTGATCCAGCAGCAGGCGCAGGCCAGCAGCCAGTTCGCCGAGTCGATGAACCTGATGGCCCGGGAGATCGGGCGCACGTTCGGGGAGATGGACCTCTCCAAGACGCAGTCCGAGTGGGAGCGGGCCGTCGCCCAGGCCGGGAGCATGGAGGAGCGGATGGAACTGTTCCTCGACTCGATGGAGCAAAGCGCCATCGCCGGCGGCACAGCGACCACGTCGAAGGAGGAACTGGTCAGCGACGAGGAGATCGACCGGATGATCCAGGCCGACGTCCTCGCGGCCGAGAAGCAGGAGCTCGGCAAGCTCGACGAGCTGGAGAGCGAGATCGCCAAGGAACTGGGGGCGACGAAGCAGAAGGATTGAGCTGGTCCTCAACCGTCCAGCACTTCACGCCAGACGGCGGGCACGGCTTCCCATGCAGTCTGGTAAGTGGATTCGAGCGGGACCGGGACGTACCGGTCGGTCGTGAGAAGCAGGGGCATGTCGATCAGGGGCAGCCCGACGGCGGTGGGCTCGACGAAGGCTTCGGGGGCGTCGCCGCCCATGTAGGCGGCGAGGGTGAGCGGGCGGTCGGGCGGGGCGGCGAACGTGTCGTCGGCGTAGTCCCAGATCGCCTTGTGAATCCCGTCCGGATCGAGCGTTCCCGGTGGAAACAAGTCGATTGATCAGCAGGTGAACGCCGCGGGCCACCATGTCTTGCGCTTTTTCGACGAACTGCCTCAGGGCAACTCGCCCGGCCTTGTTGCCGGGTGAGACGATCTCCACCATTGCGATGACCCGGTGATCGCTCGAATGTCGCACGACGACCGAGTTGGCCTCACGGGCGTATTGGTCGGCTTCGGATTCTGAGGCCAGCCGTTCCGGTCCGATTGCGCTCGCGGACTGCTCGACAAGTGCGTAGCACTCCGAAGGGAGCACGCCGCGATTCAACGCGTCGGACAGGGACGAGACCCACGCGTGACGGAAGTGGTGGAAGATCGCCGCGCTGGCTTTTGTCCAATCATGGATCGGCATGCGATCACCTCGGCACTTTGGGAGGGCGAGGCTCCTGCCGAGCCGGGCCGCACTGAGCGCGAAGGATTCGGCTCGGCCGGAGCCTCGCCCTCCCGTTCAGGCTCCCCGGTGGCTGCCCGTCATCAGTTCGGGCAGCGCTTCGACGAACCCGCTCCGTGCCATCACTCGCGTAATGCCTGCGTCTCTTGCCTGGGCGATCCGGGCGGCGTGGACATGGGAGACGAAACCGATGACGGGGCGGGAATGGCGTTGCCACCACGCGCTGGCGGCCTCGATGGCGCCGGGCTCGTTGAGATCGACCAGCAGCAGGTCGCCGCGTTGGTCGGCGAGCTTGTCGGGGTCGCGCAGGATCTGGCAGGGGACGCCGAGGGCGCGGGCGGTGGCGGCGATCCTGGAGGCGAAGATCAGGTCGCGGCAGAGGGCGAGCACGGGCGGGGGGGCGGGATCCGGCATGCCTTGATTGAAGCGGGGGAAGGGGCCGGGGGCAATGTGGTTCCGATAATCTCTCAACGCACGCCGCTGGATTTGCCGAAGAAGCGGAGGGACGGATCGTGTGACGAACCGGCGGGCGGATGCTCCGCGCGGGGTCTTGAGGCTGACTCAGAACCGAATGGCCTCTCAGGGCGAAGGACCGCCACCATGGATTTAGCGACGCTGTTCGGGTTGTTGTTGGCCTGGGGGGCCGTGCTGTTTTCGATGTTTCACGCATCGGAAGGGGCGATGGGGGCTTATTTCAAGCCGAACGAGATCTTCCTCGTGCTGGGCGGCTCGATCGGGGCGGCGATGCTGTCGATGCCGCTGCACAACATCACCGGGTGCGTCGGCCAGTTGAAGAAGTGGCTGTTCGCAAAGCACGACGAGATCGACCACCTGATCAAGGAGATGGTGAGCTATGCCGAGACGGCCCGCCGGGACGGCGTGCTGGCGCTGGAGTCGGTGGCGCGGGAGGCGCCGGACCCGTTCCTGCGCCGCGGGCTGCAGCTCACGATCGACGGGACAGACCCGGAGATCATCGAGCGGATCCTCCGCATCGAGATCGACGCCACCGCCGAGCGGCACAAGCACGGGAAGCACTTCTTCCACACGCTGGCCAAGTTCGGCCCGGGCTTCGGCCTGATGGCGACGCTGATCGCGCAGGTGGCGATGTTCCGCCACCTCGACGGCGACGCCGGCGTGATCGGCAAGGCGCTGGCGATCGCCCTCACCGGCACGCTCTACGGTTGCATCCTGCAGAACCTCGTCGCCGGGCCGGTGGCGGAGAAGCTGGCGCTGCGGTCGCAAGAAGAGATCTTTGCGAAGGAGATCATCCTGCAGGGCGTGTTGAGCATCCAGGCCGGCAACAACCCGCGCGTGGTTGAAATGCAACTCCTGAGCTTCCTGAGCACCAGCCAGCAGGCGGCGATGCCGAAGGCGGCATGAGGAAGGATTCACCGCAGAGACGCAGAGGACGCCGAGAAGAGAGCAGGAGAAGACGATGGAAATTGATGAGATTACGCAACTGATCATTGGGGCAGCCATCGAAGTTCATCGGGCGCTGCCGGTCCTGAAGGATGGCATCAAGCGTCGAGTGCTCAACTACTAGCTCAAATCTTGCATTCCTCTCTGCGTCCTCTGCGTCTCTGCGGTGAACCCCATGGCGAAGGAATCAAAAAGTCACGCCTGCAAGTGCAAAAAGTCGGCGGAATGTGAGGAGTGCCCGGAGTGGATCTTCACGTTCGCGGACCTGGTCATGCTGATGATGGGGTTCTTCGTGATCCTGTGGGTGCTCAAGCCCACGCCGACCAAGGACCACCCGGACGGCGCGCCCAACGACGACTGGATCGCGGTTGCGGCGGCGGTGCGGGAGGCGTTCGGGTACATGCCCGACCCGCACAGCAAAGATCCCGTCGACCTTCACATGCTGCTGAAGCGGCTGCACACGGTGAACCCGGTCAAAGGGCCGACGCCTGGGAGCCGGGCACACATCGAAGAGCAGGGGGCGAAGGGGACGGATCCGGAAGTCCAGTCGATCCGAGATGGAAAAGTCTCGATCGTCGGCGGGCGGTTGCTCTTCGACCGCGGCTCGGCCGAGCTGACGCCCGACACGCGCAACAACCTCGACCAGATCGCAGCCAAGATCCGAGGACATTACAATATCGTCCTGATCAAAGGGCACGCCGCGTTGGATGATCTGTCCGACGGTGGGTCGAACGCACAGCGGATGGAGCTTTCACTCCGCCGCGCGCAAGCCGCTGCTGACTTTCTCGTATCACAGGGAGTGGATGCGCAGGTTTTGCGCGTTCAGGGGTGTTCGACCTTCGAACCGGTGAATCCGCGCGCCTACACGGCCGAAGCCCAGGCGGCCAACCGCCGGGTGGAAGTGGAAGTTACCGCCTCGCTGATCGGCGATCGGCAGGGCACCGGAAAGGAAATGGACCCGAGCGGCATTCCCTCTGCTACACTCAAAATCGAGTGACCAACCCCACCTATGGGGTGGTTGCCGCGTCGTCAGCAGGACACACTGACGCGAATTCGCGACAGCCTGTCCGTCTTCGTCCGCCCTCTCAAATCCCGCCCGACCTTCATGAAAACTTTTTGCTTGGCAACTTCCCCTGAAAATCCGTAGATTTGCTGGAGCGTCCCGCCACCCTAGCCGATAGAAGCTGCCCTAACGGTCTTTGCGGGCACAACTTTTGCTTTATTTGAGTGACGCTTTGGGATATCGTTGGGGCGTCTCAGTTTTATGCCAGGGTGAGGTTGTCATGAAACAGCAAGCTGAAAACACTTCGGGGAACGCCAAGACGTTCATCCTGCCGGGGACCGACAACCGGCCTGCCACACCTTGGGGGAAAACTGAGAAGCGGGAAGATCTTCCGGCGCCTCCACCTACGTGGACGCGCTACATCGACAGCCGTCTCAAACAGTTTTGTGCCCGTTAGTGCCGTGCAAAGAAATGGGTGCGGCCCGTCGGGCCGGCGCGGCTGACGCCGGCCTCTTTCGGCGGCGGCGATGCCCGGGTGCCTGAGCGATCAGGCCGTCCTAGCAAAGAATATCCGGTCGTAGACCCTCTTTTGGCAAGCGCGCCGTCGCTTGAAGGAAGGAAGTACGCGCATGGTTTCCGGCATCCAGCAAGCTGAAGGTCTGCAGGGTGAGTCGGATCAGTCCGCTGCCTCTCTGCAGGTCGCCAGCGGTTTCGATTCGCTCCCGTTCAGTGAATTCGTCTGGGGGTCGGGCATCGAGTGCTCGTTCCTCCCGCACATCAACGTCGACCAGTACAAGTGGACTCAGCATGACCGCTTCTGGAAGGAAGACCTTCGGCGGGCGCGGGAAGAGCTGGGGATCAAGTACCTCCGCTACGCCTTCCCCTGGCACGAGTTGGAGCCACAAAAGGGACAGTTCAAGTGGGACTACAGTGACCAGCGCATCGAGGAATGCGAGAAGCTCGGGATTGAGCTGCTGCTGGACGTGATGCACTTCGGCACGCCGCTGTGGCTCAAGCAGGCGGTGGGTGATCCAGAGTTCCCCGAGGCGCTGGAATCGTTCACCGAGCAGATCGTCACGCGTTACAAGGGCCGGGTGAAGACCTGGTGCCCATTCAACGAGCCGCTGGTCAGCGCGCTATTCAGCGGCGACTTCGGCTTCTGGCCCCCGCACAGCCGCAAGTGGCGCGGGTACATGCCGGTGCTGAGCCGGATCGTGCAGGCGACGGCCCGCGGGATCCGCGCGATCCGCCATGCCGACCCGGAGGCGACCATCCTGCTCTGCGACGCCGCCGAAAACTTCAAAACACGGGACCCGAACCTCGAGACGGAAGTGAAGCGGCGGAACCTCCGCCGGTTCATCGTCATGGACCTGCTGACCGGCCGCGTCGACCGTCACCATCCGCTGTTCTCGTGGCTCACGAGTTACGGGATGAGCGAGCTCGATATCGATTGGCACCGTGCCAATCCCCAGGCGCCGGACGTGCTGGGCCTCGATTATTACCCGCACAGCGACTGGCAGCTCGAGCGTTACAATGGCACGATCCGCGTGCGCCGCGCTGACAACCCCGTGGGCTTGTACGGTGTTTCCAGCACATACTACAACCGCTATGGCATCCCTCTCATGCTCACCGAGACGTCGGTGGACGGGAAGCCGATCAACCGCGAGATCTGGCTCGACACCACCCTCGACCACATCCGCCGCCTCCGCGAGGAGGGCGTGCCGATGCTCGGCCTGATCTGGTGGCCGATGATCGACCAGCTCGACTGGGACGGCGCGCTGACGCACCGGATCGGCAAGATCCACCAGGTCGGGATGTGGACGCTCAATCGCCAGAAGGACGGCACGCTGCAGCGCACCGCCACGCCGCTGATCCGCCAGTTCCGCGACGCGATGGCCCAGGGTGACGAGCGGATCGGCAAGCTCGAGCGGCTGACGATGCCGGCGCAGATCGAGGACGAGCAGCTCCCGCCGCTGGGCGAGTGGGACACGCTTACCCGCTTTGAGTCCCGGCCGCTCAACGAGGCGGCCGAAGGCCAGCCGACGCTCCGCATCCCGGGCGAAACCGGCAAGGAGAACGGTAAGGGGGGCGGACAAAATGGCAACGGCCACAACGGAAATGGCAACGGGCACGGCAACGGGACGAAGGTCGCCACGGCCAATCGCCTGGCCGATCCCGCACCCGGCCTGGCCGGCGAGCCCTCGGTCGCCGAATCGATCCGCGGCGAGGGATCCATCAGCGTCACCGACAAGCGCGACACCGATCGCTACGGCATCGTCGTCTTCAGCCACCTGCGGTGGGGCTTCGTCTGGCAGCGCCCGCAGCAGTTCCTCTCGCGCTTCGCCAAGAAGCACCCCATCCTCTTCATCGAAGAGCCGTTCTTCGACCGGCCGGAGGGCAGCGAGCCGGAGGTCACCTATCACCGCGTAATGCCGAACGTCACCGTCGCCTGCCCGCACGTGCCCGGCTCGTGGAACCGCAACCCGCAACTCCCGCAGATGCTCCGCGAGTTCACGCAGACCGCGATCGACCACATGAACGAGGACGGCACGTTCGACCGGCCCCTCCTGTGGTACTACAGCCCGATGGATTCGGCCTGGTCGCTGGGCTACTTCCAGAACCGCGGCATCGTCTACGACTCGATGGACGAGCTCTCGCAGTTCACCGGCGCGCCCCGCGCGCTGGTCGATAACGAGAACCGCCTGATGGACTGCGCCGACGTCGTCTTCACCGGCGGGTACGAGCTGTCGCTCAAGAAAAAGAAGCGGCACGACAACGTCCACTTCTTCGGCTGCGGCGTCGAGTACGACCACTTCGCCCAGGCGCAGGACCCGCACACGACGGTGCCGCCTGACATCGATTTCATGGACCGCCCGATCCTCGGCTGGTTCGGCGTCGTCGACGAGCGCGTGGACTACAACCTCGTGGGCGAAATGGCCCGCCAGCGGCCCAACTGGTCGTTCGCGATGGTCGGCCCCGTCGTCAAGGTCGACCCGAACCTGCTCCCGCACTTCCCGAACCTCTACTGGCTCGGGCAGCGCGACTACTCGGTGCTGCCGAACTACTGCAAGGCGTTCGACCTCTGCATGATGTCGTTCGCGATCAACGCGGCGACCGAATACATCAACCCGACCAAGGCGATGGAGTACCTGGCGACCGGCCGGCCCGTCATCTCGACGCCGGTCATGGATGTCGTGCGCCAATACAGCGATCTAGTGGACATCGTGAAGACGCCCGAGCAATTCATCGCCGCCGCTGAGCGGGCGCTCAAGGACCCGCCGCTCGACCGCATTCAACGCGGCATCGAAAAGGCCAAGCAGTGCAGTTGGGAATCGACGGTCGCCAGCATGCAGAACTTGATCAAGGAGGCGATTACGAAACCCGATCGGCGTTCGTCGCGGAAAATCGCGCCGCTCGCCCAGGCGGAGCTGGAATACATCTTCCAGGCGACGCAGGGGTCGTGACATGGCCCGGGATTTGCCAGCCGCACTTGGACAGCAACCCGCCGCGACAGTTGTGTTCGATCGAAAAACCTTGAACGGAGACACGTGAATGACTGGGAAGATCGTCATCATCGGTGCCGGGCCGACCGGATTGGGGGCGGCTTACCGCCTGAAAGAACTGGGGTACACGAACTTTCAGCTTTACGACCGTCACCCCTACATCGGCGGCCTGGCCAGCAGTTTTACCGACTCCGCCGGCTTCACGTGGGATATCGGCGGCCACGTGATGTTCAGCCATTACAAGTACTACGATGACGTCTTCGAGACGCTGATGGGCGACGACTACCAGCTCAACATGCGCGAGTGCTGGGTGCGCATGTTCAACAACTGGGTGCCGTACCCGTTCCAGAACAACATCCGCTACCTCCCCAAGGACATTACCTACGAATGCCTCGTCGGCCTCGTCGAAGCCCAGACGAAGCGCGACCACAAGGCTGCCAGGAACTTCAAGGAGTTCATGGACGCGGTGTTCGGCGACGGCATCGTGAAGCACTTCATGAAGCCGTACAACTTCAAGGTCTGGGCCCACCCGGCCGAGTTGATGAACAAGGAATGGATCGGCGAGCGCGTCGCCGTCCTCGACATCAACCGCGCGATCAAGAACGTCGTCCTCGGCACCGACGATTTCGGTTGGGGCCCCAATAATCAGTTCAAGTTCCCGCTCTTCGGTGGGACGGGCGAGTTCTATCGGCGGTTCGCCAAGCCGCTGGAAGGGCACGTCAACCTCAACAAGGTCGTCGACTTCATCAACCTGCTGAAGAAGGAAGTCCGCTTCAAGGACGGCGAAGTGGTCAAGTACGACCACCTCATCACGGCGATGCCGCTGGACAAGTTGTGCAACGACATGCTCAACGGCGAGGTGCCGCGGGAGATCAAGCGGGCGACCGCCAGCCTGCGCCACAGCGGCGGGTACATGGTCGGCGTCGGCATCAAGCAGCCGTGCCCCAGCACCAAGAGCTGGATGTACTTCCCCGAGGACAACTGCCCGTTCTATCGCGTCACGTACCTGAGCAACTACTCGCCCTACATGACGCCGGACAAGGACCGTTATTACTCGCTGCTGACCGAAACCAGCTACAGCGAGTTCAAGCACGTGGACGGCAAGACGATCGTCGACGACACGATCACTGGCCTGGTGAACGCCGGGCTGATCACCGACAAGGACCGCCACGACGTCGTGGATACCTGGGTCTACCACGCCGACTACAGCTACCCGACGCCCAGCGTCGAGCGCGACGGAATTCTCGCCCAGGCGATTCCGTTCCTCGAGAAGCACGGGATCTACTCGCGCGGCCGGTTCGGGATGTGGAAGTACGAAGTCTCGAATACCGACCACACGCTGATGCAGGGCGTGGAACTGGTGAACCGCCTGATCCTGGGCGAGCCTGAAACTACGATCGGCATGAAGTACGCCAGCACGCTCGACGGCCGCAACGCGGCGGTCCACGAGCGGCCGAACGTCGCCGGCAGCGGCGAGAAACGCCTCCTCAAGCCTTCGCCCGCCGTCGCAGCCAGCACCGCGGCCCATCCGGGCCAGGTCGCCCGCGAGACGGTCGAGGAAGTCATCCAATCCATCGACGCCAAGATCCGCGCCGGCGGGCCGGGCGACAAGATTGAATCGCATGTTTCCGAAGAAGAACTCGGCGTCGCCACGAAGGAGTCCGAAAATGCGTAACCCCGACCACGAACCGAGCAGCCCGCGCCATCCGGGGCAGGTCGCCAAGACCCATACCCGCGGCTGGCGCCGCAAGACCAACCCGGACCGCCCCGTGCGGTCCGGATCCCGGCGGGCGTGACCTCACCCACGCCCGCTCTTTGAACCATCCGTTCAGGCTGCCCGATGTTTCACGACCCCGGCACCGCCGCCCCCCGCGGCCGTGCCGGGGCGTGTTTTTTTGTGAACGCCGCTGTACCGGGCCAGATCTCGGGAGGAGCCTCGTCCTCCCGAGTGAGCGGCTTTCTAACTTACTCAAACCGAGCGTTTTTCAGGGATGAGGGGGAAACGCCCGAGTGTCGCGGTTTGTGGTGGCATTCATCGTGGCACGGGTTTCCAACCCGTGAGCCCCGGTACTCCGGGGCGTTGGCCGGTACTCCGGCCAAATCCGCTCGAAGCGCAGCGCTCCTTTAGCCCGTCGCGAACAGCCTCGCTTCGCTCCGAGCTGATTCGGCCCGAGTACGGGCCGACGTCCCGGCCTACCGGGACCACGGGTTGGAAAGTGCGTGCCACAAAAACCGCTCAATATGTGTAACTTAGTCGGCGAGCCGTCGAACGGCACCGACCAGCGCATTGGTCAGTTTTGCAAGCCGATCTAAATCGATCGTGTCCGGCAGGTCGGTCGGCTGATGATAGTTGGGGTTCCGCAGCAGGGCGGTGTCGGTCACCATCGCGGCGCGGTAGCCCTGTTCCCAGTACCCGCGATGATCGGAGAGGTGAATGAGCCCGATCCTCGCGGGCAGCGCGAGGGTAAGCGTCCGCCACCAGCCGGAGCGGAATAACGCCCAGGAGAAGGCGAGGCAAAACGTGGCCGAGCGGAGGTTGCTGACGAGCACGACGTATCGGCCGCCGAACGGCTTGAGCATGCGGGTGGCCCACCGCGGCGCGCCGCCGGTCGGCTGCGGCGGCGAGAAGTAGCCGAGCGACTCCAGGCAGATCATCCCTCGCAGCCGGCGGCCCTCCCGCCGGCAGAGTGCGGCGTGGTGCTGGCTGCCCATCTCGTTGAGCATGAAGTGCGGCATCTCCTCGGTGTCGAAAAAGACGAACCGAACCGTCCGCCGAGGTTTCCAGTCGGCCAACTCTCGCGCGATCTCCAGCAACGCCGCCACCGCCGACGCATTGTCATCCGCCCCCGGCGTCCCGACCGCCGAGTCGTAATGCGCCCCGACGACCAACTCCGGCAGCTCCGGCTTCAGGCCGATCAGCGTGACTTCGAGGTTCATCGCGACGCGCGACGAAACGGGGTACGGCTGCTCCGCCACGGCATACCCGGCATCGGTCAGATATCGCTTGATGTAAGCCGCCGCCGCCTCGATCGCGGTGGGTCGGCGCGAGTTCCGCTCGCCGATCAGCGAGGCGAGGACGTCGACGTGATGGAAAGGGTTCTCACTTAAGCCCACGTGGTCCCTGCCATGCCGTACCGATAGAATTCACTTGGCTGACGCCGGACGATGAGGATGCACAATCTCGCTTGAGTCCGGGACCGCAGCAAAGAGGGGACCGCGCCTTCCCGCAAGGGTTGCCCCTACCATTTTCGTCCGGTCCGCGTGGTGGTCAGCACGCAATGCGAAAGGTTACAGCTCCACGGATGCGTCCGAGTGTGGCGGATGCACGACGCGGAGCTCCGTGCCATCCTCAATGGCGACCACAACCTCGGAAAGGTCATTGCCCAGTACCCGTTCGGATTGGAGAACCTCAATAACGATCGGCATAGACGCTTCCGGGTCGTTGGTGCCCAGGAATAACAGCAGGAATGGCGTCGCGCCTTCCCTGGCAGCGTAGTCATATCCGTCGTCCGTGAGTCGGCCGCCTGAGCGCTCGACGATCAGGTCCGGCAGCGCGTGGCGGATCGCCACGTCGGGGTTGCTGAGTTTCGCCGGGTCGAGCTGAAGGATAATCATTGCCGCCATAGCGAACCGTAGAAGAGGTTGTCGCGAACACTCCCGGACGCCTTCATGGGGCTGACCTCCCGACCCTTAACGAAGCCTGGATCGCCCGGGCGCTTTACCCAGTTCTGCCCGCCCATTTGTACGCCCACCAAAACGGCTCCTCCTCAAGCCAGTCAGCATCACGGAACAACACCCATTCCGCCCCGAGGGGCCGCAGGTCTACCGGTCCGTCGAGCGTCTCTCCCGTGAGCGTATGGCCGTAGTCGGGGTCAAAGTGCGAGAAGTCGGGCCGGAGGGCGATCGTGAGCCGCCCCTGATGTAAGGCGAAGATCCGAGCGGTCTGCTCGTGGGCCATGATGTTCGCGTGGTTGACCGTGCAGCGTGCGGCATTCGGAACCCGCCGTCCGTAGTCATGATAGAAGATTCGACTTCCCTCGTCGAACAGGCTCCCTGTGCTCCCGGGTTCGAAGTAGTACACGTCGGCGGGTCGCTCAAGGTTGAGATAGCGCAGCACCGCTTGGTTGTCCGGGTGCTCAGAGATCGCGTCGAGGGCAAGCATCGGCACAGCGGCGTAGCATTATCCCGTGCCGAATCGGCGGTCACCTCCCCGCCGCGCGGCGGGGAGGAGGTTCGCAAAGGGGGCGGCGGAAATCAAGGGGTTCGGAGTCCAGATCCGGTTGGTTTTCTCCGACCTGTTGATTTCCCAACGGTACGCCCTTGGCCGTTCCCAGTCCCGCGGCGTGTCAATTGCCGAGGGTTGAACCGTGTCTCGTGCCGATCCATTCGATGCTGGACGCCGAATGGTTACACTGATCGACGGCAATCGGTGCCAAGCACTGTTTGCCGGAGAGAAATACCGCGGAGAGGCCCGAATGCAGCAGGTCCACGTCTTCGTCAGTACTGCGCGGTTCCGCTCCTTCGACGATATGCGCGCGTTCATCGACAAGACGTACACCGAAGAAGGCGAAGGCGTGCCTTCCCCGTTCATGCGCGAGGTCGGGCTGACGGGCTACGAGCCCGGGTGCATTGAGGCCATTCACGCAGGGACGCCGACGCCGCTTTCCACGCTCCTGTCGACGGCGTCCTACGCCGATCAGTGGCTTCCCAAAGTGGATGGTAGCCAAACCGCCGACGCCGCGATTTGCGTCTTCGCGCCGAATGGCGTGACGCGTCCAAGCGCTTCGTCGTTGCAATACGTCGGCGCGTACGATTATCAAGTGCGATGACCCTCTTTCCCGGTCGACGAGATTGACGGATGCGTTACCTTTAGTTCGTCCCCTAGTGGGCGGGCTTGCTTGATGTCACGCCAACCTCTCGAGCGTCGTCCGCCTTTACCCCACAGACGACGGCCGGCCAGTTCACGGCTTCGGTGTCTTCCGGAGGGGAGCACTTCACCCGCCCGCCGCAGGGGGTCCACGCCTTCAACGGAAACCGCGCCCATTTAGCGTAGAACTGAGACCCGAGCAGCCCGGCGAATTCGTGGCGGTCGAGCGTAAGGAGTATGTCGGACCAAGCTGCGGCGGTGAACAGGATCGGCCGGTCCTTGGCGGGGGCGAAGACGGTGATTCACTCGGGGCGGGAAAGAGGGTCAGAAGCCAATCCGGAATTGGCTTCTGTCCCTCTTTCTTCGCCTCGGAATCTTAGATCCGTAAGTTGTTCGACAACCAAATCGGCGATAACCAGTTGTCCTGCGTCCGGTTAGGCCGGTTCTGGCCGGCAATCCAATCCCTGCACGACCGACTTCGTCGCAAGATAGTCGCGCCATCAGCCGGATTCCGCTCAGGCGGGGACGCCGGCGGCCTGCAAGGAGCCTTGGAGCCGAAGGAGAGCGAACTGGGTCCGGGTCAGCGCCAGGTGCCGCATGAGCCGGGCTTGATCCTTCTCGGCGATGTAGGGGTGTCCGCCGGTGTTGCTGAGGAGCCCGTAAATCTCGGCGACGGCCTTCTTTTCCTTCTCTTCGAGCAGTCCCTCCCGCTGCAGGTACTCGCGGACGTCGACCGGACGCTGGGCTTTTTGCGGATCGAAGGACGTTTTGTGGATCTTCAAGCTGTGAACCTGCGCCACTTGCATGAGGACGGATTCCAAGACCTTCCGGGCATTGCTGATGCAGTCGTCCCAGCGCCCGGCGGTGTAATGCTCGGCGGTTTTCGCCAAGTGATGGCGGGGCGTCGCTTGGTCCGGCAAATTCAGCTCGTCCATCAACTGCTGAAGCAGGCCTTCTTCCTCTTCGGTGTCGAGGACGGCCGCTTCGGTGAACAGGAGCCGGGACTCGCGATAGATGAAGCCGTCCAGCTCCAGATTGCGGACCAATTCGTTCCGCTGTTCGTGCATTCCGTCCCCCGAGGAATACCGCTGGGAGCGAAGGGCGGTCTCCATGTACCGAAGAATGTCTTCCGCCAAGTTCAGAAGGACTTCGTTTCCGAGTTTCTCCCTTCGACTCCATTCCCAATCGGGCGTTACCTGAGCAATCGTTTCGCCGGTATGCAGACCCAGGATGAATTCCTCGATCCCGCGCCGGCCTTCCGCGCGATGGATCGCTTTGGCGATGTTCATGAGGTAGGCCTCATAGTCATTGCCATAGAGGAAGTCGTACAACCGCAGCGGGGATGCTCGCATGACCGATTTGCTCGTAGGGTTCATACGAGAGCCCGATTCCCAGTGAAGGTCGCAGAACTCGGAACCGAATAGTTTCGCGAGGGATTGAGTGCTTCTCCGCGAGATCATCGAACGACTCCCTTGCTGATGAGGGACGAGCGGCAGATGTAAATGGATACGGCCTGCCCCGTGATGCGCCCTTTGACAACCTTAGTCCTGTCTGCTTCGCTCGGTCAACTCGATGGAGCATCCCGGCGGGAGCCTCTCCGCTTCAGGACGGAGAAGGGGGACGCGATCCCTTCGAGCCCTGGCCTGCTCGGAGAGTGCGCGGCGCATGCTGCCGCGCCCGTCACGTAGGCAGCACGAAATGACAGGGGCGCGCCGGCGGGCGGGCGGGCATCCTTTGCGGCGATGCGGCCGCCGCATTTTTGAGGCGGGCTCGGCGGCGGTACGGCGTTTGCTAACATTTGCCTAACGAAAATGGGTTCGCCGTTTCCCCTTCCGCCGACGTGGAGGGGTCCGTGAGGGTCGGACACGCGGAGCGGCGAGCGGATGTCGCGGGAGGGGAAAATGCGCTACGGGTGGCGCAAGGTGCTGTTGCTTAATGTCTTGCATATTTACCATGGTGCATATTGCGCGACTCTTCGCGACAAAAACAAGAGGGGTGGATGTACGACGACCGATCGGCCATCCATCGGCGGACCTGCTTGCTAGAACCGGAAGCGGCGGGATGCGACGCCGGGCGCGCTCCGGGGCCGAGCGCCGCATTTGGAGCGGAGCGTGCGGCGCGGCACGAAGAGCGCAAACGTTGGCCGCGGCAGGGGATGGCCGCAAAGTCGAGGTCGAATGAGGCGTGGGCAATGAGATGCGACAGTCGGTGCGGCGGCCGGGGAGTGTCGCACGCGGCGGCGGCGACGGGCGGATCGCAAGCGCGGGTGTGAAATGGGATTGCGGTGTTGATGTATTGGCTCCCATGCGACAAATGCGGCGCTTTTGCAATTTCGCGATCGCGGCGAGCCCTCCTGTGTGGCCCAGCCGCCCCGGCTGGGGTTCTCGTAGGGGCACACGCCGTGTGCCCCTGCAGGTCGACCCCAGCCGAGGGTGGCTGGGCGACAGTTGCGGTGTACGGCGGCGGGATGGGCAATGTCCCATCGGGGTCCACATCGCCACGGCGGGACATTATGGGACATTATGGGACATTCGCAAGGTGGCGTTGGGGTTAGAAGACGACCTGGAGTTGGGCGCGGGCGACGAGTTCGGTGTGGCCGTTGTTGGCGAGGATGCCGAAGCCGTCGTCGGTGACGGGGGAGCCGTTGGGGAGGTAGTTGAGGTCGAGGGAGAGCTTGGCGGCCTGGCCGTAGAGGTAGTAGTTGACGCCGGCGGTGACGATCTGGACGTTGGTCTGCGTGCCGGCGGGGAACTCGCGGCTGTCGAAGTGGACGTACTCGTATCGGCCGTAGGGCTCCCAGTGCGGGCCAGTGGCCCAGGCGGCCTGGAAGCGGAATGTGGGGTCGTAGGTGTCGACCGTCAGCTTGCTCTTGGAGTTCTTGGGCGTCACGCCGCGGTGGTAGCGTCCGAGGTAGGCGGCGTAGAGCGACCAGCCGGTGGTC
>DASXMX010000104.1:0-20013 GCA_036495445.1 Tepidisphaeraceae bacterium
AACTGGCAACTAACAACTGGCAACTCTCGCTAGCAACAAAAGGGCCGCCCTTTCAAGGCGGCCCATGGTCTCGAGCAGAACCTGTAGAAAAACGCTCACCCGCTCATCCGAAACTCCTCCGGATGGCGGGGCGTTCCGCCAGAGAACAGGGCCATGCTGGTGCGTTATGCAACGGCATGGTCGGGCTCGTTCGTCAGGCTAAGGTTCATCCCGGTCTCTCCGGGCTCGAAAACATGGACCTTGCGCAAGTCGACGTAAAACGTCGCCGGCGCATCCGTCCGCAGTCCACCGGCCATGGCACCGCCCTGAGCCAGCTCGGCTTCCACCCGAGCGACAACATGATCGTTCAGGTTTGTGCTCATGTAAACATCCATGTCGTTTCCCAACGGTTCGACGACATTCACCTTCAACTCCACCTTCGCCGAATCGGCGGGCGTATCGAGCGGCCGCACGAGAAAATGTTCCGGGCGGACGCCCAAAACTACGTGCCGGCCGACCCATCTCGCCAATCGCCGGGCCAACCGGGCCGGGATCGGAAGGCGGATTCCTTCGCTCGGCAACGACAAATCGCCACCTCCGGAGGCAACGCCTTCCCGGAACAGCATATCTCCGCCAACCATCATAATCACTCCGTCGAAGAAATTCATGGGGGGCATCCCAATGAATCCGGCGACGAAGCGGTTGGCGGGAGAATGATAGGTCTTCAGCGGCGTGTCCGCCTGCTGAATTAATCCATCCTTCATGACTACGATCCGGTCCCCCAGCGTCATCGCCTCTTCCTGGTCGTGGGTGACGTAGATCGTGGTGGTTTTTAGGCGCTGGTGAAGCCGCTTCAGCTCGGCCCGGGTGGTGACGCGTAACTTGGCGTCGAGATTGGAGAGCGGCTCGTCGAACAGGAAGGCCGCCGGGTCGCGGACGATCGCCCGCCCGACCGCCACCCGCTGCCGTTGCCCGCCGGAGAGTGCCCGGGGCTTGCGATCGAGCAGGCCCTCGATCCCGAGCACCCGCGCCGCGTCCGTAACCCGTTGGCGGATCTGGGCTTTTGGCATCCCGCGGAGCTTCAACCCGAACGCCATGTTCTTGTACACCGACATGTGCGGGTACAGGGCGTAGTTCTGAAACACCATCGCCACGTCGCGGTCTTTGGGGGCCAGGTCGTTGACCACGCGACCGCCGATTTGAATGACCCCGGCGGTGATCTCTTCCAGCCCGGCGATCATCCGCAGCGTCGTCGTCTTCCCGCAGCCCGACGGGCCGACGAGGACGACGAACTCACGGTCGGCGATCGTGAGATTCACCCGATCGACGGCCCGAATGCCGCCGGGATAGACCTTGGTGAGATCGAGAAGTTGGACTTGGGCCATCGGGAGGGTTCGTTCCGCCGATTCAGAGGCGGGCCAAGTATAGGCCACCCAGTTCAGTCGTCAAAGCCTCCAACAGCCCGCACCGAGAATTCAACGCAATCGCATATTCCGTTCTGGGGTGGCATGGGCATGTACTCATGCCCGTGGTCGTTTCGCTCGGAAGACACGGGCATGAGTACATGCCCATGCCACCCGGCAAACGACAATCAACTCCAGCGAAGCATGGTTGAATTGCGCATGAGATGCTCCTCGAATCTGAGCCCCCGCCGACTCACCCGCGCGCCCGTCGAACCGGGATGCGGGGAGCGGTGAGCCGAAGGTCATCAAACCAGACCGGGCCGCTGCCGACAAGCTTGCTGCAGAAAACGGTGGCGAAGGTGGACGTTGCGCTGGTGGTGAAGGTGAGCGAGACCTGTTTGTATCGCGTTGAGGCGGAGGTGACGTCCGTCTCGGCGTCGCTGTCGTCGATGACCGCGAGCGATGCTTGGGTATCGGTGCTGCCGACGCGGGCCCAGGCCGTCAGGCGGTAGGTCGTGCTCGGCGTGAGCCCGTACAACGTCTGATCGGCTTCGTCGCCGGCCGCGACGTCGGTCAACGAGAACGCGCCGCCATGGGCGTGACCTGCGACGACAGATGCGGAGCCGCTCGCGTTCCACGCGGCAAGCGAGCCGAGTTCGAAGCCGGGATTCTCGATCGTCGCGGCTTGATGGATCGCGACGTCGTCGATCCAGACGTATCCCGACCCGTACGACTGCAGCCCGTAAACGACCGCCGAATGATTGGTGCGGCCGGTCTTGAACGTGACATTGATCGGGGCGTAAGCGGAGCCCGTCGTCACGGCTGACACGTCGGGCCCGCCGTACCCGTTCACGCCCACCGTTCCCTGATTTCCATCCGCGGCGGTCGCGTAGGCGGTCAGCACGTAGGTCGTGTTCGGCTGCAGGCCGGTGATCGTCTGCTGGGCGGAGGACGTTTGCCCCTGCAGCCGCAGCGCGTACGTGCCGGAATGCGGGTTGTCCGTGGTCACAATCGCGTTGGCGTAGCCCTGCCAGAGGCCCAGGCCGCCCCCTTCGAAGCCGCCATAGGAGAGTTCGGGCGTCGCGGTGCGCTGGTAGACGCGGACGTAGTCGACATCGAAGCTGTTGGGGAAGACCGTCGATCCATTCGGCGGATACAATTGCGAGACGCCGGTGTTCAGCATCAGGAACAGCGGCACGGTCGGCACGTGCGCGCCGCGGGCGACGTGCGTGATGATCCCGTCCATCGTGAAGATCTGATACCCCGGCCCCCACTGCATGCCGTAGGTGTGAAATCCGGTCGGCAGCGGCGCGTAGGTGTTCATGTCGTCCCACTGGACGTTGCTGGTCGAGCCGTAGGCGAGACCCTGGTGGAACCGATTTTCGCCGGTGATGAATTCGGCCACGTCGTCCTCGGGGGGCCAGCCGTTGGTGACCATCCAGAAGGCCGGCCACAGGCCCGCGCCGGTCGGGATCTGGGCGCGGATCTCGACGTATCCCGAAGACATCTCGAATTTGCCGGCGGTGTTGATGTAGCCGCTGGTGTAGTTGAACGTGCGGCCCATGGCGTCGGTGACGGTCTGCTGCTGGATCGTCAGATGAAGCATTCCGCCGCTGACCGAGACGTTGTTCGGCGTGAAGTAGCTGAGCGTGCCGGCGTCCGGGTCGCCGTTCGTCCCGTCCGGGCCGGTCCACGGCTTGCCAACGTTCCACTTGCTGGCGTTGAGATGGGTGCCGTTGAACTCGTCCCCCCAGACCAGCTTCCAATTCGCGCCTGGCGCCGCGAACAGCCGGCGGACCTCCAGGCGCTCCACAACCGACGCGGCAGCGTGCGACTCACGACGACGAATGGCAAATCTTTTCACGAGGAAATCCGGGCGGATACCGCAAACAACTTCAACAACCGTTCCGCCTGGTGGGCGTTACCGCTGCCTACGACTCGAAGTTACGCCCGGTTCACGGCCTGCCCTTCACGGACCAACTTACCGCCCCCGCGCGGTATCGCCCCCGCCCTCCGGCTTCCGCGCCGCCCCCTTCATCACCACCACCTTCCCCTCGCGCACCGTAAACACGACGGGCGCTTTCTGCGGTAAGAGCCGAATCGTCCAGTAAAGGACCTGTGCGCCCGTGGGCTTGCGCAAGTGGAGCGTGATCGGCTCATCGTCCGCCACCCCGGCTTCCTCCAGCGCCCTCCAATCCACCTCCACCGGCACCTGCAGGCTCTCTTCCACCAGCTCGAACGCGGCTCGCAACCGGACCGACTCCAGGTGCACGTCCTGAACAGTCTTGTCCAATGCCTCGTTCACACGGGCCGAGGCGTCCGACTCGTCCCCCTTCACCCGCACGTCCCCGGCCCGGGCGAACAAGTCGAGCCGGGAGGTGACGTAAACCGCCCCCTCTTTCGCGTCGAACGAGATCTTCGAACCGGTCGAATCGAGGACCTTGCGGAGCATCTGGCCCACCTCGACGTCCCGCCCGGCGAAGTTTACCGCGCGACGTTCGCTGACTTTCTCGTGGGCCAGTTCCCGCCAGTTGACGATGACATTGACGCCGCCGGCGTCGCGAACGAAGTCGAGGAAATGGCCCAGGGAAACCCCGTTCAGATTGACCACCGGCAGTTTGCGACCCAGCTTCTTGCCCATCTCGACGTCGGCCGCCGGCGCAGTCGCGGGCGACGTTGTCGGAGCCGCCGCGGCCCCGGCCAGCAATACGAACAGAAGCGGCACAATGGCCATCTGGCGGTACACGGTCATTCCTCACTCGAACCGTTCCCTGTCATCATCTTCCCCCTGCCCTTGTCATCCTGAGCGCAGCGAAGGATCTCTGATGCGGTTGAGTTTCTTGACGCCGAGATCCTTCGCTGCCGCTCAGGATAACAGTGCCACCGTCGCATGGGGCATTCTCACCCCGCGTTCGACATCCGATTCCTCATCGCCTCCACGACCCGGTCATGTGCCTCCTGCAGCGTCGTCTCCAGCTTCAACCCCGCGGCCCGCGCGTGCCCGCCGCCGCCGAATTGTTCGGCGAATTTGGCGACGTCCACCTGCCCCTTGCTCCGCAGGCTCACACGGGTCGGGCCGGGCTCGATGGGCTCGACGAACAGGAGCGACACCTCCACCGTGCGGATCTGCAGTGGGACGTTGATCAGGTTCTCGGTGTCACCGACGTTGGCGTTGGTCTCGGCAAAGTCCCGCCTGCCGATGCGCATCACCGCCAGCCGGCCGTCCTGCAGCAGTTCGAGCGACTGCTGGGCGCGGGTCTGGAGCCGCACCCGCTCGGCCCGCTCGTTCTGGTAGAGGTGCTGGTACATTGAGTCGGTGTCGACGCCGTGCTCGATCAGCCGGGCGGCCAGGCGGAGCGTGTAGGGCCGTGTGTTGGAAAACTGGAACCACCCGGTATCGCTGGCGATGGCCAGGAACAGGGCGGCGGCGATCGGCTGGTCGAGCTCGATCCCCCACGCGTCGAGCAGCTCGGCCGCGATCTCCCCCGCCGCGGCGGCCTCCTTCACCACCAGCTTCACGTCGGCCCAATCCTCCTGCGTCAGGTGATGATCAACGACGAGCTTCGGCACGGGCCACGTGCTGACCCGATCGCGCAGCCCGGGGAGCTGCGACCACGTACCGGTGTCCATCACCAGCAGCGCGTCGAACCGGTCCAGCGACAACGCTTCGGGCCACCCCCGCTCGGCGTCGTGGAAGACGATCCCGCTCTCCTGAAACACGTACGCGTATTTCCGCGGCAGATGGCTCAGCAGCAGCGCCTCGGCATCGATGCCGACCTTGCGCATCGCCAGAATGGTGGCGGCCACCGTCCCCAGCGCGTCCCCATCCGGGCGAACGTGCGTCGTCACCAGCACCCGCTTGCAGCGGCTTAAAACCTCTACGACTTGGCGGTAGGTATCGGTCACACCCCGATCATAGCGAGCGGTCCGCATTGTGACACGGGGCGAAGGCAAGTCAGAAAGGTCTTGGTCGTCCGAGCCCCGACTGTCATCCTGAGCGCAGCGAAGGACCTCTGGGGGTCGAGTGAGTTTCCGGTCCAGAGGTCCTTCGCTGCGCTCAGGATGACTGAGGTTGGTTGCACCGCAACGGCCGGGAATCGCTCGCAATTCTCCCTCACCCCGACCCTCTCCCGGAGGGAGAGGGGGCAAAGCTGGGCCTTTCGCAATCAGTCGTGCCCGAAGCCGTTGCCGTTTCCTTCGCCGTCGGCGGCGCCGACGAGGACCGGGCGGGGGGCCGGGCGGCCTTCGCTCTCGCCCTCGGCGGCGGCCGCTTCGAGCTCGTGCTGCTTGCGAGACGAGCGGAAGAACCCGATCCGGTCGAGCACCTTCTCCTGGAAGTCCTCCAGGTAAAGGTAAATGGCTGGCGTCACGTACAGCGTAATGAACTGCGAAACGATCAATCCGCCGACGATAACCAATCCCAGTGGACGCCGGCTCGATCCGTCCGAGCCGAAGCCGGCCGCGATCGGGACTGCGCCCATCACGGCGGCCAGGGTCGTCATGATGATCGGGCGGAAGCGGTCCATGCTGGCCTCGTGGATCGCCCGCTCGGCGGTCTCGCCGGCGTTGATCCGGTGCAGCGCGAAGTCGACGATCATGATGCCGTTCTTCTTCACGATGCCCATCAGCATGAACATGCCAATGTAGGCGTAGAGCGAGGCCTCAGCCCCGAACGCCCACAGCGTGAAGAGTCCGCCCACCAGCGCCACCGGCAGGGAGGAGAGCACGGTCACCGGGTGCAGGTAGCTCTCGTAGAGGATGCCCAGGATGATGTACATTACGAACACCGCCATCAGCATCAGGATCGTCAGGCTCGTGACCGTGTTGCGGAACGTCAGCGCCTGGCCCTGGAACGCGCCCTTCATCGTCGACGGCACGATCTGATCGGCGGTGTGCTGAATGAAGTCGGTCACGTTCCCCAACGGCACGCCGGGCATCCCGTTGAAGCTGAACGTGACGCTGGTGAACTGGTTGATGTGGTTCACCGCCTGCGGCCCGATCGACTGGTGCCATTTGGCCACGGCACTCAGCGGGACGGTCCGCTGGCCGTCGGATGACTTGATGTAGAGCTTGTTCAGGTCCGCCGGATCGGTGCGGAATTGATCGTCCAGTTCCAAAATGACCTGGTACTGATTGGTCGGCTTCTTAATCAGATAGGTGTAGTTCTGGCTGGCCGCGTGGTTGAGCAGCGTCTCAATTGCCGTCGTGTTCACGCCATAGGTGGCCGCCTGGTCGCGGAGCGTTTCGATCTGCAGGTTAGGGGTCTGCAGGAACATGTCGCTGGAGACGCCGCCCTGCGGGGCGAACACTTTGCCCACCCCGCCGTAGAACGCGCCCATCAGCTTGCCGGCGGTCGCGTATACCTCGGCGGGATCGACGCCCGAGATGCTGTACTGGATGTCGCCCTGGGTGCGCGGCGTCGCCCCGGTGCTGATCTGCAGGACCGGTTGCGGCACCAGGAACGTAAGCAGCCCGGTGGTGCGCATCGCGGTCCGCATCATCAAATCACCGGCGACCGTCTGAATGGACGCTTTTGATTCGCCGGGGCCGGGTTTGGTCACCCGCTTTTCCGGCGGTTCGAGAAACGCGATGCAGAAGCCCTGGTTGCTGTTGAGGAATTGCGAAAGCCCGGTGGCGGTTATCGTCAGCCGCACGTCGGGATTCGCCTGCATGGCGGCCTCGACCTGCTTCTGATACTCCTGCATCTGCTCGGGGCTCGATCCCTGCTGGGCGATCATGACGCCCATGAGGAAGCTGCTGTCGCCGGTGGGCAGGAACGATTTCGGGACGGTGTACAAGAAGTAGCCGGTGCCGACCAGGCAGACGACCCAAACCAGGGCCGAAATCCACCGGTGCCGGAGGAAGAACCAGAGCGAGCTGCCGTAAATGCCCAGCACGCGGTGCTCGGCGCCGCCGACCACGCGCTCGAGGAACGTTTTCTTCGCGCCCTCCCCGCGACGGCCAAGCATGCGGGCGCACATCAGCGGCGTGAGGGTGAGCGAGACGATGCCGCTGGCGAAGATCGCCACGACGATCGTGATGCTGAACTCGCGGAAGATGCGGCCCATCAGACCGGAGAGGAACACCAGCGGGATGAACACCGCCGCCAGCGAGATCGTCATGCTCAGGATCGTGAAGCTGATCTCCTGGGCTCCGCGCAGCGCCGCCACCAGCGGCGGCTCCTCGAACTTCTCCATCCGCCGGACCACGTTCTCCAGGAAGACGATCGCGTCATCGACCAGGAACCCGATCGCCAGCGTCAGGGCCATCAGCGAGAGGTTGTCCAGGCTGTAGCCCAGGATGTTCATCACCACGAACGTCAGCAGCAGCGACAACGGGAGCGCGACGGTGGGGATGATCGTGTCGGTCGCCCGGCCCAGGAAGATGAAGATGACCATCACGACCAGCGCGAACGCGATGACCAGCGTCTCCTGCACGTCCATGAAGCTGTCGACGATGCTGGCCGAGCGGTCGTAGATCACGCGCAGGTCGATGCTGGGCGGGAGCGTTTTCTTGATGTTCGGGAGTTCCGCCTCGATGCGCTTCGACACCTCGACGGCGTTGGCCCCCGCCTGGCGGTAGATCGGCAGCACGACGATCGCGGTCGGCGTCTTGGCGTCGCGGAACCAGAAGCTGGGGTGTTGCCGCTCGTCCTGCACGCTGTCCACAATGCGGGCCACGTCCCGCATGTAGACGGGATTGCCTTTGAAGCGGCCGACGATCATGTTGCGGTAGCCTTCGGCCGTGGCGAGCTGGCCCTGCGGCTGAAGGAGCAGCGTGCGGTTCGGGCCGTCGAACTGGCCCGCGCCCTGGTAGGACGTATTGGCTCGGATGGCGGCGTCCAGGTCGTCCATCGTCATGCCGCGGGAGGCCAGCTTCGACGGGTCGGCCTTGATCCGCACCGCCGACGGAGTGCCGAACTCCTGCACCTGGCTCACGCCCGGCATGATGCTGATCCGCTGCCCCACCTGGGTACTCGCGTAATCGTAGAGCTGGGCCTCGGTGACGGTGTTGCTCATCACCGCCAGATACATCTGCGGCTGGTCGTTCGGGTTGGTCTTGGTAAACGTCGGCGGGCTGGGCAGATCCTGCGGAAGCTGCCCCTGCGCCCGGCTGATCGCCGCCTGAACGTCGGTGGCCGCCCCATCGAGGCTCTTATTCAGCTCGAACTGAAGCGTGAAGCTGGTGAAGCCCTGCGCACTGTTGCTGGTCACCAGCTCCAGCCCGGGAATCTGCATGAACTGCCGCTCGAGCGGCGTGGCCACGTTGTTGGCCATCGTCTCGGGCGTGGCGCCCGGATAGGCGACCTGCACCTGGATGACCGGGTAGTCGACGTTCGGCAGGTCGCTGACCGGCATGGCCTTGTAGGCCAGCAAGCCGAACAGGATCGCGCCCAGCGTCAACAGCACGGTCATGACCGGCCGGCGAATAAATGGTTCCGAAAGGTTCACTAGTGGCCTCCTTCCGCATCCGCATCGGCCGACGCGGCGGGCTCCGCCTTGGCAGCCGCCTGACCCTCACCCTTCGGCGACTCCGGGCCGCTGCCGGGTTTTGCGACCATCACGGGCGAGCCGGGCTGCAACATCATCTGCCCAAAGGTGACGACCTGATCGCCGGGCGACAGCCCGCTATCGATCACAACCAAATCGCCGTGCCGCAGCCCCAACGTGACCGGCTGCTGCATAACGGCGACCTTGGTCGGCGATTTCTCGTCGGGCACCACTTTGAACACGAACAGCCCCTGCTGGCTCACCTGGGTGGCGACGGTGGGCACGAGCACCGACGGCTTCACCGCCAACACCAGCCGGACGTTCACGAACTGCCCGGGCCAGAAGTGGTGGTCGGCGTTGGGGATCTCGGCCCGCAACTTCACCGTCCCGCTCCCGTCCTGCACCGCGTTGTCCAGGAAGATCAGGTTGCCGGTCCGCGCGTTCGCTTCGCTATCAACCGGCAGTCGAACCAGCGTCTTCAACGTCCCCCGGTCCATCTGCTTCTGGACCTCGGGCAGATCGCGCTCGGTGATGGTGAAATCCGCGTAGATCGGGTCGAGATGCTGGATCAGCAGCAGCGATCCCTCATTGGCCTTGACGACGTTGCCCACGTCGACCAGGCGAGCCCCGGCCCGGCCGTCGATCGGCGAGTGGATCGTGCAATAGTCCAGGTTGACCTGCGCCGTCTCCACCGCGGCTTCGGCGGCTTCGAGCTGCGCGTTGGCTACATCCATCGCGTTCTGCTTCGTGTCGAAGTCGGTCTTGGAGATCGCCCGGGTGTTGGCTACGGCGGTATACCGGTCGAGCTCGAGCCTGGCGAACGCCTGGGCCGCCTTCGCCTGTGAGAGCTGCGCCTTGGCCGAGTCGAGCGCCGCCTGATAGGGGCGCTTGTCAATCACGAACAGGACCTGCCCCTTCTTCAGGTCGGCCCCGTCTTCGAAGTGCCGCTCGGTGATGATGCCGGCAGCCTGTGGCGTGATCGTCACCGACTCCAACGCCGTGCACTTGCCGATCTCATCCAGGTAGACGGGCACGTCCTTCGACACCGCCTCACTCACCGCCACGCGCTGCGGCGGCATCTGTCCCGCACCGGCGGCTTGCGCCTGGCCGCGGTTGCAACCGGAAACGGCCAGCAAGCCCGCGCAGAGCACGGCCGGGCCGACGACGGTTAACCAAAGTTTCATGACGATCACTCCCTTCACCCAAACCGGGAGGGCGAGGCTCCCGCCGAGCCGAGCCCGCTCGGGAAGGCGCGGCTCGGCAGGAGCCTCGCCCTCCCACATTCACTTCAGTCCAACATTCGCAACATCATCGCAATGACTTCCCGCACTTCCTTTTCCGTCGGGCCCGCGGTTCCCAGCACCTTCAATCCCGCCAGCGAGGCATTGAGCGCCCGCGCAACGACCCGTGCGTCCAGCTTCGGGTTGATTCCCTCCGCCTCCTGCCCGCGGCGAATCGCCTTGGCGACCAATTGGTCGCGGGCCTTGGTGATCGTGCGGACCCAGTCGGCGACGTCCTTGTCGTGGGCGGCCATCTCCATCGCGGCCTTGATGCCCAGGCAGCCGCGGAGACCCGCTTCGCCGGAGCACATCGTGACGGCGGTCATCGCCCACTGTTCGATTGCCTTGCGGGCCGACCCGGGCTGCGCGAGCGTCTGCTCCATCACGTCGCGCGATTGTTTTTCGTATTCGGCCAGCGCCGCCAGGAACAGGTGCTTCTTGTCGCCGAACGTCCCGTACATGCTTCCGCGGTTCAGCCCCATCTCAGCGAGCAGGTCATTGATGCTGGTGCCGTGGTACCCGCGCTCCCAGAACGCCTCCATCGCCTCCCGCATCGCGGCTTCGGGATTGAATTCTTTGGGTCTTGCCATAGAACCTGCAAAGGGTCCGGGAGCGTAGGCATTTTGGAATGCCCGGTCAAGAACCCCGGTTAGGCAATTTATCGGCATGGGCATGGCCGATAATGGAATGGGCGGCGGGCCATGTGTCGGCAGCGGCCGAGACTATCATCAGATATGACGAGCGACGGGCTGGAGATTCGCACCAATCTGATCGGCCGCGAGATTTTTTCGCGGCTGCGGGCCCAGCACGCCTCGCCCTTCGCCGCCCGCTGGTGGGACGAGCGGTTGATGGCGTTCACGATGCGGGACGAGGCGGTAAAGGTGCAGTTATTTCGACTGGTCGATGCGCTGCCCGCCCTGCGAACCAAGCCCGCCGTTGCCCGGCACTTGCGAGAATATTTTCAAACCGTGAACGACCGCCTGCCGGCGCCGCTTCGTCGGGCGGTCGGCTGGCTGCCCGATGACGGGCTCGTCGGCGGCCTGGTTGCCGGGGCGGCGCGCTTCAACGCGACGCGCCTCGCCCGCCGGTTCATCGCGGGCACGACCGTCGACGAGACGCTCGAAGCGATTCTCGACGTCCGCAAGCAAGGCCTCGGCTTCACGATCGACCTGCTCGGCGAAGCCGTCCTTTCCGAACGCGAAGCCGGCCAATACCAGCAGCAGTACCTGCAGTTCATCGACGGGCTCACCACTCGCGCCCGCGACTGGGCCACGAGCGAGGTGATTGACCGCGGCCCGACGGGCATTGTGCCGCCGGTCAACGTGTCGGTGAAGCTCTCGTCGCTCTACAGCCAGTTCGACCCGATCGATCCTGTCGCGACAAGCCGGGCCGTGCGCGAGCGCCTCCGGCCGATCCTGCAACTCGCCAAATCGCGCGGCGCGTTCGTCAATGTGGATATGGAGCAGCACGCCTACAAAGATCTGACGATCCGCATCTTTCAGGAGGTGCTGGAGGAGCCGGAGTTCCGCGACTGGCCGGATGTCGGCATCGCGATCCAGGCGTACCTCAAGAGCTGCGGCGACGATTTGAAGGGGCTCGCCGACTGGGCCAAGCGCCGTGGAACGCCGGTCTGGGTCCGGCTGGTGAAGGGGGCGTATTGGGATTTTGAAACCGTCGTCGCGGCCCAGCAGAACTGGCCCACGCCCGTGTGGACACAGAAACCGGAGACCGACGCGAATTTCGAGCGGCAGACCGCGTTCCTCGTCGAACATCGCGACCTGCTCCGCCCCGCCATCGGCTCGCACAACGTCCGCAGCATCGCCCACGCGCTCGCCCTCGAGGAACAGCACGGCCTGCCGCCCGGCACGGTTGAGTTTCAGATGTTGTATGGGATGGCCGACGAGATCAAAGCGGCACTGGTGCAGATGGGCCGCCGGGTGCGCGTCTACACCCCGTTCGGCCAGCTCTTGCCCGGGATGGCGTATCTCGTGCGGCGGTTGCTGGAGAACACCTCGAACCAATCCTTCTTGCGGGCCGGCTTTCTGGACCGCCTGCCCGTCGAGGACCTGCTCATGAACCCGCAGACCAAGATCCGTTCGCGTCAGATCGCGGTCGACGCCACGCCGCATGACAATGGCCGGGCGATCGGGCCGTTCCGCAACGAGCCGCTGACCGATTTCAGCATCGCCGCCAACCGCGACGCGATGAGCGCCGCCTTGAAGGACTTGCACGAACGGATTTCCCGTGGCACGCGCGACGCGTTCCCCTTAATCATCAATGGGGAACGCATCTCCAACGACCGCACAATCGACTCGGCGAATCCTTCGCACAGCAACCAAGTCATCGGCCAATGCACTGCGGCGACGGTGACGGATGTGGAGCGCGCGATCCAGGCCGCCAAGGCCGCGTTCCCGGCGTGGCGGGATACGGCGGTCGGTCACCGGGCCGCCCTGCTCTTCCGGTCGGCCGAGATCCTGCGCCGCCGGCGGTTCGAGCTGGCCGCGTGGGAAGTGCATGAGTGCGGCAAGCAATGGCGGGAGGCCGACGCCGACGTGGCGGAGGCGATCGATTATTGCGAGTTTTACGGCCGCGAGATGCTGCGCCTCGCCAAGCCACAGCGCCGCGACGTGCCCGGCGAGGAGAACGAGACGTTCTACGAGCCCCGCGGCGTGGCGGTCACGATCGCCCCGTGGAACTTCCCGCTCGCCATCCTGTGCGGCATGACCGCTGCCGCGCTGGTCGCGGGCAATCCGACGATCATGAAACCGGCCGAGCAGTCCTCCATCATCGCTGCGAAGCTGATGGAGGTCTTCGAGGAAGCCGGCTTCCCGCCCGGCGTCGTCCAGTTCCTGCCGGGCATCGGCGAAGAAATCGGCCCGGCCCTCGTCGGCCATCCCGACGTCTCGATCATCGCCTTCACCGGCTCCCGCGGCGTGGGCCTCTCGATCAACCAACTCGGCGGGCAGACGCCGCCGGGACAGGACCACGTCAAGCGGGTCATCACCGAAATGGGCGGCAAGAACGCCACGATCATTGACGATGATGCGGACCTGGATGAAGCCGTGCACGCGGTCGCCATGGCGGCGTTCGGATACGCCGGGCAAAAATGCTCTGCCTGCTCCCGCGCGATCGTGCTGGAGTCGATTTATGACACGTTCCTCGATCGGCTGATCGAGGTCACCAAGAGCCTGCGAATCGGTCCCGCCGAGGATCCGGGGGCGTTCATCGGGCCGGTGATCGATGGCGAGGCGCGCGACCGGATCCTGAAGATGATCGAAACCGGCAAGGGGGAGGCGCGGCTCGCCTACGCGGGCGAACTGGGCGAGCTTGCCGCCGAAGGGTTTTACGTCGCCCCGCATATTTTCGCCGAGGTCCCGTCCACCGCGACGATCGCTCAGGAAGAGATCTTCGGCCCGATGCTCAGCGTGATCCGCGCCCGCGACCTGTCGGAGGCGATCTCCATCGCCAACGGCACCCGCTACGCCCTGACCGGCGGCCTGCACTCGCGGAGCCCGGCGAACATCGAACGCGTCCGCCGGGAGTTCCGCGTCGGCAACCTGTACATCAACCGCAAGGTCACCGGCGCCCTGGTCGATCGGCAGCCATTCGGCGGGTTTAAGCTCTCCGGCACCGGCCCCAAGGCCGGCGGCCACGACTACCTGCCCCAATTCCTTAACGCCCGCACCATTACTGAAAACACCCTCCGCCACGGCTTCGCGCCGGTCGATTCGACGATCGCCGAAGAGGCCTCCGCCCTTGGAGAATGAGGAACCCTCAAGGATTCCTCACGCAATATGCGCGGAACGTTCGCGGAATTGGGTTAGCCCGGTCTCGCACAACGTTAGATCGTCGAGAAAGCCCGCGCCGTGGCCGACATCCCTCACGCCCGGCTACCCCTTCCCACAACAGCACGCCCTTCTTTTCGTTATTCGAATGCGATTCGGAGAGTTGTCATTCAAGGTTTCGTCGTTCTCGGTTTGGCGCAGCTAAACTTCAGTAGATCGGCAAATCCGCCTGCACGAGCTTGGGCTTGCCCTCGGGCTGAACCACCCGCGTTTTGTACGTTGTGATCGCGACGCCCGGCATGTCGGGGAGTTGGCCGTTTTCGAGTTGGAACGTCCAGTTGTGCCAGGGGCAGACGATGCACCCGTCGCGGATCACCCCGCCGTACAGGCTCGCCCCGGCGTGCGGGCAGGTGTTGTCGGTGACGTACACGTTCCCCTCGTGGAGAAACACGGCGAGCTGGAACCCGCCGATCTCCACGTACTTCCCCTCGCCCTCTTTCAGCTCGTCCAGATCACACAGGGAGGTCCAGGACATAATCGAGTTATTTCCCGTTCGCTGCCGTCGAGGACGGCGACGTGGCGGGCTCGGTGGTGGGGTTCGCCGGGGGTTGGCCTTGCTGCTCCTGCGCCAGGCGGTGCGTCATCGTATCGGCCATTTTGCTGATGATCTGGCTGCTGAGCCCCACCGCCTCGCCTGCGACGACCTGGTGCAGCGGGCCGCGGACGGTGTCCAACTGGTTGATCTTGGCCGTGAGCTGGTCGAACATCGGCGTGAGGCTCGACTGGTCGTAGAACCCGTGCTGGGCGGTGGACGAGAGCACGTCGCGCGCCGCCCGCAGGCCGGTGTCGATCGTCGGTTCAGGCGACAGGTCCTGCGGGCCGGTGGACAGCTCTGCCTGCGCGTCCCGCACGACCTGCAACTGCTGGCGGAACTCGGCGCCGGGGTTCGGGCCTTCGAGGATCGGCAGGATCTCCTCCAACTGGGCGAAGACCTGTGACATCAGCTTGCGATGCTCGGCGGCATTGTCGCCGGGCAGGTCATTGCTGGTGCGGGCGTACTCGTCGGCCAGGCGATCGAGCGTCTGCACGCGGACCGTCGGGTCCGCGGCCACCTGGGGCGGCGGGTTGGGACGCGGGGGCGGCGGCGCGATCGTCGTCTGCGTCTTGGGCGCGCAGCCGCCGACGACGCCGACGCCGGCCAGAACCGCCGTCAACGGCAACAGCCACAGCAGAAAGCAACGTGATGAGGTCATAGGGGTCCAGTTGAGAATCGGCGATGTCGCGTGTCTACTTCAATTCCGAGATCTTCACCGGCCGCCGCTCGGCGGCGCTCATGGCGGCGGCTTCCAGCACCTGCTGGGTCTTGAACGCGTCCTCGAAATCCGGCAGCGGCACGACCGGGTCCCGCCCGCCCAGCACCATCATCATGTCCGCCACCTGATTGATGAACCCGTGCTCGTAGCCCAGGATGTGGGCGTCGGGCCACCAGTTGCCCGCGTACGGGTGATCGCCGCCGTGCGTCACCATGATCTGCGTCCACCCCTGCTGCTTCCGCGGCTGCGTCGTGTCGTAGAAGTAGAGGTGGTTCATGTCCTCGAAGTCGAACTTGATCGCGCCCTTCTCCCCGTTCACCTCGAGCGTGTTGCGGTTCTGGTTGCCGGTGGCAAAGCGCGTCGCCTCGAACGTGCCGATCGCCCCGCCTTCGAAGCGGGCGAGGAACGCCAGCGCGTCGTCCACGTCGCTGGTCCCCTTCTGCGCGCCCGCCTTGGCGCCGCCCGCGATGCCGCCGCTGCTGCCCTGGCTGGGGATCGTCCGTTCCTTGACGAACGTCTCAGCCACCGCGCCGCTCACCTCGGTGATTTCCTCGCCGGTGACGAACCGGGCCGCGTCGATGATGTGGGCGTTCAGGTCACCGTTCGCACCGGAGCCGGCGACGCTCTTCTGAAACCGCCAGATCAGCGGCACGTCCGGCCCCGCCCAGTCCTGCAGGTATTGCGCGCGAACGTGGTAGATCCGACCGATCTTTCCCTCGCGCACGAATTGGTAAGCCAACGCGAGCGCGGGCACCCGGCGGTAGTTGTACCAGACGAACGTCTTGCAGTTCTTCGCCTTCCGGGCCGCGTCCCGCATCCGGCGGGCGTCGTCGAACTTGCCGGCCAGCGGCTTCTCGCACGCGACGTGCTTCCCCGCCTCCAGCGCGGCGATCGACATCTCCGCGTGCATGTTGTTCGGGGTGCCGATGTCAACGAGTTGAATCTCGGGATTCGCGATCGCCGCCTTCCAGTCGGTCGACGCGTTCTGCCAGTGCCAGCGATCCTTGAACTCCTCGAGCTCCTCGCGATTCCGCCCGGCGATCGTGTGCATCACGGGTTCGACCGGCAGGTCGAAGAACTTGGGCGCCTTCAGGTACCCGTTGCTGTGCGTGCGGCCCATGAACTTCTGGCCGATCAGGCACACATTGATTTTCCCTTTGGCCACGGCCCTGCTCCTCCGAAATACCCGAGCCACTTCGCCTGTCCCCTCGGCCGCGCGGAATCCCCGCCGCCGCCCGCGCGAGCCAACATCTGTGCGCGCCGCAGTTTAACCCCGCCGAACGGTGATGCAAGCAACATGGGAGGCGGCGACAGGAGGAGACGACCATGTCGACCAGGCGCGTGAAACGTGAAGAGTGAAACGTGACGCGGGATGGCGCGTAAAACGTAGAGACGCAAGGGGCTGTGAATCTCAGGTTTGAGAATTCGGGAATGATATGAGCGAGCGTTCGGCCGCGGTTCGTCTGCTTGTTGCACTAACCCTCGTTTGCGGCTCATTTGGGCGGGGCTTGGCCCAGACCTCACGCGGGGCGACGACGCAGGATGCGAGCGATCAGAAACTGCGGGACGAGCGCCGTCAATTCCAGGACCAGGAGCTGATCACCGCCAAGCCCTTCAGCTTCATCTTCAATGCCGGGGTTCCGCCGCGGATCGTCTGGCGCGACTTGGAGACGGTTCGGCAACTCGGCTGCGATGGCCGCCTGCGCGTCCGCTGGTTTGATGCGGATCTAAAGGAAACCGACGTCCCCAAGCACCCCGGCCGATGGAGCGCGTGGATTGAAGGGACCGCGCCGAACGGCACGCCGATGCGCCGGTCACTGACGTTCTACTGCCGGCCGCCCGGGTTCCTCCTCTACTTCCCGCCCGAGCCGAAGTCCGTCGCCCCGCTGCCCGGCCCGATCGCGGCCGACGTCTGGCGCGAGCACGATGCGGAGATCGCCAAGCTCTATCAGGACTCGCTGCTCCGCTCGATCAACGACACCGAGGCCGGGGCGATCCTGATCGCGGGCCTGTCCGAATCGAAGCCGCTCGGCCACCCTGCCAGGACGATCGATTCGGCGGCCGTGCGGGAGGACGACTACAACCTCGCGCTCAAACTGAAGGTGCTGCACCTTCAATCGCACGTCCGCGGCCTCAAGCCACCCTGCCAGCGCCCGGGCGGGCCGGCACCGATGCTGCGCGAGGGCTCGATGCCCGAAGCGGGAATGGTGGACGATGCGCCGGCGAAGATCGAAGCCGTCTGTAAGCAGTGGGCCGACGATTCGCACGAGCCGTTCGTCACGCTCGTGGCTCGTCACGGCGTGATCGTCGTGCACCAGGCGTTCGGCACCGATCCGACGACGCATCAGCCGATCCCCCTCGACTACCGCTGCGGCGTATTCTCAATCACCAAGTCGATGACCGGCATCCTCTTCGCCCAGTTCGTCGACCAAGGCCTCGTCCGCCTCGATGACTCGCTCGCGGCGGTCTTCCCCGACTACCCGCCGCACGACCCCGCCCACGTCCCCACGTTCCGCGAGTGCTTCACCCACACCAGCGGCTTCACGGGCCACGGGGACTGGGGCGGCGCGCGGAACCCGCACCTGGAGAACATCCTCCTCAACGGCATCGACGCCAACCACCCCGGCACGGCCTACGAATACTCCGGCCAGGGCTTCGACCTCGCCGCCAAGGCGATGGAGATCCTTGCGGGCGAAAGCTGGCGGCGGATCTACGAGGACCACCTCTTCCGCCCCCTCGGCTTCGGCGACGTGCCGATGGACAACGCCAGCGCCGGCGCCCAATGCACCGCCCGCGAGCTGGGCCTGCTCGCCCAGCTCTTCGCCAACCGCGGCAGCTACGGCTCCCTTCAGTTCCTCTCCCCACAAACGTTCTCCGAGCTTCTCCCCGAAGACCTGAGCCGCCGGTACCCGGGCATTCACGAGAGCGAGGGAATCGGCATGCACTGGATCCAACACGTCCGCCCCGGCCTTCCCGCCGACTCCAAGCGCCCCGAGGACCAGCTCTTCTCCCCCCACACCGTCGGCCACGGCTCCCTCTCCGCCAGCATCTTCCTAATCGACCTCGACCGCGACCTCACCATCGTCCAAGTCCGCAAACAAGCCGGCGAGCGGTACAACGAATGGTCGTCCAAGTTCTTTCAGACGATCGTGAATACGGTTCGCGACTGACATGGAGACCGAGCGGACGGTGCAGGCGAGCCGGGACAAGCTCATGCAGGCGAGCTTGAGCGTTACATGCAGCACGCCATCGGCTACAAGCCCCCTGGCCGGATGTACGCCGCGACCTTGCGCAGCCGTTAGGGGCAACCGGAAGCCAATGCTCCCGAAGGCCGACAGGATCGGCCGGGGAGGCGGGAGACAGGGCCGGGCGGTAGAATCCGGCCCGATGATCCGCCGCCTGTTCGCCGGATGACGCCCGGGCGGCCGTCCAGCCAATCGGCTAGAATGCCGCGTGATGAACGATCTCGACGCCCCCGTCCTGCAACTCAAGTACACCGTCCGCCAAGCAGAAATCTTCGAGGCCCTCCGTTGGCGTACGCCGGAAGCGCGAGCGAAGATACGTAAGGGGCTGGCGGGTTGGATACTACTCGCTGTGGTCATGACGTCGATCCTCTTGGCGCGGAACGTTCCCGCTGTTCCCGCACGTCCACCGCGTTGGGAGGACTTCGTTCTTCCGGCAATGCCGTCGCTCCTGATCGGCGGCCTGCTCTGCTTCGCTATCTTCCTTCAGCGATGGGCCTACCGGCAGGCATGGAAGAAGAACCCGGCTCTCCAGCACTCGGTGATAGTTTCGCTGACGGAGAACGGCTTGCGCGCGACCACCATCCTCGATGATTGCCTGCATTATTGGAACGCCTTTGCGTACTGGTTCGAGACGCCGGAGCTAATGGTGTTACATCTGGTGACAGGCGGCCGGATCGCGATCCCCCGGCGTGCCGCCCGGAGCGCCGCCGAGTGGGACCAGTTCGGCGACGCCGTCCGTGCGCGTGTAAGCACACCGGGCAAGGCGAAGGACAGCAAGTGCCGGTCCTGCGGCTACGACCTCCGCGCCAGCACCGACCGCTGCCCGGAATGCGGCACGCCGATCCCCGCCACGTCCTAGCGCGGGGCCGGGCGGGACCAGCCACGACGCCGGACGGCGGGGAAGCGGGAGGCGGGGCCGGGCGGTAGGATGCGGAAATGAACCGCTTGCGCCTGGACTGGCTCACAGGCTCAATCCTCTGGGTCCAATCCCGCAATCAGCCCGCTACCTGCCACTTGGGACCGGACGCGCTCCACGCGGCTCCTCCATTCCGGTGCGATGTCGTCAACTACCTCGAATGGCGTTCGAGCATTGAACGCGCAATACCAGTGTTCGCGACTCGTGCGATCGCGATCCTCGCGGGTTGGCCACGCTTCCGCGATGACCTCCGCGGCGTGTCGTTGCGTGATTGCCGCCAATTCTGAAACACCGGGACGATCCGTCAATGCAATGCCCCCAAGCCGAAGGCGATGGGTGTGCAGAACAATCATCAGAGCCAGTGCGTCGTCCTCAGCGGGGCGTTCACCGAACCCTATCTTCGCGAGTGTCCGATATAGTTGGTTGGTTGTCATCGGCGGTCATTATCGCACACACCGGGTTAGGAACGTCCATCACTGCTCCGTCATAGCACGGGGCCGGGCGCGACCGGCGACGACTTAGACGCCGGGGAGGCGGGAGGCACGGCCGGGCAGTACAATGGCCTCAAATGCCGGATTTCTACAGCCTGCGTCCCGAAACCG
>DASXMX010000105.1:0-5499 GCA_036495445.1 Tepidisphaeraceae bacterium
CCCAGGCTGGAAGCCTATGCCACCGCCTGGCTCGGCGGGAGCCTCGCCCTCGCGGTCTGGTGCCTTTACCGGCACAGGAGTTTCCCTTGCTCCCTCTGCTGGAGCAGGGAGCAAGGGAAACGATCGAGACCCGATCACATCAGCGGAGCGCAGGCCGTCGCGCAGCGGGAGCGGCCGGCATGACGCGGGCCGGGCGATCGCCCGTGCGCTGGAGAGGGTCGCTCATGGCCCGCGGCGTGACGGTTGCCCCGCGGAGCAGGCCGAAGCGGAGCGGCCGAACACGGGGGACATGCCGGACCGGAGCATGTTCTCTGGCGTCTACCGCATCCGCGCAGCGGATTCCATTCAGCCCAAGCTTCACCAGCACAAGGCAGCCGAGCTACCACCGCGACCGCGCAGCCGGTACGCCGGCTTGAAGCGTCGCGCCGCGGATCGCGGCGTCAGCCCTTTTCCCAGAACAAATCAGGGCAGATCCACGCACGGGTTGGTGAAACGATTGGCGGCCGGGCCGACCGATTGGGACGAGGCGTTGGAGCGGGGCGTGCGTCGCTCTCAAAACGCGATGCTCTCCGCCTCGCTGAACGCGGTCTGCCATGCGTCGAACAGCGCCTTGCTCAGCGACTTGTCATCCTGCGACCAGACGACCATCACCCACGTCTTGCGGTCGGCGCTCAGGCCGAAGCCCAGTTCGGGGATGCCGTTCTCGGCGAGGTATCGGCGGACCAGGGCGACGGTCTGCTGGGCGCGGGGGTCGGTTTCGTAGTCGTCGTGGGCGAAGAGGATCGAGGCGCCGTCGGAGCCGGTGAAGAAGGCGGTGCGTTCCTCGCTCGGATACTCCCGGCGGATCCGGTTGGCCTTCTGGGCGGCATAGGTACACCAGTACCGGCCCGCCGGCTTGTATTGCCGGCCGACGCGCACCCACACGTCCGGGTGCGTCGTCGTCAGCCAGTCCAGCGCCTTCTCGACCGTCTCCTCGCACGCGTCGATCGAGAGGAACGACGCCATCACGTCGGGGTGATCGGCCCAGTATGCCTGCTTGTCCAGGTGTTGATTGATCCGCCCGGCGGTCATCCACTGGTCCGGCAGCTTCCGCTTGCGGGCCAGTTCGACCAGAGCTTCGGCGACGTGGGGCAGCAGGCTGTTGCGGATCCGCGACGCCACGCGCAGGCGCCGCTGCTCTTCGGTTTCGGTTAATTCGGTACGCATCCGTGCGCATCTCCCCGCCGCGGCGGCCCGCTCCGCAGGCCGCCCGTGGTTACTTCCTTCGATTCCAGTCGGCAGACCCCTGCCCCGGAGTTGAATAATCCGATTCTATCGTGCTTTCACGCCGTTGCACGGACCGAGGGAAAGAGAAATTGAACCACAGAGAACACGGAGGACACAGAGACAGCACAGAGGAATGGAAGGGAGACCCAATGCACACGTTTTCGCGGATTTTGGTGGGATGAATCTACGAAGATCTGCGCAATCTGCGGACCGATTCCCGTTGGACTCGCCCTCTGTGTGTTTTTCTCTGTGCTCTCTGTGTCCTCTGTGGTTCAATTCTTCGTTTGTTTCCAGAAAAGTTAACGATCCTCCCCACGTTTGGTGGAACGACGGTATATTCCAACCGATCTCACTCACATGATGTATAGCCGTAACTGTGCCAGGTCGAACCCGCTTCCTGAGCCGTTGGAGGGCCGCCGGTTGATGTCGGCGACCGTGTATCCGACGGTGGCGGAGCAGTACATGCTCGAGCTGGTCAACCGCGCCCGCGCCAACCCATCGGCGGAGGCGTCGGCCGACGGGATTGCGCTCAACGAGGGGCTGGCGGCGGGGACGATCTCGGCCGATGCGAAGCAGCCGCTCGCGTTCAACCCGTCCCTGATCACCGCCGCCCGGAACCACACGGATTGGATGATGCAGACCGGCACGTTCGCCCACGACGAGGGCTCGGCCGATCCCGGCACGCAGATGACCAACGCGGGCTATCAGTTCGCCGGATCGTGGACGTGGGGCCAGAACATCGCCTGGAGCGGCACGTCGCCCGCGGTCCCGCCGCTGAACGCGACGACCGCAGCGCTGGAGAAGAATCTGTTCGTCGATGCGAATGAGCCGGGCCGCGGGCATCGCCTGAATTTGCTCGACCCGCAATTCCAGGAAATCGGCATCGGCGTCTCGACCGGCACCTTCCAGGGTTTCAACGCCGTGATGGCGACGCAGGACTTTGCCACCCGCGGCAACGGCGCATTCCTCACCGGCGTCGCATACACCGATGCCAACGCCAACAACTTCTACGACCCAGGCGAGGGGCTGGGGAACATCACCGTGACGGCGACGCGCGCGGCCGACGGCGCGCAGTTCTCGACGACCACCTGGGCCGCCGGGGGCTATTCGCTTCCGCTGTCGGCGGGGACGTACAGCATCGCCGCCTCCGGCACGGGGTTGGGGACCGTGAACTATGGCACGGTCGTGATCGGGTCGCAGAACGTCGAGGCGGACTTCACGCCGGCGCAGGCGTCGAAGACGCCCGCGCCCGACCCGGTGCCGAGCCCGAATCCGACCCCGCCGCCCATGTCTCCGCCGGCTCCGACGTCGCCCCCGCCGCCGCCTTCGGCGCCGGTCCATACTCCCGCCTCCCCGCCCCCGGCGGGGTGGGTCACCGGGATGCTCTTCAACGACAAGAACGACAACGGCACCCGCGACCGGGGCGAAGGCCTCATTGCCGGATGGCGCGTCTTTGCGGACCTCAATGGCGACGGGAAGTGGGAACGCGGCGAGCCGTTCGCGATTACGAACACCCGGGGCATGTATCGCCTGAAACTGTCGCCCGGGAACTACGCGATCCGCGAAGTGCCGCGCGGGTATTGGGCACCCAGCACGCCCGTGTCTGCCCAATGGGACATCACGCTCGATGACGGACAGACCCTGACGAATACCGACTTTGCGAACCGGTTTGAGCCTCCTGTGCGGGTGAGGCGATGAGTTGCGGGTTAGCCCTTTGTCCTTAGTCCCTCGTCCTTTGCCCCTCGTCGGCAACGCCTCCCGCAAAGGACCAAGGACAAATGACCAAGGACCAAGGACCAAGGACTCCTCCCGTTTAATCCCCATCAAATCTTATTTGCCTCCGGCATTTTAGTTAGGTATTTGTACGATATTTTTCTTGCCTTTTGCTCCGCGGACGCATATCTAAGGAAGAGTCTGTCTCGCGTTGAACGGAGTCGATGCAGTAAGGAGCATATGCGTGGTGGTTGAACCGTTGGGACCGAAACTCCGCCGGCAGCGGCGTCGCCTGGGGCTGACTTTGGACGAGCTGGCCGGCCGGACGGGCATTTCCAAGCCGTACCTTTCCCTGATCGAAACCGGCCGCGTCCCTAACCCGCCCAGCGACGAGAAGCTCCGTCGCCTCGAGCAAACGCTCGGCTTCACCCCCGGCGAGTTGATCACCCAGGCGCACCTGCAGCGCACGCCGCGGGATGTGAGGGCGATGTTGCAGAAGCTGATGAAGGAGGGTTCAGGGTTCGGGGTTCAGGGTTCAGCAAAGGACCGGAACGCTGCTCGGGAGGGCGAGGCTCCCGCCGAGCCGAACTCCGCGCACCCGAAGCGCCCCGGCTCGGCAGGAGCCTCGCCCTCCCCAGGAACCTCTCCCGGCCAACCTGAACCCCGAACCCTGAACCCTGAACCCTCCGCCATCAACCTCGACGACGCCTACCTCTCCGGCGTGCTGCAGGAATTGGTCGACCGTTCCGCCGGCAACGTCGAGGCGGTGACGGACAACGCCGTCCCGGTGGTCAACCGCGTCTCGGCGGGGTATCCGAAGGACTTCACCGACCTGTCGTATCCCAAGGGCGTGGCGGACGACTACGTGAGCTGCCCCGACCTGCACGACCGCGACGCGTTCGCCGCCCGCGTGCACGGCGACAGCATGACGCCCAAGTACCAGGAGGGGAACATCGTCATCTTCTCCCCCTCGCTCCCCCCGCGGGACGGCGACGACTGCTTCGTCCGCTTCCAGGACGGCCACACGACCTTCAAGCGCGTCTTCTTCGAAACCGGGGAAGGGGGCGCCTCGGTCCTGCGTCTTCAGCCGAGGAATGAGAAGTACCGCCCGCAGGTCGTGCCCAGCGAAAAGGTGACGGGGCTGTATCGGGCGGTGTATCGGTATCAGCGGGTGGATGAGGAGTAATGACTCCGCTGGTTCGGGGCGCGGCACAACTCTGCAATTCCTCGTTCAACCCTTGTCGACGATGCAGAGGATTTGGGAGATGGGCTGACGCTGCGATCCGCTGCGCGACGCTTCAAGCCCGAGTACGGGCCGCGCGGTCGCGGTGGCAGCGAATCTCCCTCCTACTGATGGGGCTTGGGCGTGAAGGGATCCGCTGCTCGGATGCGGCGGACGGCAGAGAAAACGCTCGGGTCGACGTCGTGCCTCATATTCGCCCGCTGCGCTTCGGCCTGCTCCGCGGGGCAACCGTCACGCCGCGGGCCACGAACGATCCTCGCCAAAGCACGCGAGGCGGCATGGCCCGCGTCATGCCGGCCGCTCCCGCTGCGCTACGGCCTCTGCTCCGCTCAGGGGATCGACTCGCGATCGTTTCCCTTGCTCCCTGGTCCGACGCAGGGAGCAAGGGAAACTTTCGTGCCATGAAGGCGACCATTCGGGGGAGGGCGAGGCTCCTGCCGAACTGTGTTGAAGACCATGCTCGCCGCGTGGAAGGTGGAGAATCGATGACCTGGGCCATCTGCGGAGTTCGGAGAATTGTTGGAGGCGGGTAGGATCAAAATGCGCGGGCGGTGGAACTGCCGCTCAGGCTCGAGCGCGACCGCTTTGTCACTGCGAGCTTTGGCAGACCACGCACCAGCTCGACAGGCTGCCGCAAACGGGTAACCCGCCATGGAACAACTTGCAAAGCTACGATTCTTTTGCAGCCATAACTGCTTTGAGGTTTTCGACAGCGGCGTCGAACCTTGGGGCGAGCCGACGGAAAAGGATGGGCTGAGCAGCGAAGAGGTCGGCACGTTGTTGGATCGCGGGTGGTATCGTGGCGGTGGGGGTTCGATCGTCTACCGGACGGTTGCACACAGCAACGATCACCGGATCGACGTCTTCCGTGCGCCCGAAGCCCACATCCACGAGGACGCCGACCGCGTGATGGTACATAACCTCTCGCTGCCCAGTGGCAAGCTCGTCATCTTCGGCTTGGACACTGGCGAGCAGGTGAACGTCGGGGCTGGCGAGTACGTGCTCCAGTGCCGGGCCTATCACATTGGCGTGGACATGCCATTCGACAACGAGTTCCGCCGGGATGACGCGGCCTTCCTCACTCGCGATGATCTGGAACGATACGAGTTGATCCTGACGCCGGGGAGAACGGAACGCGAAGGCGTCGTGTTCGGGCCAGCGACGCTGGACTCCTTCTACGCGCGACGGTCAATTTGAAAGTCATTTGGCGCCCGGCTGAGATAGCGCTCGCCGGTTCTGGTGATCCCCATCACGGAGTTTCCCTTCCGCCCCGCGCT
>DASXMX010000106.1:0-16455 GCA_036495445.1 Tepidisphaeraceae bacterium
TCTTCTTGGCGTCCTTGGCGTCTTGGCGGCGCTTTTGTTCTTCTCGGCGTCTCTGCGGTGAATCCTCCTCCTATTCGAACGTCCCGTGCAAATACCACCGCCCCGTCTCCCCCACGCGGAAGATCCAGAACCGGCGGCCGGTGGCGTCGGCTACATCGAAATAATCCCGCGTCTTGTCGTGCCCGTCCCACCACCGCCCGGCGATCCGCTCCGGGCCGACACAGTGAACAACGCCCCGCACCGTCCCCTCGTGCGTGAACGCGGCGGGACGCCCCTCCGCATCCTCCGAGGGCGTCACCATGACCCGCAACTCTGCGGGCGTCGACAGGAGGTTCAGCGGACGCGCGGGAGGGCGAGGCTCCTGCCGAGCCGGGCTTTCGCGCACTGCCCGCGAGCGGCTCGGCAGGAGCCTCGCCCTCCCCGAAAGGTCCTCGCGTACTCCCCACGCGCTCTCGGGTACATACGTCTCCACCGCCTCCGGTTGGAGGACCGATTCATTCCCGATCCGCACGCGCAGGCGTTCGATCAGCCGGTCCAGCTCGACCTGCCCGGCGTACTGCTCGTGCCCGAGCAGCGTGATCTGCTCGTCGGTCAATCGCTCGCACAGCGGGACCGAGATCCGCATCCCGGAGAAACCCTCGTCGTCGATTTGCGATTCTCTGACGAACTCCCCCACGCCGGGGCAGAGCTTTAGCGCCGCCCCGGATCCAGGGCGAGGAGCGCTGAGTCCTGAGTGCTGAGTGCTGAGTCGTCCTGAATTCGGCACTCGGCACTCGGCATTCGGCATTCTTCGTTTCCCCCGCAACCGCGACCGCTCGCGCACTGGGAGTTGCAGGTCCTCGATCGCGCAGCGGAAGAGGTTGAACAGGTTCACCGGGTCGCGGGACGGGCGGGAGAGGAAGATCGTCTTCTTTACCGGCGGGGAGTGGAGGCGGAGCAGCTCGAACTCCACCCGGCGCGCGCCCTGCCCGCGCCGCGCGAGCTGTTCGATGACCCGGCCGATCAGGCTCTGAAAAGCCGACCAGACCGCCTCGAGTGACCCGACGGCCCCGTCCCAATCGAGGCGGGCCTCGACCGGCGTGCGGTATTCGAGCGGGACGAGCGGTTCGGCGATCCACCCCAGCGCCTGGTCGATCCGCCGGAGCAGCAGGGGGCCGAAGCGGGACGGGAGCACCTCCCGCGGCAGGTGCATCACCTGGCCGATCGTATGGAGACCCAAATGATGAAGGGCGGCGCAGGCGTCGTCGCCGACCCGCAACGCCTCGATCGGCAGCGGGTCGAGGGCGGATTCGATCTGGTGTTGTTCGACGATCGCGCCGTCTTTGCCGCTTATGGCCAACGCCCACGCCGCCCCCGGCGTCGGGGCCGCGGCGACGCGGGCGCGGAGGCCGAGGTGATCGAGAGACTTGGATACTTGACGCACTAAATTGTCGAATCCGCCAAACACGCGGTCGCAGCCGGTGATGTCGAGGAAGAGCGCGTCCGCGTGCTGTTGTGGTATGGGGGATTGGCGCGGGCGGGACGCCCGTGCCACGGGAAACAGTTCCTCCTCATCCGCCTCGGCAACGCCCAAGGCCACGACGGGACTGAACCGCATCATCCACCGGCCCAGGGCCTCCAACGCCTGGCGGTCGCGGTCCGGTTCATAGTTGCCATGGGCCACGCCGGCACACAGCGCACGGGCCTGCGTGAGCGTCATCCCGCGGCGGACGCCCGCCGCCGTCGCCTCGTCCGAGGCGGCCATCACCAGTTGCCGGTCGGCGACGGTGCGGACGAGGACGAGGGGCGTGAGAAGAGACGGGGGGACGGGGAGACGGGGAGACGCGGGGAAGGAAGAGGGGGCGGCAGGCGCATGGGGGATGTTGGGTTGTGAGGAGACACCACCCGATGCACCCGCCGCCGGAATTTCCCTCTCCCCGTCTCCCTGTCTCCCCGTCTCCCCGTCTCCTCCTTTATGCGACGCCTGTCGCCGGCTGCGCCGGGCGGCTCGGTCGATCGGCCAGTGGGGGAAGTGCGCGCACAAGATGGTTTTCACGGCAGTACTCCAGAGTGACGGCATGTCCGATGCGTCCTCCGTGACCGTGAAGGAGCCGCAGGTCCCATCGCTGGGTGGTCCGCTCGCCGGGGGCGGGGCGGACGAGCCAGCGGGTGGCGGCGGCGTAGACGTCGCCGTTTCCCCGATTGCCCATCGTCGCGGGGCGGAGGAAGATCCCCACCCCGCCGCCCGCCTCCGCGGCGAGCTGCAGCCGCCGGGCCTCGACCCGCGTGAGCCGGGGCATCGCGGCGACCACCGCGCCGACCCCCTTGCAGCGCAAACACTCGGCCACCGCCCACACCTGGTCCGACGGATCGGCGCGGAGCAAATACAACCGCTCCAGCGGAACCTCATGGGCGGCCAGGGCAGGGGGATAGAGCTCGTGATACGGGTCGGACCAGATCAATGCGCCACTTGTGGCTTCGCGAACGACGTCGCGTTCCTCAGTTCGTGAACCCTCAAGCGACGTGCTGATCGCAGCGCGCGCCAACAGCATCGCAACAAACAAGGGTTTCCCATGCGACGGCGCCGAGAGGAGCTCGTGCACCGCCCCCCGCGCCAACGCGCCGCCCGGCGCCAGCGCATCGAGCCCGTCGAGACCGGTGCGGAACGCCCGCTCGCGGCCCGCCGGGCTCGACTGGGCGTCGGCCCGCGTCAGCAATCGACCTTCATGACACGAAATCCACTGCATCGAACCTTCCCTAGTTCGGACAAAGTTAGGGTATAGCTTGAATCGAATTGGGATGTCAATGGCGGCGCGTCTGGATTGATTTAGTGGCTCGTAAACTCCGCCCCGTTTGACACCTGCACATCGCGTCGCATGATGGATGATTCGCGGCGGCGCGCATGATCGTTAACGATCGATTTCCTACCGCTTTTTAATCAACGTCGCAGGCCGTCGCTGCTAAACACAGTGAGAATCGGAATTCCCTTCGGAGTGAATTGAATGCGTGCCAAATCGCGTCTGGCCCTGGCGGTCGGTTCGGTGTTGCTCTCTTGCTGTGCGGTGTCCACCCAGGCCGGCCGCTTGATCGCGGACAACGAGGCGTACGACCCGGCCGGCGAGCAGAAACAACTGCACGTCCCGCCCGGGTTCGAGGTGCAGCTCGTTGCCTCCGAGCCGGACATTCACAAACCTATCAACATCGCCTTCGACGATCGCGGCCGGCTCTGGGTGACCGACACCGTCGAATACCCGTTCCCCGCCGCCGAGGGCGCCAAGACGCGCGACACTGTCAAGATCCTCGACGACTTCGGCCCCGACGGCAAGGCGCGCAAGATCACCACCTTCGCCGACAACCTGAACATCCCGGTCGGCGTCCTGCCGCGCGGCGACAACTCGGTCATCGTCTACAGCATTCCCGGTGTCTGGCACATGACCGACACGACCGGCTCGGGCCACGCCGACCAGCGCAAATTACTGCTTGGCAGCAAGTTCGGCCACGACGACACGCACGGGCAGACCGGCTCGTTTACCGAGGGGTACGACGGCTGGGTCTACGCCGTCCACGGGTTCCGCAACACCTCGACGATCACCGCCTCCGATGGCTCGTCGATCACGCTGCAGTCCGGCAATACCTACCGCTTCAAGCCGGACGGCTCGCACGTCGAGCAGTTCACCCACGGGCAGGTCAACCCGTTCGGCATGTGCCTCGACCCGCTGGGCAACCTCTTCACCAGCGACTGCGAGACGATGCCGATCGCGCTGATGATCCGCGAGAGCTACCACCCCAGCTTCGGCAAGCCGGACGACGGGCTGGGCTTCGAACCGGAGATGTGCGACCACATGTACGGCTCGACCGCGATCGCGGGCCTGTGCGATTACGTGGCCGACCAGTTCCCGGCCGAATACCACAACCGGATGTTCGTCGGGAACGTGGTGACGGCCAAGATCAACGCCGCCCAGTTGAGCCCCCGCGGCTCGGGCTTCCATGCCGACGACTCGCCGAACTTCATCGAGAGCGACGACCAGTGGTTCCGGCCCGTCTGCATCAAGCTCGGCCCGGACGGCGCGCTCTACGTTGCCGACTTCTACAACCGCATCATCGGGCACTACGAGGTCGACCTGCACCACCCCGGCCGCGACAAGCAGAAGGGGCGGATCTGGCGGATCGTCTACAAGGGCAACGCCGCCCAGGCGCCCGCGCCGGTTCAATTCGACCTGACGAAGCAGAGCGTCCCGCAACTCGTCGAGGACCTGGCCAACACGAATCTCACCATCCGCATGCTGGCGATGAACCGGCTGGCCGACACGATCGGCAAGCCGGCGATCGACCCGGTCCGGCAGATGGTGAGCGAGACCAAGAACCCGTTCCAGAAGGCCCACGGGCTGTGGGTGCTCTATCGCCTGGGTGCTTTGGATCCCGACATGCTGAAGTCGGCCTGTGCGGATCCCGACCCCGTCATCCGCGAACACGCGATGCGGATGGTCGGTGAAACTGCGAAGTGGGAAGCCGGCCAGCGCGAGCTTGCCCTTCGCGGGCTGACCGATTCCGATCCGCTCGTCCGCCGCGTCTCGGCCGAGGCGCTCGCGCGGCACCCGCAGTTCGAGAACATCCGCCCGCTGCTCGCCCTTCGCCAGCGGATGGACAACGATCCGGACTTGACCTACGGCGTCCGGATCGCGCTGCGCGACCAGTTGCAGCAGGACGGGGTGGGCAAGCAAATCGCAGCGGCGACGTGGAGCGCCGAGGACGAGCGCGACCTGGCCGACGCCGCGGCTGGCGCGACCTCGCCGGATGCGGCGGCCGTCCTGCTCCACTACGTGCAGCACGCCGATGTGCCGCACGACGTGCTCGCCAAGGACCTCCGCACGATCGCCCGCGCGGTTCCGGCGGATCAGGTGGAGGAACTGGCCAGGTTCGTCCAGGAGAAGTTCGCCGGCGACCTCGACCAGCAACTCGAGTCGTTCAAGTCGATGCAGGAGGGGTTGGCCCAGCGAGGATTGGTCCCCGGCCAGGCGGTGCGGGCGTGGGGGACCCAGCTCGCCGGCCGCATTTTGTCCGACACGTCCACGCAACAGGAGCCGTGGACGTTCCACCCGGTGGAGGGCTCCGACGATCAACGCTCCCCGTGGGGCGTGCAGACCCGGAAATCGGCCGACAAGGACGCATCGTCGGCGTTCCTCTCCAGCAACGTGCACGGCGAAACCCTGACGGGCGTCGCTCGGTCGCCGGCATTCCTGATCCCCGAAAAGCTCTCGTTCTATCTCGCCGGCCATAACGGGCCGCCGGGGAAGAAGGCGCTCTCGAAGAACATCGTTTGCCTGCGGGATGCCCAGACCGGCGAGGTGCTGGCCAAGAAGGCGCCGCCGCGGAACGACGTCGCACAGAAGGTCACGTGGAACCTGAGCAAGTACGCGGGCCGCAAGGGCTATTTCGAAGCAACCGACGGGGATCCCGGCAAGGCCTATGCGTGGCTCGCGTTCGGCCGGTTCGACCCGCCCGTTATCGAGGTTCCCGGCTCGGGCGTGCGCCTCCTGTCCGCGATCGACATCGCCGACGCGCTTCATCTGACCCCACTCGGCAAGCAGATCGAAGCCGTGCTCGCGAGGACGTCAATCGAGAGCGACGTCCGCGCCGCCGCGGCCCGGGCGCTGGGCTCGATCGATGCGCCGTCGCACGTCGAGGCGCTGGCCAAAGTCGTGCGCGACACCGCCGCCCCGGACGCGGTGCGCGAAGCAGCGGGCAATTCGCTCGGAACGGTCGGTTCCCCTGACGCCTCGTCCGCGGTGGTTGAAGCGATGCACGCCGCCCCGCAGAAATTGCAGCTCGCGTTGGCCAAGGCGCTGGCATCGACCCCGAGCGGTGCCGAGGTGCTGCTCGACGCCATTCAATCCGGCAAGGCGTCGGCCCAACTGCTGCAGGACGCCAACGTTCGCGAGCGGCTGGCCGTCGCCAAGCCGGCCAACCTTGACGCCCGCGTCGCCGAGCTGACCAAGGGCCTGCCCGCCGCCGACGTCGAGATCCAGAAGATGATCGATCTGCGGGCGATGACGTTCAAGCCGGCCAAGGCCGACGCCGCCCGCGGCAAGCTCGTCTTCCAGAAGAACTGCGTGGTCTGCCACATGATCGGCGGGCAGGGGGCGCACGTCGGCCCGCAACTCGACGGGATCGGTGCCCGCGGCGTGCCGCGGCTGTGCGAGGACATCCTCGACCCCAGCCGCAACGTCGACGTCGCTTTCCGCTACAGCACCTTCGTCCTCGCCGACGGCACCGTCATCGCCGGCATCCCGCGCCGCGAGGAAGGCCAGACGCTGACCGTCGCCGACTCCACGGGCAAGGAGGTCGCGATCGACAAGTCGAAGATCACCCGCCGCGTCGAGTCGAAGCTCAGCCTCATGCCCAGCAACTTCGGCGAAGTCATCCCCGCGGGAGACTTCAACGACTTGCTGGCCTATCTGCTCTCGACGGCGAAGCCATAAGACGCAGCCGATTGAGGGTGGCACGGACATGTACACATGTCCGTGGCGTCGGTTGCGATTGAATCACCACGGACAAGAGTACTTGTCCGTGCCACCCGGACGTATACCGGTTCCGCGGCGCGCCCGGAGGGCCGCGTGACCACGGCCATGAGTAAACGACCATGCCGCCCCGCAGGCGATAAGCGATCGCCTCGAACTGGGCTCCGACAGTCCCGCAGGAATCCCATATTGCATCGGCCCCACGCGTGTTAAAATGGCCTCGTCTGATGGGCGGTGAACCGCCTGAAACTTCACCGGAGCTGGCGCGTGTCTGAGGAAGAGACGGTGCCCTCGGCGGCAACGAACCCGCAACCGGCGGTGGCGGCCGACCTGCCGGTCGGGACGACCGCGTCGCTGTTCGAGCGGGCCGTGCGGGATCACTCCCGACGGCTGCTGGCCATCGCCCGGGCCATCGTCGGCAACCGCGCGGCGCCGGAGGATATTGTCCAGCAGGCGCTGACGAACCTCTACCAGCACCGCGACCGGTACGACTGGCGCGAGCCGGGCGGGCTGATGCGGCGGTCGGTCGTCAACGAGGCCCTCCGCGTCCTGCGGCAGCCGAGGATGACCGAAGTCACCGAGCAGCACCCCGGCCGGCCCAACTCGCCGATGGGCGGGATGATCGACCGGGAAACGATCCTGCGCGTGCGGCAGGCGATCGACCGATTGCCCGAGCACTTCCGCGCGGCCCTGGTGCTCTGCGAGTACGAGAACATGGCCTACGCCCAGATCGCGGAAGTGCTGGGCGCGAGCATCCCGCAGGTCAAGACGTGGCTGCACCGCGGGCGCCGGCAACTGGCGGCGATGCTGGAGGAGTTCGGCCCGGCCCGCGACTTGCTGCCCCCGCCTGGGGGCAAGGCGAAGGCGGACCGGTCGGGCGAGGAGAGACGACGTTGAACGCGATCGGCGAGTTCGACCTGCAACTGCTGGAGGACTACCTGGACGACGCGCTGTCGCCCGCCCAGGTGGAACACGTCGCGCGTCGGCTGGCCGACGAGCCCGAGCTGGCGCTGGCGATGCACGAGCTGCGCGCCGCCCGCGTGCTGCGGGCCGCGACTTGGCGGACGCTGGAACCGAGCGAAGCGGAGGCGGCCGACGTGGCCCGCCGGGTGGCCACGGTCGTGCGCCGCACCGAGCGCATGGGCCACCTCTGGCGCCGCGCGTGGGTCGGCGGCGGGATCGCCGCGGCGGTGGGGGTGTTCGTGGCCGGATGGCTGCTCCATGGGCCGGTCGATTCGGCAGTTCATCAGCCCCAGGCACGCGAGACCACGCCCACACCCGTCCCGTCCCCAACCGCGATCGCGATCCGCCAGCCGGCGGTGGCGGCGTTCCACGTCGCGCTGCTCGACAGCCAGGGAAACGTCATCCCGGTCCAGAAGTTCTCCAAGGCCGACGACGCCCGCCAGTTCGCCCAGGATCTGATGACCTACGAGGACCGTCGGCAGGAAGCGCAGCAGGGCGGCGCGATGCTCGTCTCTGATCGGTTCTGATCCCATGCATCGAACATTCGTCCCAATCTGTGCTGTGCTCCTCGCGATGATCGTCGGCGGCACGCGGATTCTCCATGCACAGGCCGGCGGCCCGACGACGCGCTCGATGCTCGACGAATTGAACCGGGAGACGACCGCCCTCTATCGCCAGGCACAGACCGGCATCTATCGCGTCCAATTGCCGCAGCCCAAGTGGGTGAACGCGTTCGCGATGGCGGCGGTGAAGCGGTGGGACAAGCAGCTCGATCCCGAGCTCCGCCGGCGGCTCGAACAGGACGCGGCCAACCCGATCCAAGCGGCCGAAGTCGCCCCCGCCGCCCCGACGACCCGCCCCTCCTCCGATTCTGACACGACTACCGTCCCCGGCGAGGGGACCTACATCGTCGTCCGCCCGCGCACGGTCATGGCCGAGACTCGCGACCCGGTGCTCGGCGGCAGGCTGCAACCGCCACCCCAGACGCAGCCGGCCGGCTTTACGCCCAACAACATCGGCCTGCTGCTCGACGCCGATGGGCACATCCTCGTCCCGCTTTACGTCGAGCGCGACGCGCTCGGCCCCGGCCCGGCGGTGAAGCTCGCCGGGCCCGACGGCGCGCTGACGACCGCCAAATTCATCGGCTCCGACCGCCAGACCAACCTCACGCTGCTTCAGGTCGAGAAGCCCGCGGGCCGGCCGGTCCGGCTCGGGTCGTCTCGGCCGGAGGCGGGGGCACTGGTCATGTGCCTGGCCACCACGGATGGCGCGGGACGCCTCAGCATCTGGAGCGACGGCGGCGCGCAGGAGAACGGCGTCATCCTCACCACCGACGGGCAGGTGGCCGGCATCGCCCGCTACGGCCAGTTCCTCACCGGCAGCGCCTGCCGCCTGATCGCCCGGCAGCTCATCGAATACGGCTCGGTGCGCCGCGCGACGCTGGGCGTGCTGATCACTGAGATCCGCCGGGACGACCTGCCCCGCCGGCAGCAGCCGGTGCTCGGCGTGCGGTCCGCCATGCGGATCGACCAGGTGATCGCCAATTCCGCGGCCGACAAGGCCGGCCTGCGGGCCGGCGACCTGGTGCTCGCCGTCGGCGGCGAGCCCGTCAGCGACCTCCCCAGCTTCGCCGCCGCCATCGCCGCTCGCAACGGGCCGACCGAACTGCAGGTCCTCCGCGGGGAGGCCGTGATGAAGGTCAGCGTCGATCTTCAGCAGCAGAAATAGGCTCGTGCCAAAGGAATGGGGAGGGGAGGGCGCCCGCGTTCAATCGATCGAGACAACCCATCCTCCACCAAGGGGGTACCCCATGCGAATGTCGATCCTTGCCCGAGGCGTTGCCGCTCTCGTCGCAACGCTGGTGGTCGCCGGCCTTGCCGCGCCGGATCAGGCGACCGGTGAACTTCGGTTTCGTGTGCTTCGCCCGGATGGTCAGCCGCTTGCCCGGGCGACGGTCCGCGTGGAGTCAATCGAGAAGCGTCCGCCCTTCGGCGCGCCGCCGCCGCCGGCCGTTGATGTCACGACGGACGAGCAAGGAATGGCCCATGTGCAATGGCCGGCCGGACCGGCGCGGGTGACGATCGACGCACCGGACGTCGGGTACGGGATGACGGGGCTGGTCGAAGTCGTGCCGGGCCGGCCGGTCACTGCGCCGATGCCGCCCTTGGTGCCGCATGCGACGGTCGAAGGATGGGTGCCGCGCGAGCTCGCCGGCAAGGATGTCGAAGTGCGATTCGGCGGGAGTTATGGGGAGGAGGCGAAGACGGTCCCCGTCTCGCCCGAGGGGCACTTTTCCGCGCGACTCCGAGGCGGGCGGTGGTATGTCCTGGCGATGCGCGGCCGCCAGCGCGTGGCGGAACTGGGGAGGAACATCGACATGGCGCCGGGGGATGCGGTGCGCGATCTGCGCCTGTCGACGTTGAACGTCCAGGAGCAACTGGCCTACCAGCCCCATGTGGTCACCCGGGAGCGGCCGGCGGAGGTGGCCATCAGCTGGGCAGAAGGCACCGTTCGGGACGAATCGGGCAAGCCCATCGAGGGGGCAACCGTCTACGCGGCGGCGACGTACCACGGCGGAATGCGCATGTACGAAGCGGCGGAGAAGGCGATCACCGATGCTGCCGGCCACTATGCGATCAAAGGCAAGGGCGGGTTGTCCCTCTTTTCAGCCGGCCTGGTCGCCTGCAAGCCGGGGTGGGTGCCGGCGAGGGATTGGATCACGCTTCCGGAACCGCCGTGGGTGGAAGTGCCCGAGGGCGCGAAGGAGCCGACGACCCGGATGGCAACGCCGCCGGCCCCGATCCGCGACTTTGTGCTGAGCCGGCGAGGGGGGACGTTGCGCGTCACTGTCCTGATGGACCAGAAGCCATTTGCCGGCGCGATGGTCCGACTGGAGGCGATGGGCGGCCAACTCCGCCAGATTTGGGCCGCGGGAACTGCTGCGCCGGCGCAACCCGAGGTGGAGAAGATCGCCTATCCGACGCAAACCTCGGGCGCGGACGGCGTCGCCGCCTTCGACCTGCTGCCGCTCGGGTCGTACGAGGTGACGGCCAGCGCGGGGTCGCATCGGGTCGGCATCCGGTTTCCCGGTCAGCCGGCGGAAACGTTTGCCATCGCGGAGGGCGTGCCGGTTCGGGTCGGGGAAGCGACAAACTTTCGTATGACGATCTACGCCCAGAACGACTCGGCCGGGGTGCGCGTGACACGCGCCGACCGCGATCCGCTCACCGGTGACAACGTGCCTATCGAGTGGGCGCCCGTGGCAGGGGGCGGCGGGTGGTCGAGCAGCATTAAGCTGGACTCCGAGGGCCAAGGCACGAAGGCCTTCGACGCGCCGGGCCTGTGGCGGGTGGCGTTCCGGTACCGCGAGTCGCCGGCCCGGTGGATTCCGCTTCCCGAGCCGTACTTTGCCGCGGAGGGGTTCGTCGCCGCCTCCCCGAGTTTGCACCCGCCGGAGCCGGCACACTTCACTGCGATGCGGTTTAATCCCGGTTCAATTGAGGTGCGGCTGCTCGACACGTCCGGCCGCCCGGTCCGCGGCGTCGTGTCGATCGGCCAGTCCGTTGGCGCCCCGGCGATGGTCGGCAGCACGGATGCGGACGGCCGCGCGACGTTCGAAGGCGTGCCGACATGGAAGTACCTTGTGGCCGGGATGATCCCCGGCCGGCCCCGGGCGAATATCGGCAACTACGGCGACGCGCCGCTGCCGGACGACGCCGCGCTGCGGGCAGCCAACACCTTTGTGCCGCGCGAGCCGGTTGCGGCGCGGCCGAACACGCGCGGCACGGTGACGCTCCGCGAGCAGCCGGCCGGCTACGTCAGGGGATTCGTCCGCCCGCCTGCGGGCCACTCGGCCGGCGAATTCAATATCTATATGGACGCGGCGGCGTCCGACCAGGGCGCGGCGTTGCGATATCGGCGCAACGTCGGCGAATTCGTCGCCGGACCGTTCGCGCCGGGCAAGGTTCACCTGCGCGTCGTCGCGTTTCAGCCAAACGCCGCGGAGGCCGAGTGTGCCGCCGCCGACGCGCCGGTCGAGGCGGGGCGCGTGACACGCGTGGAAATCCCGGTGCCCGCCGTCCGTCGCACTGGGCCAGAGGCGGCGAGTGGGTCGGTCCTGGTCGGGATGAGCGGAGTGGAATCGCAAGCCACCGGCGGCGAGAGCTTGGCCGGACGGGTGATGCTGGCGGACGGCACGACGCCGGCTCGCGGCGCGATGCTGCTTTACTTCACCAAGGGGGAGTGGCAACCCCGCCTAGGCGGTGCAACGGACGTGCAGGGGCGCATCCACGGCCGCGGGCTGTGGTACAGCAATTCGCAACCGCCGCCTGAGCCCGCCGGCAGTCCCGCGGGGCCGGTCGTCATCGCGATGCTGCCGGGAGCAGCGGGGGCGGCGGTGGTCGAACCAGCCGAGGGCAAGCCGCTGTCGATCGGACTTCCAAAAGCGGTTTCACTCGACGGGAAGGTGACGATCGGCGGCGCGACGCTCCATGGGTATCCTGGCAGGCTGCGTGTGTTGGCCGGGTACAAGGGGCGCGGAAAACTCGACGGCGTGCTGAGCGTCTGGGCCACCCCGCAGGATGACGGCACCTTCGAATTGGCCGGCCTGACGCCGGGCCATTACACCGTTCAAGCCGCGCTGGACGGGATTTGGCTTTCGCCCAGCGTCCCGGTTGTCGTGGCCGACGAAGAACTGAAGCCGATCACGCTCGACATCGGCGCGCCGGGCGGGCCCGTCGTCGTGCAACTCGTGAGTCCGGCCGGTGCGCCGGTGGCGGGGCAACCGGTTCGCGTCGAGCGGCCCGCAGGGCCGCTCACCACGCTCTACTGGCCTGCTGAGTTTACGGCCGACGGCGCAGGGCAGGCGTACATTCCCGCGTTGGAGGTCGGCACGCACATCATCCGCGTCGGCGACGTCGCCGCGCCGCACGAGGTTCGGGTCACCGCGGCTAACGCAGCGACGAGACCGCCCATCGTGCGGATCGAGGCTGAGCCGCCGCGCGAATGAACGTCAATCGTCGGCAGCGAAAGTAAGCGCGGGTCTGGCACACCGAATTCGACGGGACGCCCTCCTGCAACCTGTCCGATAATCGCAATTCCCCCGGCCGCCTGGTCCAAATTGTCGGAGTCGCGGGCAAAGTCGGTCCCGGCGCGGGCCGATGGAGGGAAGGAGTCGTCGCCCCCGCAGTCGCACGCCGTGCCGGCGCGCGACGAGGGCGGGTTTGGGGGGCGATGCCGTTATGGGAACGTTTGCCGGCGCTCGCCGCGTATCGTAGGTCTTCACCGAGGCCTCGCGGTACGTTGTGCGGGGAGAAGGCTGGCGGGAGAGGTGGCCGGGTTGAAGCTGCTCATCATCGAAGACGACCCGGATCAACGGGACCTGATCCGCCAGACGCTCGAGGCCCACTTCGGCCCCGGGACGGTGGACGGCGCCGCGACGATCGCCGACGCGCTGCGGGCGAACGTGGACGCGTTCGACCTGATCCTGTCGGACTACAACCTGCCGGATGGCACCGGGCTGGACCTGCTGGAGCGGATGCGCCACGCGGAGATCGGCACCCCGGTCATCCTCGTCACGGGCGAGAACGTCGGCCGCACCGCGGTCGAGGCGATCCGCCGCGGCGCGATGGACTACGTCGTCAAGTTCGGCGAATACCTGTTCACCATCCCGCTGGTCGTCGAGAAGAACCTCACCGCCGCCAAGGTCGAGCGGGAGAACAAGCGGCTCCGCCAGGACCTCGAACGCGCCTACGAGGAGGTTCACCAGAAGAACCTGCAGCTCGAGGAATCGCTCCACCGGCTCGAACTGGCCGCGGCCACCGACCCGCTCACGGGCCTCTACAACCGCCGGCACTTCGGCATGGTGATCGAGCAGCTCTTCGCCGAGGCGCAGCGGTACGGCAACGACCTCTCGTGCGTCATGATCGACCTCGACGGGTACAAGCAGCTCAACGACTCGCTCGGGCACCAGATGGGCGACCAGTTGCTGACGGTCGCCGCCAAGGCGATCACGTCGAACCTGCGGAAGATGGACGTGGCCGCCCGGTACGGCGGAGACGAGTTCGTCCTCCTGCTGCCGCGGGCCGGCACCGACGAGGCGGCCGGCGTGGCCGCCCGCGTCCGCGAGGACTTCGGCCGGGCGACCGCGGCCGTCCTCCGCCGCAACAACGGCCTCACGATGTCCGTCGGCATCGGGTCGCTCATGGGCGATGGCGTCGCCGCTACCGAACAGCTCGTCGCCCGCGCCGACGCCGCCCTCTACCGCGCCAAGGCCGACGGCCGCAACCGCGTCGTCGTCTCCCACCCCGTCCGCGTCACCCCGGCCGCCTGATTCGCAAGCCCCGCGAGCCAGCGTCGTCGCCCCCTCCTATGCGCATCTGCATTAAATACAACCACGGAGACACAGAGGGCACGGAGAAGAACAAAAGACAAGTGTTGGCCGCCGGACAGAGATGCACACAAATGCAACCAAGATCTGAAATCTCAAATGTCAAATCCGCATTTCATCTGTGTGCATCTGTGCCCCATCTGTGGCCCAAACGCATTTCTTCTCTGTGCGCTCTGTGTCTCTGTGGTTAATCCATGATTCCGCCATGCCCGACGCCGCCGGGTTACTTCCCCACCACCAGGATCGAGAATGACCCCGGCACCATCCGCCCGCCCCGTTGCCGGGGCTGGCCTTCGCCGCCCGCGGCGTTCGCCGGCGGCGCCGCCTGCTCGGCGGTGATCAGGTAGATCCGGCCCGTCTTCAGGTCCAGCGTCGAGGTCTTCGCGCCCGGCTTGGTCTGCACCGTCTGCTCCACTTCGAAGGTCGTGGGATTGGTCTCCTTGATGACGGTCAGCGTACCGTCGCGCTGCGAGCTGAAGGCTTCCATCGTGTCGGGGTTGAACTCGCCCGCGTCCACGCCGCTGCCGATCGGCAGCGTGGCGAGGATCTTTCCGTCGTCGGCGTTCAGGATCACCGCCGTGTGCGGGTTGCGGCAGAAGGCGAACAGCACGTGGTTCTTCGCGTCCAGCGCCAGCCCCGCGGGCCCGCCGCCCTTGCCGGCCAGGTCGTAGTGGGCCAGCACCTTCATCGCCTTCGCATCCACCGCCGCCACGTTGTTCTTATCTTCGATATCGATGTAGACGCGCCCGTTCCCGTCGCTGGCGGCCTCCTCGGGCGCGCCGCCCAGGTCGATCGTCCCGGCGATCGACCCGTCCGACGCCTTGATCACCGTCACGTTGGGCGCCCGATGGCTCAAAACCCATATCGTCTCGGTGGCCGGTTCGAACAGGATGCCGTCCGGGTTCCCCTCCACCTCAATGTTCTTGATCGGCTGCAGCGTCTGGGTGTCGAACATCACCACCGGCTTGCTGCTGGCAAACCCGTGATGCGACTTGGGATCCACCGCCACGCCGTGCACGCCGTTGGTGTTCGGGATCGTGCCGGCGGGCTTGAGCGTCTCCAGCTCATACACCTCCACCCGCCCGCTCGGCCGCCCGCTGCGCGGCACGTAAAGCCGCCGGCCCGCCGAATCCGCGTAAACGTAATCGAACCCGCCCTCGCCTCCGACCTTCTCGGTTTGCAAGAGGCGGTACGGTCCGTTGCCGCCCGGCGCCTCCTGGGCCAAAGCCCGGGAGATCGCAAAGGTGAGGCCCAACGTCAAGACGATCGATGCAAGTCGCATAAGAGACGCTCCTTCCTTAAGTGGGGAATGACCGACGCTTCGAACGTGGTATCCCAGCCCGCCGCCTTTATTCCCACCAAGGCCGGGTGACACTCCGTGACACTTTGTGGCGCGCCACGGACCTGCCACCGCCCCGCGGCCCATGCGCCCTGTCGCCCGCCGGTTCTGCTCCGCCCGCCCCGGCGCGACGCCCGGAATCTGTCGCGCCCAGTCGCGCAGGATCGGTCTTTGTGAATACGTAATCGCCCATCTTTAAGCCACTTATATGAAAACGCCAAATTGTCCCGCGCGCGACACCCTCCCCGGCGACCCCTGACCGCCGCCACCGCCCGGCCCCGCCGGGCCCATCAAAGCCCCGCATCTGATGCATGGGATCCAATGCATCTGGGCTCCAACCGCATTGGACAAAACATCTTATCATTCCGCTGCCCCGCGCCGGTCGTGCGACGCGCCCGCCGATGTCGCACGGCCCGTCGCACGCGCGCCGCACCGGGCCAGCCGCGGGCAATCTGTTTGTAACGTATGATCTCAGATGCCGTTATGAGCCATCTCTCCGTCTCCGTGGTCGCGAAGCGAACAGGTGGAAGCGGACGCCGCACCCCCATCCGTCGCACGCGACTTGGGGACGTCGAACGCAGCCGCCTCTCTCCGCGTCCCCCTGTCCCCGCGTCCCCCTGTCTTCCCTCCCCTGTCTCCCAATGCAGACTTCGCCAAAAGTTCGCATTATGTTAAGATGCCAGGCGGACGTAATTGTTCTCATGGAATTTGTGAATTCTCTCAATAGTCATATGTCTCAGCCATGCCGGAACTTGCGACGGACCTCGTATAGCCGGGGAGTTCGCTCCCCGTTTTTCGCGTCGAAACGGGGAGCAAGCTTCCCAGCTACACGGGCGGGCTTCCCGGCGGACAAGCCGGACGTGGAACGGGCCATGTCCGCGCCGCTCGGCGTCCATCGAAGGACCAAGGCCCAAGGGCCGGGCTCGATGGTCTGCAGCAGGCTCAAGTCCGATGGGTCGTTTTTAGGAGATGGTGGTTGCCCTCCCGGTCGTCGCCGCGTTGGTGACCTATTACGCCCACACCACGCACTGATCCGAACGGCGGCGTTCGAGGCGGGGGTAGGCGGGACGTGCGAACTGGACAAGGGACCGTCCTGGAATTTGGCGCAGCGCAAACCGTATACGGTCAGCGCCTGCAGTACGGAGCCCACTGGGCAATCGCCGGGGACTCACAGCGTTTCCAGGACAACGAGCACGATGAGTATCCACGCGGACGCAATGACGTACTTCCCGTGGATGAAGAGAAGGATCGCGGGGATTAGGATTGCG
>DASXMX010000107.1:0-8973 GCA_036495445.1 Tepidisphaeraceae bacterium
CCTCTCGAAGCTCGGCCTCGCCTTCTTCGGCATGAACGGGATCATCAGCGTCGCGCTGGGAACGCTGGGCATCCTCGACGTGCTCCGGCATCGTTGAGCCGTTGGGCGCGCAACCGCTCCGTGGAAGGTCCGCTGTCCGCAATCAGCGATCGCCCAGCAATCTCACCCGCCGCCCTTCCACCTTCAGTCGTCCCTGCTGGAACAGCCGGATCGCCTCGGGGTAGGCGATCTTCTCCTCGTCAAAGACGCGGTGGGCGAGCGTTTCCGGCGTGTCGCCATCCAGGACGGGGCAGGCGCGCTGGAGGATGATCGGGCCGGTGTCGTAGGTGTTGTCGACGAAATGGACGGTGCAGCCAGAGAGCTTGCAACCGTGGGCGAGGACGGCTTCGTGGACCTTTCGGCCGTACATGCCCCGCCCGCCGAAGCTGGGGAGCAAGGCCGGGTGGATGTTCATCACCTTCCCGAGGAACGAATCCGGCAGATCGAGGAGGCAAAGCCATCCGGCGAGACAGACCAGGTCGACGTTCGCCTCGGCGCAGAGGTCGACGACGCGCCGGCTGAAGTCGGCGCAGGCGGGATAGGTTCGACGGTCGACGACGACATTGCGGATCCCCTCCTTGGCGGCCCGTTCAAGTCCGACGAGTTCCGGACGTGAGCCGATGACCAGCGGGATCTGGGCGTTCAGCCGGCCGGAGCGGATCTCGTCCAGCAGGTTCTGGAGCGTCGTGCCGCCCCCGCTGACGAGCACGGCGAGTTTGATGGGAGATTTGCCCATTCAGAAGGTCATCTTCAACTCCCTCGCCCGGCACGCCGGGAGAGGGTTGGGGTGAGGGTTTACCGCGCGACGCCCACTCTCAAATCCAGTTTCCGACTATTGAGACGAATCAGAGCCGGACCGTTTCGGTCCGGTCTGGACCGAAGGTCCAGTTCTGACGTTCCCTCGTCGGATCACACCGATCGGTGAAAGGCCGCGGAACTTTCGGTTCCGACCGGGGCGACACGCCCCGGCTCTGATTATCAATCGTCCTTCGACGCTCGTCTAACGGTTAACCTCGTGCGGCAAACCCTCACCCTGCCCTCTCCCGGAGTTCCGGGCGAGGGAAACGTGAGTCGCGCGTGTCCGTTGATCGTTGATCACCGGCCCAGTTCGCACACGGCCGCGGCGTCGCGGGCGGAGAGGTCGGGGAACTCAGGGTCACACCCGACGTCCGGCCGGCGCTTCCAGCTTCGGGCGCATGCCTTGTACGTCTCGCGGCGGTCGAGCACCTTGACACTCGTCGCGGCACCCTCGGCCGCCCTGCCCTGAAGCGAATGGAAGCCGGCGCCGACGAGGTCCTCCAAATCGACGGCATAGCTCGCCAGGCGCTCCCGCAGGGCGGCGTTGTCGACGTGGTAGACCACCTCGGCGTCGAGCGCCTTGTTCAGGCCCGATTCTTTCTTCAATGCATCGAGCTGCAGCAGGGCCGCGTCGCGGAACTCGAAAAGCTGCCGCCATTCGGCACGTTGTTCCTCGGAAGCGACCACGCCCGATGGTTCGGGGAGCCGCGACAGATGAACGCTCACGAGGTCCGCCTCGCTCTTTGGCTTGAGCGTGATGTACTCCCACGCCTCATCGGCGGTGAAGACCAGCATCGGCGCGAGCAGCTTCGTGAGCGCCAGCAGGATCCGGTAAAGCACCGTCTGGCTCCGGCGACGCAGCGGCGACGTCGGCAACTCGCAGTAGAGCCGGTCCTTCATCGCGTTGCCGTAGATGGAGCTGATCTGCACCGAGCAGAAGTCGTGCAGCAGCCGGAAGGCGCGGTGGAGTTGGTAGCTCTCGTACGCCTCCCGCACGTCGCGGATGAGCGCGTCGAGCTCGGCCCAGGCCCAGCCGTCCAAGCTGTTGGGCGGCACGACCTGCGCGTCCGTCTCCGGGTTGAAGTCGTAGAGGTTTGCCAGCAGGTAGCGCAGCGTGTTGCGGATCTTGCGGTACTTGTCGCCGAACTCCTTGATCGTCTGCGGGCTGGTCGGGATGTCGTTCTGGTAGTCGACGCTACAGCACCAGAGGCGCAGCACGTCGGCCCCGTGGCGGTTGATTTCGTCCACCGCCTTCACGTATTCCTTGTCGCTCTTGCTGACCTTCGTGCCGTCGGGCTTGACGACGAACCCGTGCGTCAGCACCTGCTTGAACGGCGGCCCGCCCGTCGCGCCGAGGCTCGGCAACAGCGAGAGCTGGAACCAGCCGCGGTGCTGGTCGGAGCCTTCGAGGTACAGGTCGGCCGGGAAGCTCAAATAATCCCGGCCCAGAAGCACCGCGTGCCACGACGAGCCGCTCTCGAACCAGACGTCGAAGATGTCCTTTTCCTTCCGCAGGTTCTCGGGCGCAAAGCCCGGCGGATAGTTGAAGTCGGGCCCGAGCAACTCGGCGGGCGAATCGGTGAACCAGGCGTCGGAGCCCTTTTCGCCGAACCGCGTCGCGACCGCGCGGACCGACTCCGGCGTGAGGAGCGCCTCGCCCTTCTCGTTATAGAAGACCGGGATCGGCAAGCCCCAGGCACGTTGGCGCGAGATGCACCAGTCGGGCCGGGATTGGAGCATGCCGAGCATGCGGGCGCGCCCCCACTCGGGCACGAAGCCGACCTGCGTCTGAACCGCCTCGACGGCCCGGTCGCGCAGCGACTTGCCCTCGTACGGCTGATCCATCGCGATGAACCATTGCTCGGTCGCGCGGAAGATGATCGGTGTCTTGCTCCGCCAGTCGTGCGGGTAGCTGTGGGTGATCTTCTGCTCGGCAAAGAGCAGGCCCTTGTCGGCCAGATGCTGCGTGATGACCGGATTGGCTTCCCAGACGGTCTTGCCGCGGAGCCACTCGGGGGCGGTGTCGTCGAAGCGGCCGTTGTACATCACCGGGCTGTAGACCGGCAGGCCTTCGCGGATGCCCGTCTCGTAGTCCTCCTCGCCGTGGCCCGGCGCCGTGTGGACGAGGCCCGTGCCGTCGGTCGTGGTGACGTAGTCGGCCAGGACGAGTTTCCCCGTCCGGTTGATGAACGGGTGGCGGTATTCCGCACCGGCCAGATCGGCGCCCTTTCGCGTGCCGACGACCTGCGGCTTGGAGCCGGGGAACAGTTCGAAGACGCGCGTGCCCAGTTCCGCCGCGACGAGGCCGACGCGTTCCTCGCCGCCCTTGTTATAGCGGACGAGCGAATACTCGATCTCCGGCCCGGCCGCGATGGCCAGGTTGGCCGGGAGCGTCCAGGGCGTGGTCGTCCAGACGAGCAGGTGCGTCGCGCCGGTGCGACTGTCGGTCGTTGGGAACTCGACGTAGACGCTGCTGTCGGTGACGTCCTGGTATTCGAGTTCGGCATCCGCCAACGCGGTCTGGTTCGCCACGGACCAGGGGACGGGCTTGAGCTTGCGATAGACCAGCCCCTTCTCGACGATCTTCGCGAATACTTCGAGCGTGCTCGCCTCGTAGGAGGGAGCCATCGTGAGGTACGGCTTCTCCCATTCGCCCAGAATCCCGAGGCGCTGGAATTGGGCGCTCTGGATGCCGACGTATTTCTCGGCATGCGCAAAGCAGCGCTTGCGCACGTCGAGCACACTCATCTCGCGGAGCTTATTCCCCAGATCCTGCTGGATCTTGTGCTCGATGGGCAGGCCGTGGCAGTCCCACCCGGGGACGTAGGGTGTCTGGTGCCCGAGCATGGTGCGGAAGCGGATAAACACGTCTTTGAGCGTTTTATTGATTACGTGGCCGATGTGGATGTCGGCGTTCGCGAACGGCGGCCCGTCGTGCAGGACCCATTTCGGGTCACGCGCGTGGGCGGCCTGCACCTTCTCGTACAGCCGCATCTCGTGCCAGCGCTCCAGGCGCTTGGGCTCGTTCTGCACCAGCTTGGCTTCCATCGGGAAACCGGTCTGGGGCAGGTTGAGGGTGTCCTTGTAACTCTTCTTTTGGACTTGTTCCGTTGACATTTCAATGCTCAAGACGATCCGAAACGAATGGGTTTGCCGCTTGACTTCGACGAGCTCAGTCGAGTCGCGGCTTCGCGAATATCGCCGCGTCCGCCGTCAGGCGCCCGCCGCGGAACGCGGCGACGTTCGCGAAGCCGCAAGCGGCGGTCCCAGTGACGACAAACCTAGCAGTTACTACGACGCTCACGCCCCCAGCGGCACTTCGGGCGTTTCGTCGAGGCCCGGTACTCTATCGGGGCCGGAGTCCCGCTCCAAGTGGATGCGCCGCCAGGCGCCGCGACGGAATCTTAGGTAGATGAACAGCCCGAGGATGATCCCGTAGATCGTCGCGGCGGTCCAAGGCCCCACCGGACCGAACCGGGGGAACGACCGGGCAATGACATACACGCCGACGACCGTAATGCCCCAGCAGAGCACGCCCGTCGCAATGGCGGGCACAAGCGTATCGCCCGCGCCGCGGAGCGCGCCGTTGTACGTGATATAGAGCGCGTCAAAGAACTGATATACCGCCGCGAAGACCAGCAGCATCGCGCCAGTCCGCAGCACCTGCGGGTCGCTGGTAAACAGGTGGATCAGCACGTTGCGGCCGAGGAAGAAAAACAGGCCACAGCTCACCATGTAGACGGCCGTCAGGGCAAACCCCAGGTTTGCCCGTTGCACCGCAACATCGGGCTCGCCCCGGCCGATGTACCGGCCCACCAGCGCCGTGATCGCGGTCGAGATGCCGAACGCCGGCATGAAGCTGAGGACCATGTACCGCATCATGAACGTGTTGGCGGCCATCGCCGTCGTGCCGAACGCACCCATCACCCAGACGCTGAACAGCGACCAGGCGAGCACGTCGGCGGTGATCTGCAGGCCCGACGGGATGCCGACGCGTACCAGCGTCCCCATCTCCGCGCGCCGGAGTTTCCAGTCGCCCAAGTTGTAGAGCCTTCGAAACCTGGGCCGGGTGGCGAAGTAGATCAGGAAGCACATCTCGACGAAGACGCCCACGTTCTGCCCCCACGCCGCCCCGGCGACGCCCATCTTCGGCAGCCCGAAATGGCCGAACAGCATCGCCCACGCCGCCACCGCGTTCACCGCGACTCCCGTCACCGTTGCGATCATCACCTGCACCGGCCGGTCGGTCGCCAGCAGGAACTGCCAGAACGTGGTGCCGATCATCTTGAAGACCGTCGCGGCCAGGACGATCCGCAGGTAAATCGATTCGTTCCGCACGAGCTGCGGATCATGCCCGAACCAGCGGAACATGTGCGGCGCGATGGGCAGCATCGGCGCCAATAGTGCCGACATGAGCAGGCCGAACCAGATCCCCTGCCATAGGTATCGCCCGCAGGCGTTGCAGTCCCGACGACCGAAGGCCTGGCTCACCAGCGTGTTGACGACCCAGAGCACGCCGACGCCGAAGCTGATGATCGAGAAGGCGAGCAGCCCGCTGTTGCCCGCGGCGGTCGCCTCCGTCTCCCCCACGCGGGACAACATCAGCGTGTCGATGAACTGCATCAGCGTGTACGACGCCATCTGCGCCACCGTGGGCGCGGCGAGGCTGAGCAGCTCGACGATGGGGCTGCGGGCGGGCGTCGAAAGCGGTTCGTTAGCGCGATCCAAGGGCGGTTCCCTTCTCCGGAAGACGATCGTAGGACTCGCGATTGGACAGCGGGAGCCGATTGAGTGTTGGGGAGAAGAAGTTGGTCCGCGAATGGACGCGAATGAACGCGAATAGGAGGAGGAGAAACGAAAAGCGACGACGGACTCCCACGTGGCACGGGCGCCCCGCCCGTGCGTATTCACGATCAATGCGCACGGGCGGGGCGCCCGTGCCACATCAATCCCCTTCTTTCCCTGTCTTCCTATTCGCGTCCATTCGCGTCCATTCGCGGACCGATTCTTCCCTCCGACCGTCGAATCAGGATGCCATATGAATCGACCGACCGTCCGCGACACCCGCGGCTTCCATGACGGCTTCGCTCATCGTCGGGTGCGGGTGCATCGCCTCGATGATCTCGGCTTCGGTGGCTTCGAGCTTGCGCGCCATCACCAGTTCGCTGAGCAGTTCGGTCACGTTCTCGCCGATCATGTGGACGCCCAGCAGTTCGCCGTACTGGGCGTCGAAGATCAGCTTGACGAAGCCCTCGGTCTCGCCCGCGGCCAGCGCCCGGCCGCTGGCAGTGAAGGGGAACTTGCCGATCTTGATCCGCCGGCCCTCGTCCCGCAGCTTCCGCTCATTCTGTCCCATGCTCGCCACCTGCGGGTGCGTGTAAGTGCAGGCGGGGATCTGGCGGTAATCGATCGTGTGGTCGGAGATCCCGGCGATGTGCTCGACCACGTTCACCGCCTCGTGGTGTGCCACGTGCGCCAGGTCCGGGTGCCGATAGCCCGCCAGCGCGCTTTGCTGCGGCCAGTGCAGGCTGATGCAGTCGCCGATCGCCCAGACGTTCTCCAGGTTCGTCTGGTACTCGGGATCCACCTTCACCCGGTTCTTGAACAGTTCCAGGCCCGACTCGGGGGCCGCGATCCCGTCCACGTTCCCGGTGACGCCGATCGCGACGAGCACGACGTCGGCCTCGATCGTGGTTGCCTTCTCGCCCGAGAGCGTGAGCTTCACGCCGCCCGGCGTCTTCTCGACCTTCTCCGTCTTCGTGCCCGTGAAGACCTTGATGCCGCGCTTCTCGAAGCTGTTCTTGAGCGTCCGCGCGACGTCCTCGTCCTCGTTGGGCAGGATCTGCGGCAGCATCTCGACGAGCGTCACCTCGGTGCCGATCGCGTTGTAGAAGTCGGCGAACTCGCTCCCGATCGCGCCCGCGCCGATGATCGCCATCCGCCGGGGCTGCTGCGGCAGGATCATCGCCTCCCGGCTGCTGATCACCTGCTTCCCGTCGAACGGCGCGAACGGCAGCGGCGTCGCCTTCGCGCCGCTGGCGAGGATCACGTGCTGGGCGGTCACGTCCTTCGTGCCCGAAGCGGTCGTGATCCGCACGCGATGCGGGCCGAGCAGTTGGCCGGTGCCCTTTTCGCTCTGGACGCTGTGCTTCGAGAACAGAAACGCGACGCCTTTGGCCAGCTTGTCGGCGATGTCGCGGCTCCGGGAGATGAGCTTGGAGAAATTGATCTGCAGGTTCTGAAACGACAGCCCATGCTTGTCGGCTTCGGTGCGAAGCTTGCGGATGAACGCGCCGTCCTCGAGCAGCGCCTTGGTCGGGATGCAGCCCCAGTTCAAGCACGTGCCGCCGAGGTTCTCTTTCTCGATGCAGAGGACGCGTTTCTTAAGCTGGCCGGCGCGGATCGCCGCCGCGTATCCGGCCGGGCCTCCGCCGATCACGACGATGTCGTACTGATAGCTCTTCGACGAAGGAGCGGCTGTAGCCCCAGCCGAAGGCTGAGGCTTTTGAGGGGCGGTTGACGCGGGCGTCGGTGCGGCAGGCTTGGCGTTCGGCGCAGGGGCGGGTGCCTTGGCCGGCGCTGGCGCGGCACTTGGGGTCGCGGCGCGTGACGCGTACTTCTTCTTGACCTCGTCCGCCTTCTCGCCCGCGGTCGCGATCACCGCCAGGATCGCGCCGACCGGCGCCTTCTGGCCCTCGGGGACCAAGATCGCGGCGACCGTGCCGCTCTCGAACGACTCGCTCTCCATCGCCGCCTTGTCCGTCTCGATCTCGGCGATCACTTCCCCCGACTTGACCTTCTCCCCTTCCTTCTTGCGCCACTTGAGGACCGTTCCCTCGGTCATCGTGTCGCTCAACTGCGGCATCTTAAACTCGGCGGCCATCGCGGTGCTTCTCCCGGGGTATCCCTAGTGGGCTGCGGATAATAGAGAAGGACCCGCCCTTTGTCACCCCGCCTGCTCGGCTCGTGGGGCGTCCCGAAAGAGAACCACAGAGATCACGGAGGACACAGAGAACACAGAGACGGAACCGGAGAGGAAGAACCTCCGGGGTACCCAAAGCGAGCGAGGTTCGGAGTCTCGCGGCCCTACGGGCGCGCCGCGGAACGCGGGGACTCATGGGAGCGATCAAACCATTGTCCCAAGCTTTCCTCTGTGTTCTTTGTGTCCTCTGTGATTTGCCTGCGAGCGACACCCACCAGGCTATTCTGCCGTGACCATCGCTGCCACCGGACGCGCCGTGCCGTTCATCGCCTTCCAGATCCGGGCGGCGCTGGCCAGGACGACGATCGATCCGCAGATCAGCATTGCGATGATCAGCCCGCCCAGGACGCTGGCCTGCAGGATCGCGGCGCCGTTGCGCGTGCCAGGCGCGTTGTGGAGTTGCGTCGAGAGGCCGTTGATCTGGATCGAGAGCATCTCGGCCCCGGCGGTGAACGTCGTCGTGGCGACGAAGATCATCGGCAGCACCGTCACCGCCAGGTACTTCGTCCGGCCCTCGTTCGCTAGGTACGCGCTCAGCACCGCCAACGCGATCACCGCCAGCATCTGGTTGGCGATGCCGAACATCGGCCAGATCATCCGCATCTCGTTGGCGTTGATGAAGTAGGCCCACCCGAGCACGATCAGCGCGGTGCTGAGCAGGGCGCCGGGCCACCAGTCGGTCCTGCCGAGCTTCGGGTGAATCGCCTTCCCCATCGCCTCCTGCAGCAGGAAACGCCCGATGCGTGTGCCGGCGTCGATCGTGGTGAGGATGAACAGCGCCTCGAACATGATCGCGAAGTGGTACCAGTATTTCCAAACCGCATCGAGCGTCGATCGCGATCGGGCAAAGAACCGCCCCGCCGCCTGGTCGAAGATGTTGGCCATGCCGACGGCCAGCGTGACCGCGCCGCCGGTGCGGCCGCGGAGGTTTTCCTGCGTCCGCTGCTCCCAACTGCCCAGGTGCTCGATCCCGCCGCCGATCTGCAGGATCCGCTGCTCGTACTTGGGCGCGTCGGCCAGGGCGGTGTTCATCGCGTAGTAGTCGCGCACGGGCAGGGTCGAGGCCGCGATCAGCGCGACGACGCCCACGAGCCCTTCCATCAGCATCGCGCCGTAGCCGATCGTCCGCGCGTCGCTCTCGCGCTTGACCATCT
>DASXMX010000108.1:0-3053 GCA_036495445.1 Tepidisphaeraceae bacterium
CTCGATGACCTTCGCCGCGACGACTTCGTAGTCGAGCGCGCCGCTCAATTCGCCGTAGGCGGTGGCGAGGAGCTTGAGCAGGTCGCGTCGCGCGTAGCCTGCCGCGACCTGCCGCACCTGCAGGGCGAGCCAGGCATGGAGTTCGCGATCGGCCAGTCCGGCGGCGAGCGTGTCGAGCAGGCCGTCCCAGATCGCCTCGTGGTCGTGGCGTTCGATGGCCGACTTCACCCACGCGCCCAGCGGCCGGGCGAAGCGCAGGCCGCCGAGTTGATCGCGCATGATCGATTCGACGAAGGCGGCAGTCTCCGGCCGGGCGATGCCCGGGGCGTGCAGGTGGAGGAACCGCCGGACCAGGTCCAATGCCGCATCCAGATGCGGCGGATAATCGAAATAGCGCAGCAATTCATCGGCCGGGGCGTGTCGCTCGAGCTGGCGGGCGATCGCCTCGGGCGAGAGCCAGCGGTTCTCGACCATGTCGGCGATGTTGTCGCTGATCCGCCGGCGGTTGCGGAGGATGATGTTCGAGTGCCGCGTGAGCAGCGGGATCGGCAGCCGCACGACCGGCAGGCGGATCTCGCGGAACAAGGCGGTTACGGCATACCAGTCGGCCAGTGCGCCGACGGTGCCCGCCTCAAACCCGCCGGCCAGCACGTCCCACCACGGGCTGGCGAGGACCTTTAGATGGATCAGCAATCGGACGAGAATCAGGCCCGCCACCATGAGCAGCAGGGACAGGTTCCCGAGGACGCGCTTGGGCACGCCGTGCGATTCACGAAAGATTTTTCGAACCGCGCGTCCGGGGCTTCGTACGGATTTTTGCGAAATCATCAGGATCCGTAAATATTTGCCAGTTTGGCGTTGACTTGGGAAAGTTATTTGAAGTATACGGGGGAGGATGGGCAGCCGAGAGGCGGAATGTCCGCGGCTCGGCTTTCCTAATCGGGGAACTTGCTGTAAAAAGTAAGGTCGTAACGAGTGGTTCGGTGCCATGAGGGCACCGGATGTACACACGGCGCCATGGAGGCGTCGGATGCACACACGAATCTCTCAATTCGAGAGCCATTCCGGGTCGTTAGCCGGGAATCGCCGCCATCGGTGCGAGGCGGTTTCCCATGGCCGTTGTGTCGACCCGCAACGGGATGGTTCAGCGCGGGGCCCAGAGAGCGTCGCACTCACATCTGCCAGGGATCGGCTGTCTCCTTTAAGTAAAACTCGTAATGCGCTCGTCGGGGCAACCCGACGCCGACCGTTGCGAAGTCTCGCGCGCATCGCCTGACTTGCGTGTGCGTGCGCACTGAAAGAGCGTTGACAAGACGGGTCGTACGGGAGCCGGTCAAGGGGGTCATTGCATTTTAGACAGGGATCCATTCCATGCGGGATCGCCACACGGATGACCGGGCACGGGGTCTTCTCGAGCTGCAGCTCGCGAATTACCTGAAGACCGCCGCGTGCCTGACGAGCGTGACGCGGGAGCGCGTCGAAATGCTGGCCAAGCTGGTGCGGGAGGAGCTGGCCGAGCGGGACGCCGAGGCCGGCGTCGCCGCGTCGCGGCGGGCCGCGGCGCCGGCGGGCGCGTGGGAGCCGCGAAGCCCCTGGCGGCTGGGCGAGCGGCCGGGGTTCGCCGGCAAAACGCGCAAGCCCGCTCCGCAGGATCCCGTCGACACGGGCTCCGGCCCGCACGAGGGCCGCGGCCGGGCACGCGGCGTCGCGTGAGAAGAGTGGAAACGCTGGACAAATTATAGTCGAAATGGGGTTTCGCTCAACGTACATCGGAGCGGAGTATCGTCATGAATCCCGATCAACCAAACCACGGAAAGTCCGCACTGCGGATGGATGCGGTGCGGCCGGTGCGGTGGAAAATCAGCGGAGCGCTGTACATCGAATGCCCGACGTGCGGCTTCGAGCCGCTCGATCAGGGCGAGCTCCCGCGGCACGCCTGCCCCAAGTGTCACGCCGACACCTGGCGCCGCCGGCTGCGGCCCCGGCAGCAATACGCCGACGCGTCGTAACCGCTCAGTCGATTTCGATCACCACCTTGCCGATCAGCGTTCCGCTGTCCTGTAGGTCGTGCGCCGCGGCCACGTCCGCGGCGGTGAGAGGGAACCGGCGAGCAACGTTGTGCCGCAACGCGCCGGCCTTCAGGGCGGATGTGATGTCCCGAACGGCGGCGGCCTTCGCTTCGGCGGGCATCACGTATTCCAGCACGAAGTGCACCGTGATCCCGTTGAGCATCAGCGGGAAGAACGGGATCGCCGGCCGGGCGCGCGGGTCCTCGCCGGAGGCGTAGGTCGCGATCACGCCGTTGGGCTTCAGGACGTCAACAGCCACGTTCACGTTCGCGCCGAAGTTGACGTCGATCACGCGATCGATCCCCCGCCCGTCCGCCGCGCCGGTGACCTCCTTCAGGCGGGCCGCGACGTCTTCCGTTTTGTAGTTGATCACCGCATCCGCGCCCGCGGCGAGCGCGACCGCCGCCTGCTCCGGCCGGCTCACCGTGGCGACGACGCGCGCCGCGCCGCCCCATCGCGCCAGTTGCACCGCATAGAACCCCACCGCCCCCGCGCCGCCGGTGACGAGGATCGTCTGCCCCGCGACGGGACCGTCCATGAAGAGGCATCGGTGCGCCGTCATCGCGGGAATGCCTAGGCATGCCCCTTCAGCGAAGCTCGTGTGCGCTGGGAGCCGCACCGCGTTAGAAGCGGGGACGACCGTGTATTCGGCCGCGGTGCCGAATGGGCGGCGGAATTGCGCCTCGAAGACCCACACACGCTGCCCGACGTGCGACGCATCGACGCCGGGGCCGACGCGGTCGATGATGCCGGCCCCGTCCTGGTGGGGGATGATGCGCGGGAACGGCATCGGCCGCGTCCCGCGCCAGCCGCTGCGGACCTTCGTGTCGGTCGGGTTCACCGCCGACGCATGCAACCGCACGCGCACCTCCCCCGGCCCCGGCTCGGGGTCCGGCAGCGCGCCATCCTTCAACACTGCCTGGGCGTCGCCTTGCGAATCGTACCACACCGCCTTCATGCAGATCGTCCGTAATCGGGAGGGCG
>DASXMX010000109.1:0-14648 GCA_036495445.1 Tepidisphaeraceae bacterium
TGCGGTTTGCCGGCGGCCGGGCTCAACCGACATACGTTGACAGTTGCCGAACGGCGGATAAAACTTAGGTGAGAAATGGTGGCCGTAGCTCAGTTGGCAGAGCGCCAGGTTGTGGTCCTGGACGTCGCGGGTTCGAGTCCCGTCGGTCACCCTTAAGAGATTGCCGATTGCCGAATTGCGAAAGCCGAATGAAAGGCACCCACGCGGGGTCCGGCCCATTCGGCATTGGCCATTCGGCAATCGGCATTTTCATTCATGCTGACCAAACGCATCATCCCCTGCCTGGACGTGGATCGTGGACGCGTGGTGAAGGGCGTGAAGTTCTTCGACCACGTGGACGCGGGCGATCCCGTCGAGCAGGCCAAGCGGTACCAGGCGCAGGGGGCGGATGAGCTGGTCTTTTACGACATCACCGCCAGCCACGAGGGGCGGCAGATCATGGCCGACCTGGTGGCGAAAGTGGTCGAGCAGATCTTCATGCCGCTGACGGTGGGGGGCGGCATCCGCACGCTGGACGACGCGACGCGCCTGATCCAGGCCGGCGCCGAAAAGGTGAGCATCAACTCGGCGGGAGTGAAGAACCCCATGCTGCTGGCGGAGATCGCCCGCAAGTTCGGCCGCTGCGCGACGGTGCTGGGCCTCGATGCGAACCGGGTGAAGAAGGACGGCCGCGAGATATGGGAAGTGTTCGTCAACGGCGGGCGGACGCCGACCGGCATTGACGTGTTGGCATGGGCGAAGCAGGCCGAATCGCTGGGGGCGGGGGAGATCGTGCTCAATGTGATGAACGCCGACGGCACGACGGCCGGGTATGACCTGGAGATGACCGGTGCCGTGAGTGATGCGGTAAAGATCCCGGTCGTCGCCAGCGGCGGGGCGGGCTCGCCGGAGCATATGCTCGATGTGCTGACCACCGGACATGCTGACGCCGCGCTGGCCGCAAGCATCTTTCACTTTGGGACGTATTCCGTGGGGCAGGTGAAGGAGTTCCTGGCCGATCATGGAGTGCCGGTGCGACTGGTTTAAGGCAGTCATTGCGGGCGGCCCAATTCCGGGAGGGCGAGGCTCCTGCCGAGCCGCGCTTTCCGAGCGAGTCCCGGCTCGGCAGGAGCCTTGCCCTCCCAACTTGACACTCACGGCGGCGCCGGGATACTTGGCCAACTTGGCGTTCTTCCAGCAGGAGTATCTCCCTTGAAGCGAGCCCTTGGCGCGGTGATCATCGGGTGTGTGGCGTTGTCGGCCGGTTGCAGCAACCAGCAGCCGGCCCAAGGCACCGGCAGCGTGCCGAAAATGACCGCCAACCCCGCGCCGACCACCGGCCCGTCGCTGGCCGTCAACACGCCCGCGCCCGCTTCACCCGCCGCGGTTGCGTCCGCATCGTCGGACGATCGGATCATCGCCCGGATCAATGGCGAACCTGTGACAATGGCCGAGCTGATGAAGCCGCTGCTCGAGTCACATGGTCTTCAGATCCTCACCGGCATTGTCCAACTCGATCTGCTGAAACAGGAGGCGCGGAAGGACCGCGCCCCCGTCACGGCCGACGACGTGCGCAAGGAGCGGGAGCTGACGCTCGGCAAGATGTTTAAGGACGCCGACGCCAAGGAACAGGATCAGCTCGACGCGGCTGATGCCAAGGGAGACAAGGAGACGGCCGAAAAGCTGCGGAAGCAGATCTCCGACGACCGCGAGGCGCTGCTGATCCAGTACCTGGAGAACCAGCACTTCAGCCGGTCCGAATTCGACCTGAAGATGGAGATCAACACCTACTTGCGGAAGAAGGCCGAGCGACTGTTGCAGGGGAAGATCACCGACGAGATGGTCGAGAAGGAGTTCGGCGTCGAGTACGGCGAGACCGCCGACGTCCGCTACATCGAGCTGGCCAATATGCAGCAGGTGGCCGACGCGCGACAGAGGCTGAAGAACGGACAAGACTTCGGCGACGTCGCCGAGCAGATAAGCCACGACGCGCGGACGGCCCCGCTCAAGGGGCTGATGCCCGGCATCAGCCGGCAGACGCCGGGCTTGCCGGAGACGTTCAAGGAAATGGCCTTTTCGCTGCAGCCGGGCCAGGTCTCCGACACGCTGAACCTCAACGGCTTCTTTTTCATCCTGAAGCTCGAACAGAAGCACGCGCCCAAGGCGGTGAAGTTCGAGAACGTGAAGGAGAGCCTGCGCAAGAGCATGTTCGACCGGCTGGTGACGTCGGTGATGGGCAGGCTCAGCGACGGCCTCGGGCGGGATATCGTGCAGAAGCTGCAGATCGACGATCCGATCCTGAAGAAGCAGTACGACGGCTTCATGGCGCGCCAGCAGCAACAGGCGATGGATCGGCAGAAACTCGAGAAGCAGTTGGACAAGGAGCGCGCGGCGCGCAACGCCGCAGCCGAAACCCAGCCGGCTGGCGCTGCGCCCGCGAACGAAGCCGCGCCCGCGGCGGCGCCGGCGGCGGCCGCAGCCGCGCCGGCGACCCAGCCCTGACGCGAGGCGACATCACCGTGATTCGCCCGGTCCGACAAGGAAAGGGCGAATCGCGAAGGCGACCCGCATTCGCCCGCCCATCAGGAACTTCCGTTTATGAGCCAGCAGACCGAACCATTTAAGATTGACGTCTCCAGCCGCATACAGCGCCTGCCGCCTTACCTCTTCGGCCGGATCAACAAGACCAAGTACGAGAAGCGCGTCGCCGGCATCGACATCATCGACTTGGGGATGGGCAATCCCACCGATCCCACGCCCGAGAACGTCGTGCAGAAGCTTCAGGAAGCCGCCACCGACCCGCGCAACCACCGCTACAGCGTGAGCAACGGCATCGCGGGGCTGCGCAAGGAAGTCGCCGTCAAGTACAAGAGCAAGTACGGGGTCGACCTCGATGCCGAAACGGAAGTGATCGCGACGATCGGCAGCAAGGAGGGCTTCAGCCACCTGTGCCTGGCGCTGCTGGGCCCGGGCGACACGGTGGTCGTGGGCGACCCGGCCTTCCCGATCCACATCTACGCGCCCGCGATGGCCGGCGCGAACGTGATCCGCGTTCCGCTGGGCAACGACCAGGCGTTCCTCGACCGCATCGAGCGGACGATCGAGGAGATCTACCCGACGCCGAAGCTGCTGATCCTCAACTACCCGCACAATCCCACGGCCATGACGATCGAGGCCAGCTTCTGGGACAAGGCGATCGCGATGTGCCGCCGGCACGGCGTCATGATCATCAGCGACTTCGCCTACGGCGAGATCTGCTTCGACGGGTACAAGGCCCCCAGCTTCCTCGCCGCCGACGGCGCCAAGGACCTGGGCGTCGAGTTCACGACGATGAGCAAGAGCTACAACATGGCCGGCTGGCGGTGCGGGTTCTGCGCCGGCAACGCCGAGATGGTCAAGGCGCTGGCGACGATCAAGGGGTACTACGACTATGGGATGTTCGCACCGATCCAGATCGCCAGCGTCATCGCGATGCGCGAATGTCCGGAGACGCCCGAAGAGCAGGCGAAGATCTACCAGGAGCGGCGTGACGAGGTGTGTCGCGGGCTCGACCGGTTCGGATGGAGGTACGAGAAGCCGCTGGCCAGCATGTTCGTCTGGGCGAAGATCAAAGAAGAGCACCTGAAGGGCGAGAGCACGATCGACTTCTGCCTGCGGATGATGGATGAGGCGGAAGTCGCGCTGGCGCCGGGCCGCGCGTTCGGGGAAAACGGGGAGAAGTTCGTTCGGATCGCCTTGGTCGAAAACGAGCAGCGATTGCGCCAGGCGATGCGGAACCTCGAGCGTGTGTTGGTCCCGCGGAAACCGAAGCCCAAGCGAGAGAAGGCGACCGCTTAATCTGCCAGTCGAGTTTCGCCCTCAGGGGTGGCATGGGCATGTACTCATGCCCGTGTCTTCCCGCGAACTCGGGTGGCACGGGCATGAGCACATGCCCATGCCACCCGTTCCGCGAGCGGTGGATGATTTCTGCGGGGGTGTTTACTTGCTGGAATCGTTCCCGACGAATATGTTGCCGACATCCCCGTGAGGTGACTCTCCCGACCGGCAACGCGGGGATGAATCAGCCGTTTCCGGCGCGAATGGCACTATGCATTCCCAGCGATTCATCGCCCCGCTCGCCGGGCTCGTGCTGCTTCTCGCTTTATTCCCTTGTCGTTCCGCGTCGGCCCAACCCAGTGTGGCTGCCGCGACGCAGCCGACGATCGACTTCGATCATCTGAAGGATGCGGACAAGTTGATCGACGACGCGATCGCCGCGGGCAAGACGCCCGGCGCGGTGTTGCTCGTCGGCCGTGGCGACGAGGTGGTCTATCGCAAAGCCTACGGCAACCGGGCCGTCGAGCCGGCGAAGATCCCCGAGACGCCGGACACGATCTTCGACATGGCGTCGCTCACCAAGGCGATCGCCACCGCGCCGTCGATCATGATCTTGTCGGACGAGGGGAGGCTCAGCGTCCACGACAAGGTCGCGAAGTACCTCCCCGAGTTCGCCCAGAACGGGAAGCAGGACATGACGATCGAGATGCTGCTGCTCCACCGCAGCGGCCTGATTCCCGATAACGACATCAAGGACTACGAACATGGCCCCGAGGAGGCGTGGCGGAACATCTACGCGCTCGCACCCAGGTGGACGCCGGGCACGCACTTCGCGTATTCCGACCTCAATTACGAGATGCTCGGCAAGCTCGTTGAGGTGATCAGCGGCGAGCCGCTCGATCAATTCGCGAAGGAGCACCTGTTTGAGCCGCTCGGGATGGACCACACGCGGTTCAAGCCGCCAGCGAGCTGGCGCGACTCGATCGCACCTACCGAGCAGCGCAACGGCCACTGGATGATCGGCGAAGTCCACGATCCGCGCGCCGACGCCTTGGGCGGCGTGGCCGGGCACGCGGGCGTCTTCAGCACCGCGGACGACCTGTCCCGCTTTTGCCGCATGCTGCTCCACCACGGCGCGCTCGACGGGCATCGCGTCCTGAAGGAATCGACGCTCGAGGAGATGACGGCCGAACGCTGCCTGCCGGATCGCTCCGGCTGCCGCGGATACGGGTTCGACATTGACACCCCGTATTCGGGCTGCCGCGGCGACCGCTTCGAGCGCGGCACCACCTATGGCCACACCGGTTTCACCGGCACGATGCTCTGGGTCGATCCGATCCACCAGTGCTATGTGATTCTCCTGACCAACTCCGTCCACCCGAACGGCAAAGGCAACGTCCTTCGCCTGCGCCACCAGGTCGCAACCGTGGTCGCGGAAACTCTGCTCGGCAAGGAACCGAGCACTCAACCCAGCACCATACTCATCGCCGCCGGCGTTGGGCCGGACCGCGGACCCGTCCTCTGCGGGATCGACGTCCTTGAACAAGAGCATTTCGCGCCGCTCGAAGGCAAGCGCGTCGCGCTCGTCACCAATCACACCGGACTGGACGCCAACGGGAATCGAACCGTCGACCTCTTCGCCGCCGCGAAGAACGTCCATCTGGCCAAGCTCTTCTCCCCCGAGCATGGCCTTTACGGGCTGATGGACGAGAAGGTCTCCGACACGGTCGACCCCAAGACCGGCCTCCACGTCTACAGCCTCTACGGCCCGACCACCCGGCCCACGGACGAGATGCTGAAGGACGTGGACGCCGTTGTCTACGACATCCAGGACGTCGGCGCCCGCTATTACACCTACACGACGACGCTCGGCCTCTGCATGGAAGCCGCCGCGGCCCACAAGATCCCGTTTTACGTCCTCGACCGGCCGAATCCGGTGACCGGCCTGCTGGTCGATGGCCCGATCGCCGACGAGCACGCGCTCGGCTTCACGGCCTATGCCCCGATCCCGGTCTCGCACGGGATGACCGAGGGTGAGATGGCCCGGATGTTCGACGCCGAGCGACACATCGGCTGCGACCTGACGGTCATCGAGATGAAGGGTTGGCACCGCTGGATGTGGTGGGACGACACGGGGCGGATGTGGGTGAATCCGTCGCCCAACATGCGGAACCCGACGCAGGCGCTGCTCTACCTGGGCATCGGGTTCCTCGAGACGTCGAACTTGTCGGTCGGGCGAGGCACCGATCAGCCCTTTGAGACGTTCGGCGCGCCGTGGATCGATGGCCGCAAGCTCGCCGCGGCGCTGAACGCCGACCACATGCCCGGGCTGCGGTTCGTGCCGGTCTCCTTCACGCCGGCGTCGAGCAAATTCGCAAAGCTGCCGTGCGAGGGATGCTATATTGAGGTGACCGACCGGACGGCGGTGGAGCCGGTCCGGGCCGGGCTGCGGATCGCGTGGGAGCTGAAGCGATTGTTCGGCGACGCGTTTCACCTCAAGGGCATCGGCCGATTGCTGGTCAATGCGGACACGTTGAACCAGCTCAGGACCACCCCTGACGTCGCGTCGCTTGCGGAAGGCTGGCAGAAGCCGCTCGAGGCGTTCGAGAGGACCCGGGCCAAGTACCTGATTTACCGATGATGCCTCTGATGCCGCTCGCCATTTTCGGCCCGCTCGACTGGGGCGTCGTCCTCGCGTACTTCGCGCTGGTCACGTTCGTCGGCCTGGCCGTTGCTCGCAAGGAGCAGGACGAGAAGGAATACTTCCTGGGCAACCGCTCGATGCCGGCCTGGGCGGTGGCGATCTCGATCGTCGCGACGATGCTCTCGGCCGCGACGTTCGTCAGCGTGCCCGACAACGCGTTCGCCGGCGACCTCTCCTACCTGATCCTCACCACGGGCGGCATCCTTGCCGTGATCATCGTCGCGTTCCTGTTCGTCCCGCGGCTCTATCGCGCCGGGACGGTGACGATCTATGGCTACCTCGCCCAGCGATTCGGCGAATCGGCGCGCGTCGCGATGAGCTGCGCGTTCATCTTCGGCCGCATGCTCGGATCGGGTGCGAGGCTGTTCCTCGCGGCGATCCCGCTGTGCCTGCTGATCTTCGGCTTCCACCAGAAGCAATCCGCCGGGCCGTACACGCCCACGCTGGCCCAGCTCATCGTCGCGATCGTCGTGATCACTGCGGTCGGCACGTTCTACACGACGATGGGCGGCGTGCGGGCGGTCGTCTGGGTGGACTGCATCCAGTTCGCGATCGTCATCGGGGCGGCGTTCCTGACGATCGGCATCCTGCTCCACCGCATCCCGCTGAATCCTGGCGAAATCGTCCATCTGCTGGCCAACTCTCCGAGCAACAACCCCGGCGGCCACAGCAAGCTGTTCCTGGTCGACACGTCGTTCAACTTCCAAAAACCGTACACGTTATGGGCGGGGATCTTCGGGGCGGTCTTCCTTCACACCGCCGCCTACGGTGTCGACCAGGATCTTGCGCAGCGGTTCCTCGTCTCCAAATCGGTTGTTCGTGGCGGGATCTCGGTCATTATGTCCCAGCTCATTGCGATCGCGACGATTACGCTGTTTCTCTGCATCGGCATGCTGCTGTACGTCTTCTACAAGCGGCCGGAAGTCATGCACGCGACGCACGCCTATCCCGGACAGCAGGGGCTGTCGGTTTATCCGTGGTTCCTGCTGACCGAACTGCCGACCGTGCTTTCCGGGATCGCGATCGCCGGGTTCTTCGCGGTCGCGCAGGGGTCGATGGACTCGGCGATGAACGCGCTGGCCTCCAGCATCGTCGCCGACCTGTACGTGCCGATGCGACGCCGCATGGGCCACGACATGGGCGACGTCACCAGCGGCGAGGCGTCGAAGCTCACCGTCGCGCTCGTCGGCCTCGTGCTCTGCCTGTTCGCGATCCTCTGCGCGATGGTCTACAACCCCAAGAGCCAGACGCTGCTCGACTTCGCGCTGGGCGTGCTGACGTTCGCGTTCGCCGGGATGCTGGGCGTCTTCCTCACCGCGCTGCTTACCAATCGCGGCAGCTCCGGTTCGGTCATTGCGGCGCTGATCGCCGGCGTGCTCACCGTCGTGCTGCTGCAGGACGGGATCCTCGGCTGGTGGAGCGGGCTGCTTTTCGGTGCCCACTGGAAGCTGGCGTGGCCCTGGTGGATGCCGATCGGCACCGCCGTCAGCTTCGGCGTCTGCCAGCTTGGCAAAACGCATCGGGGGCCCGTCGGCGGATTCCCGGTGCTGCCACCGGTCGCTCGAACCGCGACGGCGGATGAGCCCACCAACGAATTGGTCCGCGAATGAGCGAGAATTGGCGCGATCACCCCGCCCAAGTCCCACTGGCCGCGATGCGGGCGACGCCGCCGGCGGCGTGGAAATCGTGGTCGGCGGTGAACAGCCGCCAGTCCTTGTGCGCGATCATGGTCAGCTCAACGTCCGTCGCCCGCTTGAGCGCCTCCAGCAGATGGGCGAGTCGAATCCCGGTGCCCCCGGCAAGGCAAACGTGCAGCGGTCGATAGATGGCGTGGCAGATCCGAAGGATGCGCACCAATGCCTTGAACGGCGGGTCGCCCGGGCGGATCTTCGAGGCGGGATCCGACCCGTACCGCGTCCGCAGCGCCGCGGCCCCGATATAGCCTTCCAGCCCGCCGCGCCCGCCGTCCGGGCCGAAGACCATTGGCCCTTCGATCGACACGTCGACCTGCCCGATGTGCCCGGGCGATTCGCCGTCGACGAAGAGCGGCTTGCCGTCATCCAGCACCGCCGCCCCGACGCCGGTGCCGATCGCGATCACCAGCAGCCGGCCCGACAGCTTCTGCGTGCAGTAGATGTCGTAGCCTGTCGCGTTCGAGTCGTTGGCAACCGCCGGCGTCAGCCCGTCCGATCCCACTGCCCGCGCCACCAGTTCACGCAGCGGCAGCCCGACGAGCCCCGGCACGTTCGCCGAGATCGCGACATGTTCCTTGCCCTCGTCGAGCACCCCTGGCACGCAAAGCCCCACGTGCTGCGGCGGCCCGTCGAGCCGCACGCAGGCCTGTCGCACCGCTGCGACGAGCTGGTCCGGTCCAGGCCGACTGTATCGTTCGCTGCGACCGGTCCATAAGACCTCGTCGCGCCGCAACGCCGCCGATTTCACCGTCGTGCCGCCGATGTCAATGCCAAGACTGATTTCGCTCACGGGGGGAAGAATACCGCCGCGCGGGCACGGGGTCACCAGACCTGCCTCGGTTCGTCGATCGGGCGATGAGGATCTCCGATTCCAGTTCGAAGAACGCTTTGAGGCCGTTCTTGAACAGACCCGTGGGTCCGCTAGACTCGGATCACCTTGGGCCGAAACACTGTGAGATTCACCCGTGGACGGATGTCGCGGTCGCTACTGGGCGCCTGGACGTTCGTCGTGTTCCTGTTCCTCTACGTGCCGATCGCGCTGGTGGTTGCCTACTCCTTCAACCGCTCGCAGGCGAACGTGGTCTGGCAGGGGTTCACGGTGAAGTGGTACGGGCGGATCTGGTCGAACGAGCCGCTGATGACCGCGCTGTGGAACAGCGTGATCATCGCCGCCGCGACGACGGTAATCTCCTGTGCCCTGGGCACGCTGGCGGCGTGGGTGCTCTACCGCTTCCGGTTCCCCGCGGCCCGGTTCATTCACGGGCTGGTCTTTTTCCCGATGATCGTGCCCGAGATCATCATGGGGGTCAGCCTGTTGCTGCTCTTTTCCGTGCTGCAGGTCGAACTCGGATTTACGACGGTCGTCATCGCGCACGTCACGTTCTGCTTCCCGTTCGTCATGATCGCGGTGCAGGCGAGGTTGCAGGGGCTCGACCCATCCTTGGAAGAAGCAGCGATGGACCTCGGGGCGACGCCGGTCGGCGCGTTTTTGCGGGTGATACTGCCGTTCCTGATGCCCTCGATTGTTGCGGGGGCGCTGATGGCGTTTACACTGTCGATCGACGAATTCGTCGTGACGTTTTTCACCGCCGGCGCCGGGTCGCGAACGCTGCCGCTGGAGATCAACGGGTTGATCCGGTCGGGGCTCGATCCATCGGTCAACGCGCTGTCGGCGTTGCTCGTCGTCGCGACCGTGGTGCTGGTCCTCGCAGCCGATTGGGCCAGGCGGCTTTCGCTGCCAAAGTAGGGGCACACGGCGTGTGCCCAGGGCGTACGGCCGTACGCCCCTACATCGGAGGGCATACGCCGTGTGCCCCGACATTCAGGGCGGTGGCGCTGCCGCCGCGGATTCCAATGCATCGACTCGCCACTCTCGTCTCGCTCGTCTGCCTCGCATTGCTCCTTTCCAGTTGCAACCGAAAGCAGCAGGACCCATCGCAGGCGTCATCGGGCTCGCTGAACTTGTTCGCCTGGTCGGAATACGTGCCGCAGGAGGTGATCGACGGGTTCACGAAGGAGACCGGCATCAAGGTCAACTACGAGACCTATGACTCCAACGAGGCGATGACCACCAAGCTCTCGCAGGGGGCGAGCCGTTATGATTTGGTTCAGCCGTCGGAATATGCGGTGGAGAACCTGATCCGCCGCGGAATGCTCCAGGAACTGGACCTGTCGCAGATTCCAAACATCAACAATCTCGACCCCAAGTACCGCAACCTCTCTTACGACCCCGGACAGAAGTATTCCGTCCCGTACATGGCGGGGACCGTCGGCATCGTCGTGAACACCAAGAAAGTGCAGGACCCGATCCGCGGGTACAAGGACGTGTTTCAGCCGAAGTTCAAGCGGCGGATCGTGGCACTGAACGACAACCGGGAGATCGTCTCCTGGGCGCTGGACGTGTTGAAGATCCCGATCAACGACATCACGCCGCAGACGCTGGCCAAGGCCGAGCCCTTGCTGAAGGAATGGCTGCCGCTGGTGAAGGTGTTCGACTCGGATAACCCCCGCACGCCGCTGGCCAGCGGCGACTGCGACCTCGGCATCGTCTACTGCGGCGACGCCGCCAAGCTGTACGAGCAGGACAAGGCGTTCACCTACGTGCTGCCCGAGGAGGGGGCGCACGAGTTTGTCGACAGTCTCTGCATCCCCAAGGGCTCGGCGCACAAGGCCGAGGCGGAGCGGTTCATCAACTACATCCTCCGGCCCGAGGTGAGCAAGATCATCTCCGACAAATTCCCCTATACCAACCCGAACGCCGAGGCGAGGAAGCTGCTCAGCAACGAGCAGCTCTCAAACCCTGCGAGCTATCCCAAGGCCGAGCATCTGGAGGTCTTCCACGACATCGGCCCGGGCACGCAGTTGATCGGGGACATGATGAGCCGGCTGCGGAGCGGGACGCAAGGGTGACGTTGGCAGATTTCAGAATGGCGAGAACTCTGGACTTTATTCCCTCTCCCTCTGGGAGAGGGTTAGGGTGAGGGGGAATTGCGAATGGCTTCCCTTGCTGCTCGAACGCCTTCTCCGACTTCCCCTCACCCCAGCCCTCTCTCAGAGGGAGAGGGAGCAAAGGGCCCGCGTCTTCCAACAGTATCGGGCGCAGCGGGCCGCCGCCCGCGCGTCGGCGCCTGGATGCTGCTCTTGCCGCTGCTGATCTGGCTGGCCGTCTTCGTCGTTGCGCCCACTCTGATTCTCCTGGGCTACAGCTTCTGCCGCGGGCTGGGGCTGGGGGAAGTGCAGGCGACGTTCACGTGGGACAACTATCGCCACGCGTTCGAGCCGACCTACGTCCGCATCTTTGCCCGGTCGCTCGGATACGCGGCGATCACCACCGCCCTGTGCGCCCTGATCGGCTATCCCGTGGCCTATTTCATCGGCCGCTCGGGGCCGCGATTGCGATTTCGTCTCTTGCTGCTGTTGATGATCCCGTTCCTTACCAGCTTCCTGATCCGCGCCTACGCGTGGTTCGTGATCCTCCGTGAGAACGGGGCATTGAACGGGATGCTCGAGTCGCTGCGAATCATTCCCACGGTGCTGTCCCGCCGGCTCGACCTTCTCTATACGCCGACCGCCGTCGTAATCGGCCTGGTCTACACCTATCTGCCCTTCATGATCCTGCCGATCTACGGCAGCGTTGAAAAGCTCGACGCGTCCCTGATCGAAGCCGCATCCGACTTGGGCGCCGGCCCGATCCGTGCCTTCTGGCGCGTGATTCTCCCCCTCACCTGGCCCGGCTTGGTGGCCGGGGTGGCGCTGGTCTTTGTCCCTTCGATTGCAATGTTTGCAGTCACCGGCCTGATGGGCGGGGGCCGCATCCGCCTGATCGGCGACGAGATCGAAGACCAGTTCGGCCCCGCCGGCAACCTCCCGTTCGGGGCCGCGTTGGGCATCCTCCTGCTCGCCCTATTCCTCCTCACTTTCCTTCTGTTGGCCGGGCGACGCAAAGGGACTTGATCCGCGTATTCGGCGGGCACAACATTTCAGTTTCAGGGTTGTTGTATGAGATAGTGCGGCGGTAAAGTGGCCGCCGCGTAAGGGATTCACGGTCAACATCTCTACCCCGTCGGAGGAATGTCATGAAGAAGCTCGTACTCCCCCTCGTCGCAGTTGCGGCGGTTTCGTTTTGCTTGAAGTTCGCGTCGGCCGCCGATGAAAGCGGCAAGACCGAACAGGTCAAGGGCGTGCTGATCGACGATCACTGCGCCGCCAAAATGATGAAGCAGGACAACCCGCAGGCCGCCGCCGAGAAGCACAAGGTCTCCTGCGCCAACAAGTGCATCAAGGACGACGGCGCGTCCGTCGTGCTGATCAGCGGCAAGGACGAGCTGAAGCTCGACTCCAAGGGGCAGGAACTGGCCAAGGATTTCCTCAGCTCGCACAAGAAGGCCGACGTCGTCGTCACGGGCGAAAAGAGCGGCGATGAACTCAAGGTGACCGAGATCAACGCCGCCCCAGCGAAGGGCTAAACCGTCGGACCTGTTCGGGAGGGCGAGGCTCCTGCCGAGCCGAAGTTCGCTTGAAAGACGCGGCTCGGCGGGAGCCTCGCCCTCCCAGTGAGCAAGAAATCCGCGGCCGTTTGCGATTCTCATGACCCTCCCCGCGATTCGGGGGAGGGTTCTCTTTTGTCACGACGCCGCCGGCCACTACAATCCTCCGGCTGTGTCTCCCTTGGGTTTGATTGCCGGCGAAGGTGTATTCCCTCTGCTTGTCGCGCGCGGCGCGCGGGCCGCGGGACGGCGGGTCGTCTGCACCGCGTTCGCCGGTCACGCGTGGCCGGACCTCGCGCGGGAGTGCGACGAATTCCATTGGGTCAGCATTCTTCGTCTCGGCAAATGGATCAAGCACCTGAAGCGGGCCGGTTGCACCGAGGCGATCATGGTCGGCCGCGTGCAGAAGGCCGGGATCTACGACCGCTGGCGGTACTTCCGCTATATTCCAGACCTGCGGACGGTCTCGCTGATGCTCCGCGTCATCCGCAAGGACAAGCGGCCCAACACGATCCTCATGTCGCTGGTGAGCGAACTGGAGGCGGCCGGGATCACGCTCATGGACTCGACGATCTATACCCCCGACCAACTCGCCACGCCCGGCGTCATGGGCCGCCGCCAGCCCACCGAACAGCAGTGGCAGGACATCCGCTACGGGTTCGAGATCTGCCGCTCGATCAGCCGCCTGGACATCGGCCAGACCATCGCGGTGATCGACCGCGACGTGATCGCCGTCGAGGCGGTCGAGGGGACCAACGCGATGATCGAGCGGGCCGGTAAGCTCTGCCGCACCGGCGGGTGGACGATGATCAAGGTCTCCAACACCCACCAGGACATGCGCGTGGACGTGCCGACGGTTGGCACCGTGACGATCGAAAAGCTCGCCACCGCCCGCGCGGGGTGTTTGGTCCTCGAGCCAGGCAAGACCGTCTTGCTCGAAAAGCCGAAGGTGATCGAACTCGCCGACCGGCACAAGATCGCGGTGGTGGGGTGGGATGCCTCGATCTCCGCGCCCGCGCCGACCTGATCGCGGCGCCTGACCCGGCTTCCCGTGTCACCATCGAGGCGCGCGCTGATGTTCGTTTCTATAATGACCACAACTCCGACACCGGGGAACGCGTGCCGCAGTCTGGCGGGAAAGCTTGGGCCAACATCATGGCGGGCATCGTGCTTTGCGCGGCGTTCGTTGGTTCGCTTGTCACCGTGGCGGTAATCGTCTCCCATCGCTCGGCCTCGACGCCAGCCGTCGAAACCCCCGCGCGCCTCCGTGTCGCTCGGGTGAAACGAGACGTGGATCGCGTGGTTGCCCGCGCGAGCACTCGTCAGCTCGATCCCCCTCCCATTCGTCCGTTGATCCATGACAGCATACCTCCAACGGTGGCCGTACACGCTGCGACCGCCAACCCAGCGGCCCTGTCCGCGACGCCTGCGGACCCGCAAACGAGAGACTCGCTCGTCCCATCTCCAGCAACCCGCCCGGCCATTGCACGTGAGCTGCCGCCGGTCTACCCTCGCGCGGCCTTGCGGCCTGTCCCGATGACCGTCGCCGGACCGACCGACGAACAGATTGGCCAGGCAATCCGAAAAGGCGTTGATTTCCTGCTGAAACCCCGGCGGCCCGCCGCGGGCCCCGGCTTACGGCAGGTGCTCGTGCAGATGCCGGGATTCTCGGCCGGCGAGGATGCGTTGACACTCTACGCGTTGCTCCAATGCGGTCAGGCGATCGACGACCCCCGGCTCAATCCGCACGACCCCGGCATGGACGCCGCGATCAACCGGCTCAAGCTCGCACAGTTCGGCCACTTCCAGACCTACGGCCGGTGCCTCCGTGCCACGACATTGGCGATCTACAACCGCCCGCAGGACGGTGGCGCGCTCAAGGCCGATGTCGCGTGGCTCGTCCAGGCCGGCGCGAACGGGACGTACAGCTACGAGGCGAGCCATGACCGCCTCATGTTCGACAACTCC
>DASXMX010000110.1:0-3432 GCA_036495445.1 Tepidisphaeraceae bacterium
CGGTCGTTGAGATACTTCTTCACGCCCGACCCGCGGGCGCTTTTTGCGAGGTCGGCTTCGGTGCGGTACTTGCCGGTGAGAAAGCCGCTGGCCAGCGAGAAATAGCTGATGACGCCGAGGCCCTCGCGCTCGCACAACGGCTCCAGGTCGCGCTCGAACGGCTCGCGTTCGTAGAGGTTGTAGTGCGGCTGCAGGGTCTCGTATCGCGGCCAGCCGTTCGCCTGGCTGACGCGCAAGGCCTCGGCCAAGCGCGCCGCGTTGTAGTTCGATGCGCCGATCGCGCGGACCTTTCCCTGCTTCACGAGTTCCGCGAACGCGCCGAGCGTCTCCTCCAGCGGCGTGTTCGGGTCGTCCTGATGGGCCTGATACAAATCGATCACGTCGACCCGCAGCCGGCGGAGGGAATCCTCGATCGCTTGAAACAGGTACCGCCGGGAAAGCCCCTTCTTCCCCTCGCCCATGTCCATGCCCGCTTTCGTGGCGATCAGCACCTTGTCCCGCTTGCCCGATCGCTTGAGCCAGTTGCCGAGGATCGTTTCCGACTCGCCGCCCTTGTTTCCCGGCACCCAGCGCGAGTAGATGTCGGCGGTGTCGATCAGGTTGAAGCCAGCGTCGACGAACGCGTCCAGCAGGCGGAACGACGTCGGCTCGTCCGCCGTCCATCCGAAGACGTTTCCACCGAAGGCGAGCGGGGCCGCTTCAAGACCGGATCGCCCGAGTTTTCGCTTTTCCATTGTTTTCTCCTTGTATCGGTGCATTGTTGGCCGCCGGTCGCGGGTCAATCAAACCAGACGGACGTGGACGCGAACGTTGTGCGAAGAACCTCACATCCCCGGCGTGCCCGGCATTTGAATTGCATACACCGGGCGTGATCTGCAAGGAGGCCCTTGTCGACGTTGGAGGTTGAACATCCGGTCCCGCCCCGCCGCCGGTCCCGATTGCGGCGTTGGCTGCTGCGCCTGGGGCCGGGGATGATCACCGGGGCCTCGGATGACGACCCCAGCGGCATCGCCACGTACTCGCAAGCCGGGGCAAAGTTCGGCCTGGCCCTGCTCTGGACGCAGTTGTTCTCGCTGCCACTCATGGCCGCGGTGCAGGAGATCAGTGCGCGGGTCGGCCGCGTCACGGGACGGGGGATTGCCGGGAACATCCGGAAACACTACCCCGGCTGGGTGCTCTATCCGATCGTCTTCCTGCTGGTGGCGGCCAATACGCTCAATCTCGGCGCCGACATCGGCGCGATGGGCAGCGCGGTCAACCTGCTGGTCGGCGGTCCGTCGCTGCTTTACTGCGTGGCGTTCGCGCTGCTGTGCGTGGCCCTCGAAGTCTGGCTCCGCTACCGCAACTACTGTCGGTATCTCAAGTGGCTCACGCTCGTGCTGCTCGCCTACGTCGCGGCGGCGTTCATGTCCCACATCCCCTGGCGCGATGCGGCAATGGCAACGGTCATCCCGCACGTGTCGTTGGACGGCCATTACATCGCGATGTTCATCGCAGTCATCGGCACGACGATCAGCCCGTACCTGTTCTTCTGGCAGGCGTCGATGGAGACGGAAAACATTCGCACCTCCGCGGCCGAGGAACCCCTGAAGAAGGAGGTGCGCGAGAAACCGCGACGCACGCGATTCCATTTCGGCCGGATCCGCTGGGACACGTACGTCGGTATGACGGCGGCGAACGTCGTCTCCTACTGCATCCTGCTCACCGCCGCCGCGGCATTGCACGCGCATGGCGTCACCGAAGTCTCCAGTTCGCGCCAGGCCGCCGCGGCGCTCGAACCATTCGCCGGGCGGTTCGCGATGGTGATTTTCGCGGCGGGGATCATCGGCACCGGGTTGCTGGCCGTCCCCGTGCTCGCGGGCAGTGCGGCCTATGCGGTGGGCGAAGCGCTCAAATGGCCGACGGGGCTGGACCGGAAGCCGTACGAAGCCAAGGGATTTTACGGCGTCGTTGCCGCCGCCACCCTCATCGGGCTGGTCATCAACTTCACCAGGCTCGACCCGATCCAGGCACTGGTCTGGTCGGCGATGATCAACGGAATCGTCTCCGTGCCGGTCATGGTCGTCATGATGCACATGGCCGGCAGCAAGAAGGTCATGGGCCCGTTCTCGCGCGTCTCGAAAATGCTCCGCCTCTGCGGGTGGATTGCGACGATCGTGATGGCCGCCGCGACGGTGGGTCTGTTTCTGACATGGGGGCAATGATGCGAGACGGCTCCGCAGGGGCCTCGCCGTCCCGTACTCGCGATCTCCCCGTGCCTTCGTGCCTTCGTGCCTTCGTGCCTTCGTGCCTTCGTCACTTTGTCCCTTCTTCCTGCCTATTTTTCACGATTCCCGTTGATCCGCCCCGATGATTGCGTAGCTTTGATGTCTCTTGGAAAGGAGATTTGCAGATGGCCAAGTCCACCACCGCCGGCCCCAAGCCGCTGAGCAAGTCGGAGATCGCCGCCCGGTTGGCGGAGACGGTCGGGATCACCAAGAAGCAGGCGACGCAGTTCCTGGAAGCACAGGCCGAGCTGGCCTACAGCCACGCGAAGGATCAGTTCACGATCCCCGGAATCGGCAAGCTGGTACTGGTGGACCGCGCCGCCCGCATCATCCGCAATCCGGCAACGAAGGAGCCGATGCAGATCCCAGCCAAGCGGGTCCTCAAGTTCCGCGTCGCAAAGGCGGCGAAGGATGCAATCCTGGGGGCGAAGAAGTAAGCGCCATTTCGATAGGCAGAATCTGGACGCCGGATGGAAAGAGCTGCCCATGGGCAGCTCTTTCTTTTGCCCCGCCTTCGGCACGCCGGTTGCGGCTGGTTGAGTTGGGACCCTCGCGAAAGGAGCTTGTCATGACGAGCCTCAACCCGCTGGCCGGAAACCTGACGGATGCGCCGGCCGGCGACCCGGTGCCGCAGCTCAACTCGTTGCTCCGCGGCGAAATTGCCGCGGCCGAGACGTACCGCATGGCGATCGAGAAGGTCGCCGGTTCGGAATCCGGCGCCAAGGAAGTCGGATTGCTGCGCGAAATCCAAGAGGAACACGGCCGGGCCGCCCAGGCCATTCGCGACCGCATCCGCGAGTTGGGCGGCGAAGCCGCCGACTCCTCAGGCGCGTGGGGCGTCTGGGCCAAGACCATCCAGGGAACCATGAACCTGTTCGGGGATACCTCCAGCCTCAAGGCCCTCAAGGAAGGGGAGGAGCACGGGCTCAAGGACTATCACGACGCGACGAGTAGCCTCGACGCCACGTCGCGACAACTGGTGCAGAACCAGCTCATCCCGCAACAGCAGAGGCACATCGATCTGCTGGATCAGATGATTAATACCGTCGGCAACGCGTAGTCTCTCCAATCATCCTCTTCCTCGGCCGCTTGCGGCTTCGCGAACGTCGTCGCGTTCCGTGGTGGGCGCCTCACGGTGGACGCGGCTGCGTTCGCGAAGCCGCAA
>DASXMX010000111.1:0-15508 GCA_036495445.1 Tepidisphaeraceae bacterium
TCCCGCGATTGGGCAAATCCAGTCTTCAGGGCGACGTGGGGTTCGCCGACGTGCTGCGGCGCATGGGGGCCGAGGCGCGGATCGAGAAGGATTCGGTCACCGTCACCGGGACGGCGTTCCTGGACGGGATCGACATCGACCTGTCCACGATGCCCGACCAGGCGCAGACGCTGGCGGTCGTCGCCCTCTTCGCGCAGGGCGAAACGACGATCCGCGGCCTGCACACGCTGCGCGTCAAGGAAACCGACCGTATCGCCGCCCTCGCGAACGAACTGACCAAGCTCGGCGCCGCGGTCGACGTCCGCAGTGACGACCTGATCGTCCGCCCGCCGAAGCAGATCCGCCCCGCCGCGATCGACACCTACGACGACCACCGCATGGCGATGAGCTTCGCCGTCGCGGGAATTCGCGCGCCGGGCGTCACGATCAAGGACCCCGAGTGCGTGAACAAGACGTACCCGAATTATTTCGAGGACTTGGGGAGGCTGAGAGTAGGATGACAGGGTGACAAGGTGAGGGGTTGACAGGGTGAAGGAACAGAAGTGTTCAGGGTTCAGGCGCGCGAGGAAACGTTCCTTGCCAACCTGAACCCTGAACCCTCTTCCTTCTCCGCTTCACCTTGCCACCCTGTCACCCCCTCACCCTGTCATCCCCCGGCCCCCACCTCATGCGACGCGGCTGCTTCCGCGAAATCCATCAGGAAGCGCCGCAGGGCGGCGGGCGAGAGGATCCGCAACTGGGCGGCGGTGTCGCCGCGCCCGACTTTCATGGTGATCAGGTTCGGCGCGTGGAGGGTGAACATGCTTTCGTCGGTCTGATCGTCGCCGGCGCACAGGGCGAGGGCGTAGTGGTTCTCGTCCATGAGCCGGGCGACGGCCTCGCCCTTGTTCACCTGGGCGGCGGCCACCTCGATGATCTTCTTCCCGTGGCGGATCTGCACCGGCTGATTGGCCAGCAGCGTGCTCAGCTCCTCGGCCAGCTCGTTGGCCTTGGCGGTGCCGAATTCCGGGTCGGCCTTGCGGTAGTGCCAGACCAGTCCCGTGCGCTTGACCTCGACGAAGCTGCCGGGCGTGGAATCGGCGTAGTGGCGGAGGACCGGGAGGATGTCGTCCTTCCAGGCATAGTTGACGTGGCGGTCGAGCCGGTCCCACTGGCCGGTGCCGGCCCGGCGGATGTCGGCGCCGTGCTCGGCGACGATGGCGAACGGCGTGTCGCCGAACCACTGCTCCATGTCCGCCGCCCGCCGACCGGTGATCAGCGTCACGTCCAGGTTCGGCACGTGCTGAAGTTGCTCCAGCACTGCCCGGATTGAGCCGTTGGGCGACGCCGCGCCGGGGTCGCGCTCAAGTTCGCGGAGCGTCCCGTCGTAGTCGAGGAACAGCGCGGTGCGTTGCCCGGCGTGGATCGCAGCGGCCAGCCGTGCGGCCGCGTCGTCGAGCTGTGCCCGGTCGCTGGCCGGCTGGCAATCGCAGGACGGGCGCGCCGACAGGTCGTCGAGGAACGAATGCGCCCACCAATTGGCGTCGCATTTCATCACGCGCTGCCGCATCGGCGCGATCCGCTCCTTCCGCTCCTCGGGCGTCGCGCGCAATACATCAGCCAGCGCGTCGGCGACGCTCTGGGCGTCGTACGGGTTGACCAGCGTCGCGTTGAACAGCTCCGCCGCGGCGCCGGCGAATTCGCTGAGGACCAACGCGCCCGCGTGGTCGCGCTGGCAGGCGACGTATTCCTTGGCGACGAGATTCATGCCGTCCACCAGAGGCGTCACCAGGCCCACGTCCGCCAGCGCGTACATCGCGCACAGCCGCGTGAAATCCACCGAGCCGTGGATGAAGTGGATGGGCGTGTGTTGCAGGGTCGAATACTTCCCGTTCAGCCGGCCCACCCGCGCCTCGACCTCCTCCAGCAGTGATCTGTATTCCGCAATCTCCTCGCGCGATGGGACGTTGACGAAGATGAACCGGACGTTCTCGCGATCCGGATACTGGGCGAGGAACAGGTTGATCGCCTCGAGACGGTGGAGGATGCCCTTGGTGTAGTCGAGCCGCTCGACGGAGAAGACGATCCGCTTGCCCTCGTGCGCCGCGCGCAGCTCCTCGTATTCGTTACGGAACTGAGGCGAATCGAGCGTCCGCTCGAACCGGCCGGCATTGATGCCGATCGGGTAGATGCCCAGGTACGCCGAGTGCCCTTCCCGCCGGATCCGCGTCCCCTCCGACTCGACGCCCAACACCCGCAGCACGGTGCTGCGGAAGTGGCGCAGGTATTGGAAGGTGTGGAAGCCGATCTGATCCGCTCCCAGGACGCCGTCCAGCAGGTCCTGCCGCTTCGGCTGATATCGAAATAATTCGGATGACGGGAACGGCGTGTGCAAGAAGAACCCGACCTTCAGCGTCGGCACCTGACGCTTTAACATCGAGGGCAAGAGCATCAACTGATAATCGTGCACCCAAACGGTGTCATCGGGCTTCGCGATCGACAATACCGCCTCGGCGAAGTGCTCGTTGACCTTCCGATAGTGCTCCCACCAATCCCGCTGGTAGCGGAACTTGCTGGGCATGTAATGCAGCAGCGGCCACAGGCTTGAATTCGAAAACCCGTGATAAAACCCTTCGATCTGCTCGGCTGAGAGGAAAACGGGCACATACCCGAACTGCTCGTCGAGGGTCTTTCGGAGGAACTCCTGGCGCTGCGGGTCATCGACCGCCCCGCCCGGCCAGCCGATCCACTGCAGCCCATCGCCTCCGTAATCGGTCACGCCTTCCAAGGCGGAAACCAGTCCGCCGGACGACTTTTTGATCTGATCTCCGTCAATCGTGACGGGGAGCCGGTTCGATACATTGAGGATGCGGCCCATACACACCTTCGCTGCACAAAATCCCCGCTTGCGGTCCGTCGGCCAGAATTACAAAATGGCAATGCCGGTGCAAGAGGGCGACAACAGGTCACGCCGCAATTTTTGTGCCCCGCCGCAAGGTGCTTTGAAGGCGCCAGGCGGGCTGAGTGGTAATTGAGCACGTCATCACGCAAAGAGTTTGCAGAATGGGGCTGGGCGCTCGGGCCGATTCAGCATCGGAGGCGGGCTTAGCGGGCGAGTTTGCCACCCAGAGCCGGCGGATTTTTGGACCATGCACCGTGGGAGCGACCGCCACGCTCAACAATTTAAATTTGATTCGATCTGGCATGCATGTTCGCCGCCATCCACGTCGCGACGTTTCGTCGCTCGTGACGGATCAGGATCGGCACTGCCGACTCTTCCGCGGGCAGGGGCGGCGAACGGGCAGTCATCCTCACTATGAACCCGGCGGCAGGACGAAATACATTGTGACCGGCTTTGGGCCAACGCGGTTCCGCTCGCTTGCCGTTCGCGATGGCCGGTTGATGTATCGAGCGTGTCTCCGATCATCCTCGCCCAGCCGGCTCTGTTTGGGCGCTAGGACAATCTGGATTGCGGTTCGTCGGCCAGACGTCGGACGCGGGCGGTGAACGAGAGCAGCACGAAGGGCGCAATGACGGTGTATGCCAGGAGGAGGAATCGCCCCGGAAGGGATCCGAAAAGGCGAAAACCGTAACTTAAGGTTGTATTGCGATAGATGATCCAACTTAAGGTTGGACCTGCCAGAATCCCCAAGACCTCTCCCCAACGAACAGAGCGCGATCTACGCACAAGGCTCTCGCTGGGAATGCGCGCTGACAGTCGGCCGATGTAGCTCCAGAACAGCCACGCGCCGGCCGCGGCGAGGAGGTTTAGTGCGATTTCCCAAACTCGGGCGAGTTCCGCGGACAAAACCCCAACCGTGTGCATTAACACGGCGACGGTGGCGGTCGCAACGGTGACAAATCGCAGCCACATTCGAATCGATCGTTGTGACTCGTCATCGCTCTCTGCGGGTGGCGGGGCCGTGACGCGCCATGTTGCGATCAGATTAGCAATGACGATGACCAGATAGAGGGGAACGGACCAAACGCGCGTTGGAACTGTCGGCAGGCGTTGCAGGACCCTCAGGCACAGCGAATTGTAAAGCAGGATCGCACCACGGCACGCGCTGACACTCTCGATCACCGCCATCACGGCCGCCCAACGCACGAGGGTGAAGAGCCAGGCCGTCCCCGCATTCCGCAACGTCGCGAACTGCCGTGACTCGATGATCGCGCGGCCACATTCGGGGCATGCGCTGTCCTCTGCGAGGCCGCGCAGGTCATAGCCGCAGGCGATGCAGGAGCCGGCGGCCATCCGTGGCGCGTCGGTGATGTCACTTGGTTCCTCGGCCGGCACCCGATCCCCCTAGCGCGTGTTCGACCCCATCGGCGTCGCGACGTTTCGTCGCCCGCGACGGATTGTGATCGGCACGACCGGCTCCTCCGGGCAGCGGGCGGCGAACTCGTCGTAGAACTTGTTGATGAACGTCCGCGTCGCCCAGGCGGTGCCGTCGGCAAGCCCGCAGATCGTCGTGCCGGGCATGATGCCCTGCGTCTTTTCCAACTCGAGCAACATGTCGATGTCGCGGCGGCGACCCATGCCGTCGAGGATGCGGTCGAGGATCTTGCGCATCCAGGCCGACCCCTCGCGGCACGGCGTACACTGGCCGCAGCTCTCGTGGGCGTAGAACCGCACGCAGTTGCGCAGGGCCGCGACCATGTCGGTGTGCTCGTCCATGACGATCATGCCGGCGGTCCCCAGCCCCAGGCACCCGCCGCGGAAGCGGACGTCGTCGAAGTCGAGCTTGATGTCGAGCTGGTTGGGGCCGAGCACGCCCATCGAAATCCCGCCGCAGATTGCGGCCTTGTACTTGCCCCCCTTCATCCCGCCGGCCAGCTTGTTGATCGCGTAGTCGAGCGTGATGCCCAGCTCGTCCTCATAAACGCCCGGCTTATTCACGTGGCCGGACATGCCGAAGAGCTTCGGCCCGGGCGATGATTTGGTCCCCATGCTTTTGAACCATGCCGGGCCGTTGTCGCGGCCGACGATGTGGGGGACGCAGCAGAGCGTCTCGACGTTGTTGATGACCGTGGGCCGGGCGAACGCGCCGGCGATGGCCGGGAACGGCGGCTTGTTCCGCGGCCAGCCGCGCTTGCCCTCCAGGCTCTCCAGCAGGCCCGTCTCCTCCCCGCAGATGTAGGCGCCGGCGCCGCGGTGGACGTAGCACTCGAGCTTGAAGTCGGTCCCGAGCATCCCCTGCTGCCCGAAGATCTTGTTGGCGTAGGCCTCCTGCAGCGCCCGTTCGAGCACCTTGGCCTGGCGGTGGTATTCGCCGCGGATGTAGATGTAGGCGACGTCGCACTGCGTCGCCCTGGCGGCGATCGCGATCCCTTCGAGCATCTGGTGCGGGTCGTAATCGATCAGATGCCGGTCCTTGAACGTCCCCGGCTCCGACTCGTCGGCGTTGACTGCCAGGTAGTGCGATCCCTTCTTTTCCTTCGGGATGAACGACCACTTCTGCCCCGCCGAGAACCCCGCCCCGCCGCGGCCTCGGAGCCCCGAATCGATCACGATCTTGGTGATCTCGTCCGACGAGAGCCCGAGCGCTTTCTTCAGCGCGCTGTACCCGCCGGTGGCGACGTACTCGTCATACCAGACGGTGTGCCGCTGGTTGGGGTGGAGGGCGATTCGCTTGGTCAGGACCGGTTCGTTGAAAGCCATGGGTATTGCTCGATTTGCTCGCCCTGTGACACGGGTTTTCAACCCGTGCCGAGCGACTCGCTGATTCGGAAGCCGCGGATCGTTCGAACTTCGGACGTCGCCAGCACGGGTTGAAAATCCGTGTCACAGGGCAGGTCATTCATCCCTGTTTTCTTCGTGTTCGTTCGTGATCTTCGTGGATGACAATTGATTTTGCACGACGACTTCGTCGATCGTCGTCCGTCGCAGCTTGACGCCGGGCTGTTCCGGGTGCTCGACCTCCTGCACCGTTTCCTTGCGGTACGCGACCTCCGGGGCGGTGACGTCGGCCTGGACCGCCTTCTTGATGTGCCCGACTTGTCGTCCGAGCCATCCGAAGAGGCCTTTACCGGGGAGCGGGTCGGTCATACGTCATTTCATCGGTATCGGTCACACGTCGGTCGCACACCGACGCACGGCCCTGCGGGCGCGTCGCGGAACGGGAGTTTCCGGGTCGCGCTCATTGCTTCACCTCGACGCCGAATTCCCGCTTGGCTTCCTTGAGCGCGTCCTCGCGGGTTGGGTGCCAGGTGTCGCCCACGAACCCGCCTGCGGAATCCATGCGGTACATGATCCAGCTTCCCAACTGCTCCTGGATGACCAGGCGCGAGACGAGCTTGGGGGCCGGGCGGGTGCCGACGCCGCGGATCGTGCCCAAGGCCATCGCCGCGTGCGGGAGGCAGTCGTCGCACGCGGGCTTGGGCTCGGGGAGGTCGATGATCAGCTTCTGATCGGGCATATGTTCGTCGCGCGCTCACCGCGCCGGGGTTTGGGAGGGCGAGGCTCCTGCCGAGCCGGGTCTGGCGAATAAGCTCCGGCTCGGCAGGAGCCTCGCCCTCCCGCAGTACCGATCCATTTTACTCCGAGCCATGACCGAGATCACCGGGCACGGTCTCGGCTTTCGGATCGTACCCGTCGATGAACCGCTTGATGTCGTTCACCGTGTCCGTGCGGTGCCCGAACGACAGGACGGCGTCCTTCGTCTTCTCCTTATCCCACCCGAGCACCGACTCCTCGTAAGCCGCGACGAAGATGCCGGTGCGACGAACGCCCTGGGCGCAGTGGACGAGCACGGGCTGGCTCTGCTTGTCATTGACGATGGCGAGGAACTTGCGAATGTCGTCGCTGGTGGGCCATCCGCCGAGCTTCACGGGGATGCGATCGAGTGTGATGCCGCGCTGTGAGCACAGCTCGGCTTCCGCCGCGAGTTGGGGCTTGCGCGGGTCGGCCAGCTCGTTCTCGTCGATCAGCGAGACGACGGTCTTCGGGTGGATGCGATCCAACGTGGCCCCAAACTGCGCCCGCGACTTGAGCCCGTCCCGATAGAGCACGCCTTCCTGTACCGTGGCCAGGTGATACGTGCGCGAGTTGTGCCACACGAGCAGCCCCGCGAGCATGACCCCGAGCAGGGGCACGACGATCGCGACGAGCCGTGCGGCGCGCGACCTCGGGTTACTCGTTGAGGATGTCGCGAGGGCGTCTGTCATGAACAGCAGTTGGGACCCGAATCCAATTCCCAATTCTCAAAGCGCCACACAAGCCGGGGCAGAGCGGCGCGAGTGACGCCTCATTGTTCGGGTCATTTCGACGCCGCGCCGCCCCGGGTTTTGATGCGCGGCGTCATGCGATGCAAAATGCCGCGCGGCCGGACCCGGGGCGGCGCGGCGTTGGACGTCACCTGTTGACGAACATTCCCGGCGCCGCTCTGCCCCGGCTTGCGCGGGGGTTCGCACGCTGGGAGCTTTCCGCCTCGGGTCAATGCCCGTTCCCCTCGTTCCACGTCACCGTCGGATCCTTGTACGCGTGCGCGTCCTTTGGGAGTCCTTCGATGATCGTCCGGAGCTTGTCGACGGTCAGCTCCTCGTGCAGCACGTCGTTCACCAGCGCGACGGGCGCCGTCCCGCAGGCGCCGAGGCATTCGAGCTCCACCAGCGTGAACCGCCCGTCCGGCGTCGTCTCGCCCAGCTCGATCCCGAGCGTGCTCTTACAGAACGCGGTCAAGTCATTCGACCCGCAAATCTCGCACGTGAGCGACCGGCACACCTGAATCAGGAACTGCCCCTTCGGCTTAAGCCAGTACTCCTCATAAAACGTCGCGGTGTCCAGCACCTCCGCCGGCGCCAGCCCGAGGAACTCCGCGACTTCCTCCATCGCCTGCATCGGAATCCAGTTGTACTCGTGCTGGATCGCGTGCAACACCGGCAGGAGCGCCGCCCGCTTCGTCGGGTAGCGATGGAAATACTTCGCCTCCAGCGCCCGCTTCATCTCCTCGGTGAGATAAGGCTCCGCGCGGCGCTCGACCGTTGCGGTGCGACGGTTTTCAGTGATCCAGGCCATACGGGGTTCCAGGTTGCGTTGAGCGGTTGCGACGGGCGGTCAGGCTCAAGACGTCGTTTGCAGGACGTCCACGGAAACGACGTCAGCGGTCCGGACGCGCAGCGCGGGCGGGCGATCCTCAAGGATGATCATCAGGTAAGGACTGACGGCAAACCTGTGCGCGTCGGTAAGCAGGAGTGTCCGCCCGTCCTTCAGAGTGATCCGAAACGGAACAAACGGCTTTCGCAATCGCAAGCCGATCAGTTGTTCCGGGATGGTCATGCGTCCTCCGCCACGTAAGCTTGGCCTATTGTATCGATCGCCACGATTTGCACGAGGCGGAGGACCGAGTTGTGGTCGGAGTTTGGGTGCGCGTAGTAAATCACGTCACGCCCGACGATCACCAATCCGGGGTTTCGCACGACATAGGCCTGGCCGCCGGTCATCGTAATCTGGAACGGGACAAATGGATCTGCATCCAGATATAGCTGCAATTCCTCTCGCACCTTCTTCCCTCCCTACCGGTCCAATTCCGCCGCGATGACGTTGATGCTCCCCAGCACCGCGACCACGTCGCTGATCATGTGCCCTTCGATCATCTTGGGGAACGTCTGGTAGTTGATGTAGCTGTTGGGCCGGGTGCGGGCGCGCCAGGGGACGTTGCCGCCGTCGGAGACGATGTAGTATCCGAGCTCCCCGTTGGCGGACTCGATGCAGCCGTAGACCTCGCCCTTGGGGGCTTCGAACCCGCGGTTGGTCATGATCATCTCGAAGTGCTGGATCAAGCCCTCGATGCTGCTGTAGACCTGGTCCTTCGGCGGCAGCACGTCCTTCCCCTCCGGGCTCACGTTCACGGGGCCCTTGGGGATGTTGTCAATCATTTGACGAATGATGTGGAGGCTTTGTTTCACTTCCTCCAATCGCACCAGATATCGCGCATAGACGTCGCCAGTCTCCATCACCGGGACTTTGAATTCGACGGCCGGCGCGCCCATGTGGTCCCAGTCGTCCTGGAAGCAGAGGTACGGCTCGTCCTTGCGGATGTCCCGTCGCACGCCCGAGGCGCGGGCCATCGGGCCGGTGAGGCTCCAGGCGATCGCCTCCTCGCGGGTCATCACGCCGATGCCTTTGGTGCGCTCGACGAAGATGCGGTTCTTGTTCAGCAGCTTCTCCACGTCCTCCGTCGCCCGCGGCATGGCGTTGTTGATGAAGTCCTTCACCATCCGCTTGAAGACGTCTTCGTCGGGCAGGTCCATGTTGAGGCCGCCCACCCGCGTCCAACTCGTGTGGAACCGCTGGCCGGACATGTATTCGACGATGTCGTAGATCCGCTCGCGCTCGTTGAAGCCGTAGAGGAAGGCGGTGAACGCGCCCAGGTCCAAGCCCGCCGCCCCGATGCACAGCAGGTGCGACTGAATGCGCCCCAGTTCCCCGGCGATCGTCCGCAGCACCTTGCACCGCGGCGTCAGGTCGATCCCCATCAGCTTCTCGGTGGCCCCGTGCCAGGCCAGCTCGTTGTAGATCGGCGCCGAATAGTCCATCCGATCGACGATCGTGACGTACTGGTTGTAATTGAGGTGCTCGCCGAGCTTCTCGAAGCCGCTGTGCAGGTAGCCGATGTGCGGCGTCGCCTTGATGATGCGTTCGCCGTCCAGTTCGAGGACGAGGCGCAGCGTCGTGTGAGTGGCCGGGTGCTGTGGGCCGAAGTTCAGCGTCCAGCGGTTCTCCCCGTCCCCGCTGCTGTACATCCCCGGCGGCATCATCTCGTCCGTCGCCGGCGACAACGTATAAGGCATCGCAAACCTCCGAACACCCCACCCGAACCCGTACCACACGCGAAATTGCGCGTCCCCTCGCCCGTTTAGCCGCCGCGCCTACGCGGCGCCTCCGCCCGCGCACCCAAGCGGGCTTGGAGGCCACGGCTATACGAATGAAAACTGCGCCTCGACCAGTCGCTCTAGACCACTTATCCCGCTTCGCGCCGCGGAATTATAGCGGTACGGGGGGATTGTTCCAGACTTCACAATGTGCCCGCGGCGACGCGTGCCCTTTTCCCCCTTTCGCTATTCGATGATGAATGAACAGGCAAACAGAAGGTGAAGGCAATGGGCTTCGAAGTGGACCCGAGCCACTGGGGACTGGGAGTGCGAGCCTCATCTGGTGTAGCCGTTGATGTCGAAGAGGCGCGCTGGGAACGTGTAGAGGAAGATGCTCGCGGCGATTACAAGCAAGGTGATGAAGAGGAGGATCCAGCGGATTGCCTTGTCTCGCCGCGCTGCCGCCCGCCGTCTTTCTGCCTCTTTCTCCACAGCATTTGGCGCACGGTGGTAGTCGATTGGGCGCGTCATGGCTGGTTCAGGCTTGTCGGGCACGCTGGAATTATAACGTCGGAAGATTCGTCGTCATGGTCAGCGACGTGAGGTTGGCTGACAGGCCCGGCCCAGCACGTCGAGCACTCGATCCGGGTCCGCTGACAGGATCCCTGAACACCAAGCAGGATTGAACTCGACCACGGCCCAGCCGCGGTCTTCGATCAGGCCGATGTCAATCACGAAAGCGCGGGGCAGATCGCAGTTGACCGCGAGATCGGCGGCGAGGTCGAGCACGGGAGCAGGGACTTGCGCGCCGGTTCCCGGATGGTGGGCGAGCGCGTGGCCAAACGAGAGGTAAGGCGACGTCGCGACCACCCTGCCCTCGGCGACGAAGCATCGGTATTCTGCCAGCCATTCCACGGGTTCCGACAGGAGGACCGGCGTGTCCGCCGGGATGGGCCTGACCACCCGGATGTCCGCCCGCCGAGCATAGATCCCCACGTCGAAGCACTTGTCCACCGGATCGGCGGGCTTGGCGAAGAGCCGCTCGTTCCAGCCGACGAGGTCGGTCCAAGTGATGAACCGAACTTGGCGCAGCGTGAATCGACAGGGCAGTCGGGCCAGGAGATCGAGGGGCGGACTGACCAAGTGAAGGTTCAGCTTCCTCGCGTGTTCCAAGGATTCCCTTGTGCTGCTCCCGTAGAACGCGACCGGTTCCGCGGGGTCGTGAACCGCGGATGTCCCCCTCTGCTTCAGGTCATGCACCCGCCACCGCCGCGCTCGAGCGGCGCGGCTGAGTGCGTCGGCACCGGGCAGGGCACGCGTCGTCAGATAGAGTGTTCCCATCTGCATTCCTTTCGGAGTTAGGATTCTGAACGTGGGTGAAACCCGCGGGACATCCGCGGACGTGAGAGGACGTCGGAGAAGGATCGAACGTATTTTTCTATCCGCGTCATCCGTGCAATCCGCGGTTCATTCTGCTTTCAGAGGAGATGGGACCGCGGATTTCGCGGATAGCGCGGATGAGAGAAGGAAGGAATCGAAATTCCCCGATGACTGCGGGAGTGGACGGGGAGGCGATGGGGTTGGGACGGATCTGCGGTGTTGCGGACTTGGGAAGGGCGAGACTTGGGGGTGTGAGGGGCGGGATTGGTGAAGGTGGAGACGGGTTCTGGAATGGGGATCCGCGGTTCCGCCGGACTGGTCACTTCCAATGACCAGTTGGAGCTGCAGCGGCGCGAGTTCCACGTGGAACACCCCCGCTCCGCCCTACTCAGGCTTCACGCCCAGTCGATTCATCAGCTCGTCGAACTGGTCCAGCGTCCCGTAGTGCAGGATCAGTTTGCCCTTCCCCTTCTTGGTGCCCGCCCGAAGCTGGACCCGCAAACCAAGCTGCCGGCTCAGCGACTTCTCCAGATCCTGGTGATACGCCGACCCCGCAGCGGGCGCCGGCGCGGCGGGGGCGGTTCGGCTCGTCGATTCCTGGAGCAGGCGTTCGAGATTGCGGACGGACAGACCTTGGGTCACGACGAGATTCGCGAGCCGTTCCTGTTCGAGGATGTCTTGGACCCCCGCCAGGATCTTCGCATGCCCGAGCGAGATCCGCCCGTCGCTCACCATCGCCTGGACCGGCTCCGCCAGATCCAGCAGGCGGAGGTGATTGGCGATGCTGCTGCGGTCTTCGCCGAGGCGCCCCGCCAGTTCCGCTTGCGTCAGGCCGAGCTGGCCCATCAGCGTGCGATACGCTTGGGCCCGGTCGATCGGGTTCAGGTTCTCCCGCTGGATGTTCTCCACCAAGGCCATCTGGGCTTGGGTGAAGCTGTCCACCTCGCGCAGGATCGCCGGGATCGTCGCCAGCCCCGCCATCTTCGCCGCCCGCAGCCGCCGTTCCCCGGCGATGAGCTGATACGTCTCACCCACCTTCCGCACCACGATCGGCTGAATCAGCCCCGTCGCCTTCAGGCTCGCCGCCAGCTCCGCGATCGACGCCTCGTTCATCTGCTTCCGCGGCTGGTGGGGGTTCGGAACCACCGCTTCAACCGGAATCTGCAGGATGCTCCCATCCGTTGGGGCCGCTGGAGCAGCGGGGGCTGAGGCCGGCGCTTCGGCAGCGGTAGGGGCCGTCGGGGCCGGTCCAGGCGCGCTCTCCTTGGTGGGAGCGGGGATTTCCGCCTCGACCGGCAGATTCCCGGCCGACAACAAACTGCTCAACCCTCGACCCAATCGCGGCTTGTTTTTCATGACGGACATGAGTGGGACTCCGTTCCCAAGTAGGCGGATGGCCGTGTTCCATGTGGAACAGGTGCGCAGGATCATAAACATGAGCTGGTGGGATTACAACGAGAAGGGGACGAAATCGCCGGAATTATGCACTTGAGAAACCAAGCCCAGGGATGGGGTTATGACGATTTGGCAATGTCGTCTAGTGGGCGAGCGAGTGGAATTCCCGCGCCGCAAGCGCGAAGAAGATCAGGGCGGCCAAAAGACCCAGCGGACCGGTCCATCGCGAGGGAATGCGATTCCTCCGATACAGCGTCAACTGCTCCGGGTCGGATGCGTACGCCTCTGGGGCGGGGGCGAATCCCCGGCGTAGATTCACGATCCCGGCGTAGAGGTTGATTGCCGCCGCAATCAGAGACATGATCGCGAGCGTCATGCGTGCCCCTGATCTGAGGGCTTGGACTTCTTCCCCTTGCCCGGCTTGCTGGCCAGTACCTTCTTCACGTCCTCCGGGGCGATTTGGAAGATGCCCCGAACGAGTTGCTCCGCGGTGAGCGGGTGGGGGCGCTCACGTGCGTCGCCACGTCGGCCGGAACGATTCTGCTTGGGGGCGGGCTTGCCGGGCACGGGCGAATTGTAGCATGGAATCGTGAGGACCTGTCATCCTCGCCTGCGCAACATTGTTTCCCCGCCCGCGGTTCCTAGAATCACCTTCGCTTCAATCCCTTCCACGGAGGCTTCGGCATGAGCGAGGGCGTCGTAGACGTGGCGATCATCGGGGCGGGGCCGACGGGGTTGTTCGCGGCGTTTTACGCCGGGCTGCGGCAGATGTCGGTCAAGCTGCTCGACTCGCTCGAGATCCTCGGCGGGCAGCTCACCACGCTCTATCCCGAGAAATACATCTACGACGTGGCCGGATTCCCCAAGGTCCTCTCCAAGGATCTGTCGGCGGGCCTGGTCGAGCAGGCGCTCCAATACCACCCCGACGTCTGCCTGGGCGAACAGGTGCGCGAACTGCGGTACGACGAGGCGAACAAGGTCTATTCGCTGGTGACGCCGCGGGCGACGCACCGGGCGCGGTCAATCATCGTGTCGGCGGGGGTGGGGGCGTTCCAGCCCAAGACGCTGCCGCTGCCCAACGCCAAGGGCTTCGAGGGGCACGGGCTGCACTACTTCGTGAAGGAGCTGTCGGGCTTTGCCGGCCGGCGGGTGCTGATCGTCGGCGGGGGGGACAGCGCGGTCGACTGGGCCAACATGCTCGCGCCGATCGCCGGCCAGCTCACCCTCATCCACCGCCGCGACCAGTTCCGCGCCCACGAGGACAGCGTCACGAAGATGAAATGCACGTCGTGCCGGATCAAGACGTTCTATGAGCTCAAGAGCATTGCCGGCAACGGCCGCCTCCAGCAGGCCGTTATCTATGACAATCGAACTAAAGCCGAGGAAACGCTCGACGTCGACGACGTCCTGGTGAACATCGGCTTCGTCAATTCATTGGGCCCCATTAAAGAGTGGGGCCTGGAGCTGGAGGGGGCGCAGATCAAGGTGGACAGCATGATGCAGACCAACCGGCCGGGGATCTTCGCCGCCGGGGACATCTGCACCTACCCGGGGAAGCTGAAGCTGATCGCCACCGGCTTCGGCGAGGCGTGCATCGCGGTGAATTTTGCCAAGCACTACCTCGACCCCACCGCCAACATCTTCCCCGGCCACAGCTCGAACATGAAGGACGAAAAGAAAGCCGGCGCGGCCACCGCGGCCGCGGAGTAGACGGCGCTGCCCCGCCCCTGTGACACGGGTTTCCAACCCGTGCAAGCGGCGCCCAAGCGGAAGAGCGCCTGGCAGCTCGCCTTTTTCCCGGTCTGAAAATCGTACGCACGGGTTAGAAACCCGTGTCACGGGGCAACGTGCTCGCATTTCCTTATCCGCATCATCCGCGCAATCCGCGGTCCTTTTGTTCTTCAAAACAGACAAGCAGGGACATTCGCCCTTGTCCGATGCGGGACAGGGTTCCGTACAATCCCGGGTCATCGATGATGTCCTTCGGCGAACTGGGAACCCTCGCTATGCGCCGTGTCGTCAGTTGTATCGTTGTCGGTCTGTTCGCCCTCTGCTTTCCGCGGTTCTCCCGGGCCGAGGACTCGCCCGCGACGCAGCCGGTGGTCGCGACGCCGGCCGATTACGCGCACTCGTGGCTCCTGCACCTGCCGGGCATCGGCGGAGAAATGAGGATCGACCGGGAGTTCGTCGCGGGGATGCGGGACGCGGGGTGGGAGGGGCCGGTGAAGATCTACGACTGGACGGAGCACGACCCCGGCATCGACGCGCTGCGGGCGCGAAAGCGCAACGACCGCGAGGCGCAGAAGGTCGCCGACCTGATCGTCGAGCGACTGAAAAAAGACCTCAAGGCGAAGATCACCCTCACGTCCCACAGCGGCGGCACCGGCATCGCCGTCTGGGCGCTGGAGAAACTGCCGCAAGGCGTGCAGGTGCAGACGCTCGTGCTGCTCGCCTCGGCCCTGTCGCCCGAGTACGACCTGTCCGCGGCGTTGAAGCACGTCCGCGGCAAGGCGTACGTCTACTACAGCGAGAACGACACGCTGGTCCTGGGCGCGGGCACGCAACTGTTCGGCACGATCGACGGGAAAAAGAGCGTCGCGGCGGGCTTGATCGGGTTCAAGCAGCCGCCCGGCGCGGATAAGGCGCAGTACGCGAAGCTGGTCCAGCGGCCCTGGACGCGGCAGTGGATGATCTTCGAAAACTCGGGCAGCCACATCGGCTGCATGTCGGAGCCGTTCGTGAGCCACGTCGTCGCGCCGACGCTGATCGCCGCGCTCGCCGGCAAGCCCGATCCCGAAGCGCCGACGACAAAACCGTAGGGGCGAACCTTGTGTTCGCCCGCTGAAGAAGTGAACCTCGTGTTCACCCTCTTCGCTTCGGGGGCAGAGACACGGGCGAATACAAGATTCGCCCCTACTTGGTACAGTTCCCGGCATGCCCG
>DASXMX010000112.1:0-4820 GCA_036495445.1 Tepidisphaeraceae bacterium
CGCCCTCCCGAAATGCGCTCCCCCGCGGTCGCCCGGCACGCCCGCCGGCCCCGGCCGGAATTCTCTTGACTTAATACATAGACAAGCTAAATATAAAGGCATGCCAGACATCCGTGGCGATGCCCTTCGCGGTCACTTGGAAACGCTGGTGCTTTCGGCGTTGCGGCGGGGCGAGGCGCACGGGTTCGAGATCCTCCGGCGGCTGGAGGAGGCGGGGTCGCAGGTGCTCAAGCTCAAGGAGGGCTCGCTCTACCCGGCACTCTACCGCCTGGAGGCGGCGGGGATGATCAAAGGGGAATGGGAGGACGGCGCGACCGCCCGCCGCGGCCCGCGGCGGCGCGTCTACCGCCTTACCTCCAAGGGCCGGCGGCGATTCACGGCAGCGTGCGGCGAGTTTCAGCAGTTCGTCGCGACCATGGGGCGGATCCTGGGGACCGCCGTATGAGTCGTGTTCCCGGCGATCAATTCGAGTCAATGATCGACGGCCTTCTACGTCCCGTGAAGGCTGGCCGGCGCCGTCGCCGGGCCATGCGCGAGGAATTGCTCGCGCATCTGCGGCAGGCGTACGAGGAAGAACTGGCGCAAGGCCAGGACGAATCGGCCGCATTTGATGCTGTGGTGCGGCGTTTTGGAAGACCCGACGAGTTGCAACGTCTAATTCAAGCCAGCGTTCCGCCGTTGGAGCGGTGGCTGGCCCAAATGTTCGATCCAATGGAGGACGCCATGTCCATCGGTCCACGGTTCGCGGGATGGGTGTTGTGCCTGGTCGGCGCTGCGTTTGCCTTCGGCCTTGCGGTCGTCATGCCGGCAACTGCGAAGTTGGCGGGCCTGATCTCGGCCAGCTCGCGCGCCGGCGAGGCGCTCGATGCCGAGCGGGTGCTCAAGGCTTCGCTCATCTCGCTGGTCGCGTTCGCGTTCTTTGTCACCTTGGCTGGGCTGTCGATCCTGGCTTACGCGTTCATCACGCGCAAGCGAGCCGCCCAATAGAACGATGCGAGTTCCAATGGGCTTCACGCGTTAGGAGCGTCAGCATGGACGAGCTCATGATTCATGTGGAGCGGATCGTCCGCCCCGTCCGGGCGTTCGAGTCGCGAAAGCTTCAGATGCGGCGGGAACTCTTGGCGCATCTGCAGGAGACGCTCGAGGACGAGCGCCGGCATCACCCGGGCGACGAACCCGCGGCGATTGAAGAGGCCCGTCGCCGCCTGGGAGATCCGGGAGAGTTAACGAAACAGCTTCAAAAGACGGCGCCGCTTCTCGAACGCCTTCTCATGGCGAAACTGCCGATCACGCGGCCGGCGGAGCGGGCCGAGGTCCGAGCGGGCCGGTTTCTATATGGCACGAATTCGCGGCTGACGCCGTGGCACGCATCGCTCCTGGTGCTTCTGGCGGGACCTCTTGCGGGGCTTCCGTGCTACACGCCCCAAATCGTTCGCGATGTACTGACGCACACCGGCAAGCCTGCTCACGTCATGGCATTCTTTGTCGGCGTGCTCGTTGGCCTTAACGTCATGATCCTGGCTTCGTACCGGCTGGTCTTCGCGGCGGCCGAACCGGGCCGGCTGCTTTGGCGGCCGCGTGTGATCGGGCTCGCGGCGCTCGTGCTGGGGATGCAAATCGCCTTCCAATTCTTCGTCGCCGCGGCCGCGGCCGATCGCCTGCCGACCGCCGGCGACCTGGCTGCCAGCGTTACGATTACGGTCGTGCTTCTGGTCTGTTCTCTGCTCCTCTCACGCGGGGTCGCCCGCCTCAGGCAACCCTATGAGCCGTGGTTGAGCCTTGAAGTCGCGGCCTGACGCGCCCGCGGCCGCCCGAAATCATTCCTGCCCATGAACCTTTTCCCGCTGCCGCGCATCCTGCAATCGGTCATCCACAGGAGCCCGGTTGCCGCAGGATAAGCAGCTCATCGAGTCGGAATTGCTCGTCGTCCGCTGGAAGCGGGGCGACCGGGACGCGTTCGACGGGCTGGTGAAGCTCTGGGAGCGGTCGCTCTTCTATTACTTGCGCCGGCTGGTCAATTCGGAAGCTGATGCGTGGGAGTTGTTGCAGGAGACGTGGCTGAAAGTCTTGAAATCGCTCCGTTCCCTGCGCGACCCGCGCGCGTTTCCCGCCTTTCTTTACCGCACCGCCCGCAATGCGGCGATCGCCCGCCTGCGACGCCCGGAGTTCTTCGAGCTGAACGCCGAGGCCGAGCAAATCTGCGACGACCGGCGGCCCGACCCGATCGCCGATTTCCACGACGCCGAGCAAATCCATCACGCGCTGGGGCAACTGCCGTTGCTGCAGCGCGAGGCGCTGACGCTTTTCTTCCTCCGGGAGCTTTCGCTTGAGGAGATGGCCGTGCTGTTGGGCGTGCCGACGGGCACGGTCAAGTCGCGGCTCCATTATGCCAAGCAGGCGATGCGCGAAATCCTTTGCCAGGGAGACACCCATGCCAAACCCCGCCGCTGATCTTCGGGAACGACTGTTAGACCTTCAGGCAATTTCGCCCGCAATGCGGGACTCATACCGGCAGGACCTGGACGCGATGCTCCGGCCCGCGCTGAAGCCGCGGTCGGCGTTGATCGGCACCGTGTTGCTGGTCCTGCTGATGGGATGCGCGATCCTGATCGTTCGTGCGGATCTTGTCTACCACGTTCGCGGGCTGATGCTCGCCGGGCACGTGGCCTTGGCGGTGGCCTTCGTCGCGGCTTCGGGCCTGATCCTTCGGGATTTGCGGAAGCTGAAGCATTCGCAAAAGTCGGTCGCGTCGATCTCCGGGATCCTGACGCTCGCCGCGGGAGTGTTGACCGTGGTCGCGTTGCTGATCGGCTTGCGGTCGCCGTCCGATCCCAAGTCGCTGTTTGGGGCGTTCTACGTGTTCGTGTTCTATTTCGCGTGTGCGATCTGGAGCATCGAGAACCGGATCGCCTCCGCGGAGCTGGCGTCGCGCGAGCAATCGCTCCGGATCGAGTACCGCCTGGCCGACCTGGCCGAGCGTCTGGAAAAGCGATGAGGGCGCCGGCTCTGAATAGGGAACGTCAGTCCGTTCGGGAGGGCGAGGCTCCCGCCGAGCCGCGGCCCGCTCGACATCCACGGCTCGGCAGGAGCCTCGCCCTCCCAAATGCAAGCGCCCACGCCAATCGATTCCAATCGTTGCCGCTTCCGCGTACGGGTTCGTACAATGCGTTGGTTCGTAGTTCACGGAGAATGAGTAAATGGACCAGCCCCACAGCCAGCGGATGGAGCAGTTGCAGCGGATGCTGGCGCGCACGCCGAACGACCCGTTTTTGCTGTACGGGATCGCGCTCGAATACAAGAAGGCCAACGACCTGCGTCAGGCTTTGGAGTATCTCGACCGCACGATCCAGGCGGATGCGGGGTATTGCTACGCCTATTTCCAGCGCGGGCAGGTCTTCGAAGCCCAGGGAGACGTGGTGTCCGCGAAGAGCGCGTATCTGCAAGGCATCGATGTTGCTGGCCAAAAGGGCGACGCCCATGCCCGGTCCGAGCTGGAAGGGGCATTGAGCATGCTCGAATGAGGAGAATGCCGAATGCCCAGTGCCAAATGCCGAATGGGGATCCCGTCTTCCATTCGGCATTGGGCATTCGGCACTCGGCATTAGCGCAATGGTCGACGACGTCATCGAGTATCTCCGCAACCCCGTCTGGCGGCGGCAGCACCGCTGGCGGAAGGCAATCTGGACGACCGTCTCCCGCGTCGGCCTGACCGGCATTCACACGCTGCCGATGAACCGCCGGTGGGTCGAGATCCACCGCCGGCCGATGCCGCTGCGGAACCTCGATCCGGTCTTCAACGGATTCCGCCTCGTCCAGATCTCCGACCTGCACTACAGCCCTGTCGTTTGGCAGCGATATCTGATCCAATACATCTCCTGGGTAAACGAACTTGAGCCGGACATGGTCGTCGTCACCGGCGACCTGATCACCGGCGGGTACCGCTTCGCCCACCGCGTCGCCACCATCCTCTCCCACGTCCGCGCGAAACACGGCGTGATCTGCACGCTGGGCAACCACGATTACAGCGTCTACGGCAAGAACCTCTCCAACGAAGGCGAACGGCGGGCCGATTACCTCGAGAAGTGCCTCAAGGACCGCGGCATGATCGTCCTTCGCAACCAGGCGTGCGAGGTGAGGTTCAACGGGGCCAGGAAGCCGCTGGTGATCGTTGGCCTGGACGACGAATGGTCGGGCCATCTCGATGCGGACGCCGGGTTCCGGGGCGTGGACTGGAACGATCCGATCATCTGCCTCAACCACAACCCGGCCAACTGCACGGAGCTGATGCAGTACCCTTGGCAGTGGATGCTCAGCGGCCACACGCATGGCCGGCAGATCGCCACGAGCAAGTTCGGCCGCAAGTTCTACCCGCACCGCTACCGCCACTTCACGCACGGGTATTACGCCGTGAACGGCCGTCACCTGTACGTCAACCGCGGCCTATCCTACGGCCAGCGCGTGCTCGACTGGTGCCGCCCGGAAATTACCTCCTTCAAACTGCAGGCCGAATCCGCCAACGGACAGGCCTGAATCACTGCTGGAACGACCGCACCGTCTTGATCGCGTACCAGAACGCGCTGAGCACCATCCCGATCATGATCGCGAAGATCGCGATCACGATCAGCGTCTCGACGAGGGTCAGCCCGCGACGGGCCGGGAATCGGATTCGGTGACTCAGGAATCGCACACCGTCAAGACGGAGCCCGTGACCGATCATTGCACGAATTCATGGGTGGCATGGGCGTGTACTCATGCCCGTCCTCGTGACGAACTGCGGGGGCTATTCCGGGTGGCACGGACATGTACTCATGTCCGTGGCG
>DASXMX010000113.1:0-1535 GCA_036495445.1 Tepidisphaeraceae bacterium
CGATGAGATCGAGCGGTTGCAGGCGGAGGCACTGGCGGTCAAGAACCAGATCCTCGCGGCCAACCTCCGCCTGGTCGTCTCGATCGCCAAGAAGCACGTCGGCCGGTCCGACAACTTCTTCGAGCTGGTCTCCGACGGCAACATGAGCCTGATCCGGGCCGTCGAGAAGTTCGACTACTCGCGGGGCAACAAGTTCAGCACCTACGCCTCGTGGGCGATCATGAAGAACTTCGCCCGGACCATTCCCGAAGAGAACTACCGACGCGATCGGTTCGTCACCGGCCACGAGGAGATGTTCGAGGCCGCCGCGGACAACCGGACCGACGAGCACGAGTACGAGAGCGCCCAGAGGCGGATGCAGGACGCCGTGAAGGGGATGCTCGGCCGGCTCGACGACCGCGAGCGGCGGATCATCATCAGCCGGTACGGGATCAACGGCGCCAGCGAGCAGACCCTCGAACAGCTCGGCAAGGAGCTGGGGATCACCAAGGAACGCGTCCGCCAGATCGAGTCGCGGGCGCAGGACAAGCTCCGCAAGTACGCGATCGAGGAGAAGCTCGACCTGCCGATGCTCTGAGCCGGAGGATCGTCCCGGCGCCTCCGTCACGACCGCGATTTTCGGCCCCGCGCCCCTTGCGGGACGCGCCTCGGGACGATAGGATGAGACCTGCTGAGCGTCCCGGGCCATTCGCCCCACTCGACCGCGTTCCGCCGGCAGGCTCGATTCTGCCCGTGGAGGGACGCGGTCGCCTTCGCTGGCGGCTGCCGCGGCGGATCGAACCTTCGCCGCGCCGGGCGTGTCGGTCCCGTATCCCGAGCCCGGATTTTCGCCCCCCGGGACGGAAAGTCCCCTTGCGTGAAACGAGCGCGACGTTATAGTTGGGAATTTCACGGCCTCGCGGTCGCTGGCGTAGCTCAATCGGCAGAGCACCGGTTTTGTAAACCGACGGTTGTGAGTTCGACTCTCACCGCCAGCTCTGCCGGACGGGGCGGGGCCCGATCCCGGAGGGGCCGTGCGGTCGGGAATCGGCGCGACGCACGGGTCCCGTGGACGCTGGCCAAGGATCGGGTGGATACCCAAGCGGCCAAAGGGGCCAGACTGTAAATCTGGTGGCACTGCCTTCGCAGGTTCGAATCCTGCTCCACCCATTCCGGTTGCGAACTCATGCGGGTGTAACTCAATGGTAGAGTACCTGCCTTCCAAGCAGGCTACGTGGGTTCGATTCCCATCACCCGCTCTCGGCGGGGTGGCGGATGCCTCGGCGGGGCGCCGTGGGCCGTGATCAGATCAGCCAACAAACTATTCGACTCCATGCTGCCGTGGCTCAGTTGGTAGAGCGCGTCCTTGGTAAGGACGAGGTCCTGGGTTCAAATCCCAGCGGCAGCTTTTGGGTTCGCGGCCCAAGGTTTGAGTTTGCGGTGTGTGTCGAGCGTGACCTCCGGCCCGGCGCCGGGGGCGGGTAGAACCGAAACAAAGGCAGAGCAATGGCCAAGGAAACCTTCACCAGAACGAAGCCGCACGTCAACGTGGGCAC
>DASXMX010000114.1:0-9607 GCA_036495445.1 Tepidisphaeraceae bacterium
CCGCCCATCGTTTAGCAGGCCCGCTTGTGGAACAACCGCCCGCAAGCGGGCACGCTAAACATGGTGACGCATCCGCGGCTACCGCGGGTCAGTGATGCCAATCGTGGGGGTCGTCGTGGTCGCCGTGGTGCTCGTCGTACCACCCGCCGTGCCAGTGGTGGTCGGCGTCGTAGTAGCCTTCGTGACGGTATCCGTGTTCGTCCACCACGACGACATGGTCGTCGTCATGATGGTGATGGGCGCATCCGATTGTCACCGCGCCGGCCGCGAACAGCGGCAGCACGCAAAGAATTCCCGAGAAGATCCGCGACCGCATCGTTTGTCTCTCCATGTATGGATTACTCCTTCCGCTCTGCCATCGCACCAAGCAATGGGCGCGCCGCACGGTACCGTGATTACACAAAAGCCGCCACATCACCGGCCAGGCAGTCGTAGGCTTGTTGGCCGGTGATCGTCACGTATCCATCGTTGCTCCCGTCGTTGCCCGCGCCGTCGATGCCCCACGGGTTGCGGAGCCGCAGGCCGGCAGGCGTGCCGGTGGCGTCGGTGACGACGCCGTCCACGGTGTACGCGTGGCTGGCGATGAGCGGCGCGCCGTCAGTCACGAGGTTGGTGCCGTACGTGACCGACTCGCCCATCGAGAGCTCGCTGGCGATCAGCGACATCGTCGTCGCGGCGCCCGCCCCGCCGAAGTCGCTTTTGGGCAGGGCGCCGAGGGCGGCGTAGGCCTCGTCCATCCACCCGCCGTCGATCGAGCGGTAGCTGGCGCCCGGGCCGTGGAAGACGACGTACGCCTTCTCCATGATCGCCGCCCAGATCGACCCGCCGGCCCCCAGTCCGGCGTAGTCGAGCTGACCGTTCGAGAGGACCGGAAGCTGGCCGTCGACGCGGACGAACACATTGCTGTTGGCTCGCGAGAACTGCACGAGGTACGCCCCGTCGCCCATGTCCAAGATGCTCTGGCGGATCCGGTTCGGGTCGAGCTTGGCGACCGACGAGAGGACCGAGAGGAAGTAGCAGTCGCCGACCTGCCCCTGCACGATGTCGTCCTCCGCCGGCCCGGTCGGGCTAAAAAGCGGATGATCCGAGAAGTTTTCGTACGTCGCGCCGTTCGTCGTGCCGGGCTCGACCGCTTGGGCGCGGGCCTTCGCGGAGACGACCGGGACGATCGCGGACGATCCGGCGTAATACCCGCTCACCCGGTGAATCGCCCCGCCGGCGATCTCGTCCGGCGTCGCGTCGATCACCCGCTCGGACGGACGGCTGTCCAACCAGAACGAATCGTCGCCCGCCCCGCCGATCAGCGTGTCGGCGACGCTGCCGACGCAGACCAGCGTGTCATTGCCGCCGCCCCCTTGCAACAGGTTGCGGCCGGCGCCGCCATACAGGAAGCAGTCGGTGGACACCGAGGTATCGACCCGGATCGAGTCCGGCCCCGCCCCGCCGAAGATCTTGATATCTGCGAATTGCCCGGCGATGGTTTGTGACGAGCGGTTGTCGGTCACGAGCAGTTCGCCGTCCTGCTCGCTCAGCGTGATCTTGTTGGCCCGTGCCCGCCCAACGATCCGCAACTCCGTGCCATTCCCAACCGGCACCTCGCTGATCGCCAACGGCGAGGCGGACGTCATCGTCCGCCGCTCCAACGCTTCGACTACCGCGCACGCCGCCGCAGCCCACAACCGTTTCATGACTCCTCCTCCACACCCGTCCCCCGGCCTGGCGTCCGGGCGGACAGAGGAGAAATCCAATTCATTCGCGCCGCGGGCAAACGGCAATGTGGCATAGCCGCCAGCGGCTGTGGCCCGCCGACCGACGGATATCGGACTTCGACCTATCGGTCGAAGACAGCCGAGAGCGGCTGTGCCACATGCCTTCCGTCGGAGGCGCCAGTTCCATCGCGGTCGCGTGTGAGGCTTGTTTTGCCTTGCCTTGTGGCACGGTCGTCTCGGCCGTCTCGGCCGTGCGGGCGATTCTCGACGTTCGAGCGCCGTCCGCACGGGCGAGACGCCCGTGCCACGGCTTGCCAGGACACGCGTCATACCCTGGCTATCGGACCTTCACCCTTCCCCTCTCGACACGCGGCCCGTCCCGCGTATAATCCGTCCCGATAATTCAACCACGCCCAGGTGGCGGAATTGGCAGACGCACTACTTTGAGGTGGTAGCGCCGCAAGGCGTGCAGGTTCAAATCCTGTCCTGGGCATCAACAAGCCGCGGCCGACTGGGCCGCGGCTTTTTCGTTTTCTGATTGACGCCGAACGCTCCATCAACTCTGCCGCGGGGGAAAGCGCGAGACCGCAACGGCTGCACGTCGGGGTTGTCGTCACGGACCGGGTTGCCGACGCTGAGACTTCGCAAGTTGCGTCAACGTCGGGGAAAGGGTTGAGGCCATCTTTTCAAGGAACTTCAGCACATCGTCCGCCCACGCGTCGATGTCGCCATTCGCGGGCACGGACATTTCCCGCCACAAGGCCATCGAGTAGTCAGGCTCACGCATGTCATTCTCATTCGGCCAAGCCCTCCTTAACGCCGGCACTAGGAGGTCAACCACGGGCCGGCAATCTTTTGGAGAGTCGGCATCGTCGGTCCGCCATGCTCCAACACCGACCCATGGCCCTTGGCCCGGCTCAGACATCAGTCGCTTGGTCGGATCCAAATCCATCCCGAAGTAGAACCCGAACACGACGTCGCCGTTCGTCCAATCAGGCAGGCCGAAGATGACCACGTACTTGCCCCGATGCACCAAGACCTCAGATCCAATGGCGCATTCAATCCGCTGCTTTGCTTCCGAGTACATCCATTGAAGGTAATCTGCGACTTCGTCAATCGCCTGTGCCTTGATCTCCGCGATCCGCTTGGCCTCTCCAAGATAGATTCTCGTTGATTCCGAAACTGTCGGTTTGGTCATGTCGTACCGCACTTTCAACAGTCGCAGGATGCAATTGCGAAACTCCTGCGCGAATACATGCCCGCGCGGGTCGGGCTCCCGCCGGTCCTGCAGGCCGCTGTCGAGCATCGCCGCCAGATCGCGATAACTCAAAGCTACGACCCGCGCATCACCGACCTGTACGCTCTCCGGCATCCTGCCGGACGGAGATAGGTAGACGATTCGGCCCGTTTCCGGTGTACTGATTCCAACCCCCAGCAGATAGCGGGCCACCTGCTGTTCGCCCTCGGTACTCCAGACTTTGTTCTCGATGACGAGTTTGAAACTGCTCCAACTAATCAAGAGGTCAAGCCGCCCGTCTCCCGCCGGCACCTCGCGTTCAACGGTCGGTTCGTCATCCAACACCCGTCCAGGTAACAGCCGTGCCAGAATCAGCTTCAGCAGCCAGTTCCCAGTGAGCGGCCCCAGCGGATCCAAAAGCCAGGCAAGGAAATCCGAATGCGGATTCTCCAGGTCCAGAACATGGATCGCCTCGAAGAGCGTCGATTTTCGTTGCGGGCGTATCACCTTCGGTGCGGCAAGCAGCAGCCGTTGCAGTAACGGCACGGTGTCCCGGCGTTCAGGCGCCCGAGCCGCCCCGGATGCTGAGAGAACTGCCCGTAGTAAGGCGGCATCGCCCCAACGAGGAACCATGGCTTGAAGTCTCCAATCCACCCTGGATAAGGCAACCCGGCATCCAAGCTGATTGTACAAGCTGATTGTAAACGACCGGCCCTCACTGGCCCAGAGCCTAGAACGGCCGGGCGCATCGTGACAACGGCATGCGCTCACCGGTGGCGCGCGGATATGGGACGGCGATCAGCGTGCCGCATGGGGCGGGTCGGAATACAGTTCCAGCGTTATCCGGCGGACGCAGAACGCGTCGTTTTCGTTGCGGCCGGAGAAGACGAGCCAGAGTTCCTTGCCGTCGGGGGAGATCCACTTGGTCGGCAGGCGGTAGCCGTGCGTTTGGCCGAGGCCCCAGTCGGCGGTTTGGAAGGCAACGGTCCATGTGCCCCACGGGTGCGGCGCGTCGAGCAGGGCCCAGCCTTTGCCCTGGCCGAAGCTCATCGTCATCAGGTAGCGTCGAATGCCCGCGTCGAAAATCGCGTCGAGGCGATCGCAGTGGCCGGGGTTGTGGATGATGGGGGCGCGGGCGGCGATGTCAGGGGACCAGGCGGGAGAGCCGGAGGCATCGGGGCCGGCGAAGAATTCGTAGGCGGACCGGTCGCGGAGGCGGTCCCGCCGGACGCGGGCGACGACGACGCCGTCGTACGGCTCGTAGGCGCCGGGGCCGTCCTGGGAATAGACGTAGATATAATCGGCGGGCGCGCCGGCGTAGTTGCGGCCGAAGTTGAGGAACGTCGGGCAGCCGAAGCTCGTGTCGAGCGTGAAACCCCAGGTCCAGTTGACGCCGTGATCGGTTGACCAGGCGAGCGTCGCGTTGTGCGTGTTGCGGGCCCACATGTAGAGCGTGCCGTCGACCATCAGCATGCCGCTGGCCTTGGGGCCCTTCGCGCCGCCGCCCTTCCGCTCGGCGGAATCGGACCGAAGATTCACGCCGCGGAAATCCCGCGGCCCGCCTTCCACCCGGGCGAGGCCGAGCGAGAGCTTGGGCTTGACGAACGGCTCGAACCCGCGGCCGTCGCCATACGCGGTGTAGAGGTTGTCGTCGTCGGCCCAGGTGATCGGCCAGTTGTCGCTGTCGTACGCCTTGCGAACGATCGTCGATTCGGGGTCGAAGTGAACGGCGTGAATGACGCTGCTCGGCTTAAGATGCAACTGGTCCATCGCGGCAACGAGCGGCGCAAGCAGGTGCTGATCGATCGTCTTCCAGTGATCTGAAGCGCCCTTTTCGTCGGTGATCTTGCTGCCATTGCGGACGCAGACGAGATCGAGCGAGGGGATGACAATCAGCAGTTGGTCGCCCGCGCCGGCGCCGAGGTACGCGTCGCGCGGGACCGAGGGCCAGGCGCCGTCGCGGTTGCTCCACCAGCCGAAGCCGGGGCTGGGGCTTTCGTCGCCTTCCCACTGCTTGCCCGCCGGTGTGCCGGGCGGGTTGACGCAGGTGCGGATGATCTCGCGCTCGAGGACCCGCCGGCCGTCCCAGTCGCCTTCGCGCAGCATGAGACGCCCGATCCGCGCCGCGGCCCGCGCCGTGAAGGCCGCCCCGCCCCAATCGGCGACCAGATCAAGCCCGCGCGAGTGATACGTCGCGCCGTAGCCGACCGACCACTCCTTGGGGCCGATGCCGATCGGCCCATACACCCGCTCGCGGAGCAGCGCGCGAATGTCCTTCGGCCCGCCCGGCTGCTGGACGGCAGCCGTCACCGCATAAGCGAGCATCGCCATCCCCGGATTCGAATAGCTGACGCGATCGCCCGGCTCGAACAGCACCGGCACGTCATCCCGCGAAACCGTAAACGGGTCCCGCGGCGCGCGTTTCCAGAATTCGCCCTTCCACCCGGTGAGTTTGTCGTGCGGCGTGTTTCCGTCCTCGGCATCCTCCATGCCCGACGTGTGCGTCGCGAGCTGGGCGATCGTGATCTTCGACTTCCGCGGATCGCCCCGCCACTGCGGGATGTAATTCGCCGCGAGGTCGCCCGGCTTGATCCGCCCGTCCTGCATCGCCACCGCCAGCGACATCCCGCCGACCACCGCCTTGGCCAGCGACGCGGTCCCGTGCATCTTCTCCGGGCCGAAGTCGGGCGAATACCACTCGCACACGATCCTGTCGTGCCGAATGACGAGAAACCCCGTTGTTCCGCGGCGGGCAAGATCGTCGCGCAGGGCGTTGAGTTTTTCTTTGGACGCGCCTTGCGAGGCGGGATCCGCCGATGTCCAGGCGAAGTTGGCCGCGTGCAGCGGAAGCGTGAAGGCAACAATGGTGAATGCAATCAGGTATCTCATAGATGCATGTTGCAGCGAACTCTCCCCCACGCCGGGGCAGAGCACGGAAGGGGCCGTCCCGCAGGCGCTACCGTCCCCGCGCCGCCCCGGCTCGGGTGCGCTATGTTTCTTCTACCACCGGCAAGGCCGCAGCGCTGCGGGGAGCCGGGGCGGCGCGGCGATCGGTGCATCCAAATCGGGACATTTTCAGGCGCCGCTTTGCCCCGTCTTGGGGGGAAACCGGGCCATTGGAACATGCGCGGCATTCATCCGACATCCGTCTCGACCGGCGCCTCGGCCGGCGCGCGGAGTTGGCCATCCTCGACCGGGGCGGCGTGGACGTCGAGGACGCGAAACGGGGGGCGGTTGGGGAAGGCGTTGCGCATGACCGGGATGGCGACGTTGTAGACCGGCACGCCGGCACGGGTGCGGCCCTCGGGCGCGCCACGATGAGCATGGCCATGCACGGCGGCGGTTACTTGGTACCGATCGATCGGTTCCTCCAAACGCCCCGACCCCAGGAACGGAAGGATCTCGCATGGCTCCCCTTCCACCGTCGCGCGGATCGGAGCGTAATGGAGGACGGCAATCTTTTTGGCGGCCTTGGTCCGGGCGAGGGCGGATTCGAGCTTCTTGGCCTCCTCGACCGCCTCCTGCACGAACCGCTTGATCGCCGGCTCGCCGAAGGCCGAGAGCGTGCCGCGCTCGAACCCGCCGGCGAATCCTTTGACACCCGCGAAGGCGACGCCGTGGAGTTCGACGGCGTCGCCGTCCAGCAGGTGGATGCCCCCGCCGGTAAGGATCCGCTGAACCTCGTCGACGCGGCCCGACTCGAAGTCGTGGTTGCCCAGGACGGCGACGACCGGCATTTGGCCGATCGCGGTCAGTTCCCGCACGAGTGCCTGGGCCTCTTCCGGCAGGCCGTGGTTCGTCAGGTCGCCGCAGAGGACCAGCACGTCGGCCGACTTGGCGACCTGCGCGAAGACCGGCTGCAGCGCGCCGGGGCAGGCGTGCGAGCAATGGACGTCGCCGATCGCTGCCACGCGTACGACCCCGTCCGCTTGAACCGTCATGCGTTGCGCCGTCATCGTCATGAGATCGCCTCCGTTGCCCACCGTCCGCCGGAGCTTGGCAAACCTGTGCTCGCCGCTGCCGGGTGACGGCGCCACCGACCTCGTTTAGCCGCCCCGCTTGCGGGGCGTGATCGGACGCGCCCCGCAAGCGGGGCGTGATCGGACGCGCCCCGCAAGCGGGGCGGCTAAACGGGCTGGACGAGAGTCCCGTCCGGCTTGCAACCGCCGTGCCCGCCGCGGGGCACCGGCTTTGCAACAAAGTGTGCCCGGCCACACTGGCCCGAGGAACACCGCATGGACCGCACCACCATCGACACCCCTTCGGACCAACTGGATCCGGCCACCTGCCAATTCTACCTCCGCACACTCGAAATCCTTGACGCGGCCCAGATCCCCTATTGCGTGGCGGGCGCGTACGCGCTGGCCGCGTATACCAGAATCGTGCGGCACACGAAGGACCTGGATGTGTTCCTCCGGCGCAAGGACCTGGCCCGCGCCCGGCGGGCGTTCGAGGCCGCCGGGTTCCGCACCGAAGCGACGCACCCGCATTGGCTGGCCAAAGTGTTCGCCGACGACGCGGCGGCCGATGCGTTCGTCGACCTGATCTTCCGTGCCGCCAGCGGGATTTGGGAAGTGGACGATGAATGGGTGAATCACACGGAGCTAGGCCCCGTCGTCGGCCGCACCGCGCCGCTCATTCCGCCGGAGGAATTGATCTGGTCCAAGGCGATGGTGATGGAACGAAACCGCTTCGACGGCGCCGACATCGCCCACGTGATCCAGGCCCGCGGCAAGCAGTTCGACTGGGAGCGCCTGCTCCGCCGGGCGCGCGGGCACGAGGGGATCCTGCTGGGGCACCTCGCGTTCTACCAGTACATCTACCCATGCGACGCGAAGAACCTCCCGGACCGCGTTATGCAAGAGCTCTTCCGCCGAATGCGCGAAGCCCGGGCGCACCCTCCCCAATCCGCCGACGGCGGCCTTGTCTGCCGGGGGACGGTCGTCTCCTGGGACCAGTACCTGTTTGATATCAACGAACACGGCATGCTCGACGGCCGCCTGGCCCCTTGGGGCAACCTGACCCCCGACGAGATCGAACAGTGGACCGAGGCGGACAAATGACCATTCCGCAATCGAACCGCGCGTGCCGGCGTAGCGGGAATTTGAAAAGCAGTGCTGATTTCGGATTGCGGATTGAAACGCGGTCCTCGAATCAGCAATCCGCAATCCGAAATCAGCAATCTCCTCCATTCTGAACCCCGAACCCTGAACCCCGTTTTTCCCTTGGTGTTTTCGCGCCGCCTGTCCGATAGATCCTCAGGATCTCATGAAGCTCAGTTGTATCCTGACGACTCGGAACCATTGCGACGCGCTGTCGCGGACGCTTGACCACCTCGACCACGAGTCCGGCGTGCCCGCGCACGAACGGGAGATCCTGGTCGTGGACAACGGGTCGACCGACGGCACCGCCGACCTGTTGGCGGGCCGCCGGGACGTGCGGGTAATCAGCCTGGCGGAAAACGAAGGCGTCCCGGCCCGCAACCTGGCGCTGGCCGCGGCGCGGGGCAAATACGTCGCCTTTCTGGAGGACGATGTCCGGCCCATCGGCCGGGCGCTTGCGCAGGCGCTGACGTACCTGGGACGGCATCCGAAGACGGCCGCCGTCGTCGGGCGGGTGGTCCTGCCGGACGGGTCGGCGGACGCGCCGGCGCTCCCGTCGGTCCTCATGAGCGGCGCGAGCGTTGCACGAATGTCGGCCGTCACGGAAGTGGGCGGCTTCGCCGCCGAGTTCTTCCGGCAGGCGGCCGATTACGAACTGAGCTTCCGCCTCTGGCGGGCCGGGTACCGCATCCAGCGGTTCGAAGACCTTCAGTTCGCCCGTGAGGCAACGGCACCATCGAACACGTCGGCCGTGACCTGCCGGATGGACCTGCGCAATAACTTGATCCTTTGCGAGCGTTACCTCCCGCGGCCGCTGCGGCGTGCCTACCGGCGGGACTGGATGCGCCGCTACGCGCTGCTCGCGCGCCAAGACGGCCACGCGAGCGCCGCCGCCCGCGCCATCAAGGAGGCCCGGATCTGGGCCAGGCGGGAGGCGGCCGTGGGTCGAAAGACCCTCGGGGCCGACGCCGTCGAATCGATCTTCTCTCTCAAGAGCCAGCGCGATCGCGTGACGAATTGGGCACGTGCCCATCGCATCTCACGCGTGTGCATTGCGGATTGGAGCAAAAACCTCTTTGCCACCTGGCAGGCGTGCCTGGCCGCGGGGTTGGAAGTCGAAGCGATCCTCGCGGAAGAACCCTGCTTTGTGGGTGCGCGCTACCGCAAGATGCCTGTGATTGCGGACCACGCGGCCGAGGGCCGCATGTTCGACGGGATCCTCGTCTCGACCGTGAACCCCGCCCAGTTGGAAGCCCGCGCCGCAACGTTGGAAGCCCGCTTCCACGTTCCAGTCCTGCGGCTATGGGAGCCGACGCTGATGGTCGCCCCGCCGCCCAAGGATCTCACCAGCCAACCGACGCCGAGCCTTCGCAAGATCGACAAAGCCGCATAGCGGTCTGCCCTGTGACACGGGTTTCCAACCACAAGTGTCCGGTCACAACTCGAATAGTAGCAATTGGTTCTGGTCCGGCGACTCGGCGATCTGCGTGTGGTCGTCGAAAAACGCCTGGTTTATGGGGGTTTTCTCGCAAAGCGTGACACTCAGAATTTGCGCAATT
>DASXMX010000115.1:0-7168 GCA_036495445.1 Tepidisphaeraceae bacterium
CCCTTTACGCCCAGACCACCGCGCCCTCTGCGTCTCCCCCGTGCTGGCCCGCGGTGGATGGGCTTGGGCGGGCACTGCCGACGCCCGAAGACGTCGGGCCACCCCATCCCGATCGGTTCGTCGGCATTTTCTATTTTCTGACGCACAACGACGCGAGCCCGCGAGCCGGAGCCTCCGAGCCCGGCCCGCACGACATCACGAAGATCCTCGCCCGGGACCCCGACGCGCTCCAGCACCCCAAGTCGCCCGCCTGGGGCGCGCCCGGCGGAGAATATTATTGGGGCGAGCCGCTGTACGGGTATTACCTCAGCACCGACCCGTGGGTGATCCGCCGGCACGCGCAGCTCCTGGCCGCGGCGGGCGTCGACACGCTGATCTTCGACACGACCAACGCGGTCACCTATCCCGAGGTTTATACGAAGATTTGCGAGGAGTTCACCGAGGTCCGCAAGGCGGGCGGGCGGACGCCGGGGATTGCGTTCATGGTCAATACGGAGGCCGGCAAGACCGCCGACCAGCTTTACCACGACCTGTATCAGCCCGGCCGCTTCCGCGACCTGTGGTTCGTCTGGCGGGGCAAGCCGCTGCTGATCTGCGACACGGCCCAGGCGAGCGAGCCGGTGAAGCGGTTCTTCACGCTCCGCGCGGCGCATTGGCCGTTCACGCTGTTGAACACGCCGTACGCGTGGCACTGGGAGAGCACGTACCCGCAGGTGTACGGGTACACGGAGGATCCGAAGGTGCCCGAGCAGGTCAACGTGGCGGTCGCGCAGAATCTCCGCGCCGCCGACGGGCGGGTGACGAACATGAGCCGCGGCGATGCCCGCGGCCGCAGCTTCCACGACGGCCGCGAGGACCGCACGCTCGGCGCGGTGAACCACGGCTACAACTTCGCCGAGCAGTGGCGGCGGGCGCTGCAACTCGCGCCGCCCTTCGTGATGGTGACGGGCTGGAACGAGTGGACGGCGGGGCGGTTCATCGGCAAGAACGGCACGTCGGTCTTCGTCGACCAGTTCGACGAGGAGTTCAGCCGCGACATCGAGCCGATGCACGGCGGCCACGGCGACAACTACTATTACCAGCTCGTCGCCAACGTCCGGCGCTACAAGGGCGCCGTCCCACTGCCGAAGGCCTCCGCCCCCCGGACGATCGATCTTACCGGCTCATTTGATCAATGGCGCGACGTCGGGCCGTCCTTCCGCGACGAGGTCGACGACACCCAGCCGCGCGAATTCCCGGGCGCCTCCGGCCTTCACTACACCAACCGAAGTGGTCGCAATGACTTGATCGAGATGAAGGTCGCCCGAGACGCCGTGAACGTCTACTTCTACGCCCGCACCGCGGCGCCTTTGACGCCGCGGACCGCACCGCACTGGATGTGGCTCCTGTTGAGCACGGGGCAGCCGGGCCATCCGACGTGGGCGGCCTACGATTTCATCGTCAACCACACGATCGACCCCGACGGCACCGCCTGGCTCGAAGCCTGCGAGGGCGGCTGGCACTGGAAGAAGGTCGCGAAGGTCGAGTTACGCGTCATCGGCTCCGAATTGCAACTCGGCATCCCGCGCAAACTTTTGAACCTTCCCGACACGCGCGCGTTCCACCTCGACTTCAAATGGGCCGACAACCTCCAGCATCCCGGCGACGTGATGGACTTCTACCACAGCGGCGACGTCGCGCCGGAAGGCCGGTTCATGTACCGCTACACTGCGGAGTGAAAATGGTACCCAAGCCCGGGACGATCGACGTGTACATCGAGGCCTTTCCGCCGCGAGTGCGGTCCGATCTCCGGTACCGACAATATGCGGGTGGGCCTTGCAACAATACCGGTACATACCCGGCGTCGTGAACGTGAACGTGGACGTGAACGAGAACGAGAACGAGAACGAGAACGAGAACGAGAACCGGTCGTCGGTGTCGAGCGCCTTGGAATCGAATGCCGCGGACCCGCTGCCGCTGGCGGCGGTAGGCGGGACGTCGTCGCGGCTCACCCACGCGACCGTCGTTCCGATGGCCACCGAAAGGTTCCTGGGCAAAGGCCGGGTCATGGGCGGGAGTGGGGCCGGCCGGCTTGCCATGGGGAGGAGATTCATTAAGGTATCGGCGGTCCCTTTCCAAGCTGAGGTTTCACGGATGAAACAGGCGGTTCGACTCGGGTTTGTTCTGATCGCGTTGTCGTCGTTTTGGGGCGGTCGCGCCAGTCGGGCCGCGGATCTGTCGGGGGAGATCCAGGGCATCCTCCAGGACAAGCTGCTGCAAAAGGCGTCGGTCGGCATCGAGATCGTCCGCATGGGCAAGTCGGACGCCGACTCGAAGCTTGTGTATCAGCACGAATCGCACACGCCGTTGATGCCGGCGAGCAACCTCAAGCTCACGACGACGTCGGCGTCGCTGGACCGGTACGGGCCGGGCTTCAAGTTTCGTACGACATTGCTGTCGCACGGGGACGATCTCATCCTGATCGGCGATGGGGACCCGAGCTTCGGCGACGCCGAGTATCTCCGGCGGGTCGGGTGGAAGCCGACGACGGTCTACGAGAACTGGGCGGCCCAGCTTAAGAAGGTGGGGGTGAAGTCGATCCGGAACGTGATCGTCGACGACAGCATCTTCGACACGGAGTTCCTGCACCCGCACTGGCCGGCCAAGCAGATCGATCGCAATTACGTGGCCGAAGTGGGCGGGCTGAACTTCGACGCGAACTGCATCCAGTTCATCATTCAGCCGACAAACCGCGGGCAGCGGGTGGATTTCAGCCTGGTGCCGAACACGCACTACCTGATGGTGGACAATAGTTGCGTGACGGGCGATCAGAACGAGGTGCAACTGGGGCGCAAGCCGGGGACCAACGAGATCATCCTGCGGGGCGCGGCGCCGTCGCCCCGGCCGAGCTCGGCGGAGCAGACGATCCACGACCCGCCGATGTACGGCGCGACCGTGCTGGCCGAGACGATCGGTGCCAGCGGCATCCCGGTGACCGGCGAAGTGAAGCGGGATCGCACCGCGGCCCAGGCGCGGGAGAAAGGCCCGGCGGGCGAGTGGAAGGTGATCGGCATCCACGAGACGCCGCTGGCCGTCGCGCTGGCGCGGGCGAACAAGGACAGCGTGAACCTCTACGCCGAGAGCCTCTGCAAGCGCCTCGGGCACGAGGTGACGCACGAGGCCGGCACGTGGGAAAACGGGACGGCGGCGGTGTCGGCGTTCCTCAAGAAGGCCGGCGTGCCGGAATCCGAGTCTCACCTCGATGATGGCAGCGGTCTGTCGCGGATGGACCGCATTACCCCGCACGCGCTGATCCGGGTGTTGACGTACGACTACTTCAGCCCGAACCACGACGCGTTCCTGAACAGCCTGTCGGTCTCCGGGCAGGACGGGACGCTGGAGGATCGGTTCCGCCAGTTTCCCGACGTGCGGCACCGGGTGATCGGCAAGAGCGGGTTCATCGAAGGCGTGAGCTGCCTGAGCGGGTTCCTGCACACGAAGGACAACCAGTGGTACGCCTTCTCGATCATGATGAACGGCATCCCCTACAAGTCCAACACGCTGGCCAAGTCGCTTCAGGAAAAGATGATCAAAGCGCTGGACGTCTCCGCGGCAAAGTAGGGGCACACGGCCGTGTGCCCTGGGCGTACGGCCGTACGCCCCCCGACGCCGGGAGGGCACACGCCGTGTGCCCCTACAGACGATAGCCCCGTGTCACGGGAAGCAATTCCGCTTATGATTGCCGGCTGATGTCGAGTTGCCGTTGCTTTCCGTCGGGTCTGCTGCTGCTCCTGCTGCTGGCGCTGTCGGGGTGTGGGCATGCGGAGGCGCCGCTGGCCCGGGGGCCGTCGCGGCCGGCGCTGGTTCGGTTGGAAAAGCTGTCGATCCAGGGCTCGGCGGGGACGCGGATCGACTCGCCGCATTACACCATTTACAGCACGATTCCCGACCCGCTGTCGTTGCAGCGCGTGGCGGACGTGATGGAGGGGGCGTTGGCCGAGTATCGCACGCTCGCGCCCGATGTGCCGCTGACGAAGCGGCCGATGGAGTGCTACCTGTTCGACACCCGCCAGCAATGGGCGGCGTTTACCAAGGCGCATACCGGCGAGGACGCCGCAATCTACCTGCGGGTGAACCGGGGCGGCTACACGGTGGGGGACTGGTACGTCGCCTACTGGATCGGCGACATCGCCACCTACTCCGTTGCGGCCCACGAGGGATGGCACCAATTCGTCGCCCGCCACCTGAAGGGGCGGCTGCCGCCGTTTCTCGAAGAGGGCTTGGCCTGCCTGTGCGAGCAGGTGCAGTGGCAGGGGGAGTTGCCCCGATGGGATCTCGCGGTCAATGGCGCACGCCTGGGCTCACTTCGTTCGGCAGCCGCGGGACATCAGCTCTACCCTCTCAGTCAGCTTGTCCGAATGCACGCGGGGCAGGTGGTGGGCAAGCCGAACGCGAAGATCGAGGCGTTCTACGCCGAAAGCTGGGCTTACGCCCGGTTTCTCCATGATGCGGAGGGCGGCCGCTATCGCCCGGCCCTTCGGCGGATGCTGGCCGACGCCGGCCGGGGTGCGCTCTTTGCAGACACCTCCCGCGAGCTGAGCGACGGCCCACTGTGGGACCCGTCCTCGGCCAAGCCGATGCTCGAACACTACTTGGGCGCGAGCCTCGCCCGGCAGGAGGAGGCGTTCCGCCGGTACATCGACCAACTGGTCTCGGACATCCCGCCCGACTCCGGCGGGTGACCCGTCCCATCGCATTCCGATACCGGTGCCGATCGGCCGATGTCCCAAATGTCCCAAAATGTCCCGCAATGTCTCAACTTTTGTGACGGTCCGGGCGGGTTGCTATCAATTGCGTTACGAAGTGGCTATCTCATGCATGCTCAGTGCCTTACGTATGAATGTCCCACCAGGCTTTGCACGCCTGCGACATTACCATAGGTCATTTCATATCAAAGCCTTACGGAGAATGTCCCATATGCGGCACGTCGGGGACAGGAGTTGCATGCGCAAAGTGATACAAAGTGACGCAGGGCAGGCACGCCCGGCAACCGAGCCCATCACAATCGTGACTGTCCCGTTTTCCGGTTCCATCAAAATCGTGACCGTCCCGTTTTCCGGTTCCATCGATCAAAAGAACTTCGACATCACCCAATCGATCCAACGCCAGCGAACCCAAAAAGGACTCAACGCACCGTTCACCGCGGCAGACCGGGCGACCGTCGCCCGTACCGCAACCCGCCAGGCTCTGGTCGAGCTTGGCGTTCTTCAGATCCGGAGACCCCAGAATATGTCCACCCAAAGCCAAGCCGATTTATCCAAGAATTAGCTGAGGAGTACACCTACTTCCACGGCAATGGCGTCCGACAGAGAAGCGGGTTCCTGTTCCTTCAGCGCGACACTTACGCCGGCAACAGCCGGGATCCGCTGAGCCTCCACAAATACCTGTATGCCGAAGCCGATCCGGTCACAGGTGCTGATCCGAGCGGCCACGCTCTTCTGTCGACGCTCGGAAGCGTTGCAACCGGGGTTGGCATGTGGGCGCAGGACGCCGGCGCTGGGATGTATGCGTTGGGGCAAGCAGGTATGGTTGCTTCCGCAGTTACTTTTGCGCTCGCGGCAGACGAGTACTACATGGGGCAAGCGTTTGGGGATCTCGGTGAAATGGCTGACGGCGCACACTACATGAACGTAGCGATGACTGGCATGGCTGTAAGTGGCATGCTTATGTTTGGCGGCCTTGGCCTACAGCTCGCCGGAACTGCGTTAGTCAATGCAGGGGCTATTGCCGGTGCGTATGTCGCGGAGACCGTGTACGTTATCGGCAGACAGGTTGACACGGCCGAGTTCATCGGGAAATCGGGATATAACGTTCTGAACGACCCGAACTGGAGCCTTGATGTAAATGAGGCCTGGGTCCAAAGCGCAATCGATTCCGGCAGTCCGGTGGAGTTAGCTACTGATCCGGGCATAGCGGCCTTTTTCACGACTCCGGGGTCCAGCCCGTATTTTGGGACTGTATATGGCCAGGAAATCGACCAGCTCATGGAGGCTGGTTACACGTATGAAACTATCAACGGACAGCCATATCTGATGCCGCCAAGTTAGGTAAGATTATGCATATCGCGCGAATTGTAAATGTTGGATTGCGACTTCTAGATACGAAAACCATTCCCTTTGATCTAGAGGGGAGCGATGGGAAACAGCTGACCGAATTCATTGACCATTATCAATCTTGTGGGGCGGACGAGCGTAGGATAATCAGTGAGCTTATTGAGTGCGTGGATGCGCGGCGATTGATAGGGTACGCCATTTACATGGCGAATTGTGCAGTTCGAAGAAAGTCACTTCAAGACGTGGAACGTGGGCTGATAGCCTGCGTCCTCGAAGGCGTTCGGTCCGACTTCCGAGATACCACGGCCGCGCTCAGCTTATTGTATCATAGCACGACCAAGCTTGGCGGGAACGCGGAGGTTCTATTCACTGAGGCTGCACGATGCGGCGATAAGCGTGCTGGCGAGTTCCTGCTGAATTATCTCGCGCGTGGCGAAAAGCGAATTGAAGCAATGGGATTTGTCGAAGGCGTCGACCTGAATGGCGCCTTCAAATACCTGGTTGAGCCTCGTCCGAGTCGAATTCGGAACCCGAGAACGGGACAGAACTGACGCAACTGCTCTGTCTCAACCCTCCTGCCGGAGACCGAAAACGGGACCGGCATGTTGTGTGCAAGTTATTGATGTTCTTCGATGTATAGCGGCAGGCTGGCCAAGGTGGGCGGCGGTTTGAGCAAGATCGGGGCGAAAACGCGCTGCATTTTGATGTATTGCCCTACGTGAAACTGTTTACCGTCAGAAAGTGGCGAGAACATCGGCTCCCGACTTTTCGCGATTTTCCGCCGGGGAGGAAACGGGGATAAGTACATTTATTGGACGATGGAAGGTGTCGAACGAGGCACGAAATCATCGCGTTAACGGGGCATCAAATGTCCTTATCCGTGCGCCGTGCAAAGGTGTCGTTGTTCAGCGGGTGAGAATCCCGCCCGAAAGCCTGAAAAGGGGATAAGGACATATTCTCACCCTGCTTGCTTCTTCGGTCGCCCGCGGCGGCGGAAGGTGAACTGCAAGTCCAGCGCCGCGGCGGTGCGGGCCTGCCAGTCGGGCGCGCCGAACGGGCGGCCGCGGCGGAGCGAC
>DASXMX010000116.1:0-2606 GCA_036495445.1 Tepidisphaeraceae bacterium
CCCGCGGGCCCCAACAGCGCGCTGGTGCTCGATGCGTCAGGGAACTTGTACGGCACGACCGATTACGGGGGGAGCAGCCTGGAGGGCACGGCTTTCGAACTCGCCCGCGGCTCGAGCGCGACCACGACGCTCGCCTCATTCAATTACAACGACAGGCGGCTATCCCGCTCCGTCAGTTCGCTCATGCTGGACGGCTCGGGCAATCTCTATGGGATGGACTATGGAAGGATTCTACCTTCCAGCGCGAGCAGCAATGGCGAGGTGTTCGAGATCGCCGCCGGCACTCAAACGTTGACGTCCATCGCCACGTTCGACCCGGTTAACGCGATGACTCCCGAGGGATCCGTGGCCGCAGACGCGACAGGGGACGTGTTTGGCATGACGGCCGGCGGCGGTGGGCTTGCCGTTTCGGGAAACCTGTACGAAATCGCCGCGGGCTCGAACACGATCAGCCCTCTCGCCACGATAACTCCCACCAACAATCTGTATCTGTCGGGCGGGCTGGTGCAGGACGCGGCGGGCAACATCTACGGCCTGACGCACGGGGACGGGGCGTACGGCGCGGGCACCGTTTTCGAGATCGCCGCGGGGTCGGTCGCGATCACCACAGTGGCTTCATTCAACACGACCGACGGGGCGAACCCCACAAAGCTAACGATCGACGGGTCCGGCAATCTCTACGGCATCGCATCGAGTGGCGACGCGGACAAGTACGGCGGCGAGTTCGAGATCGCCCAGGGCTCGAATGCCATTACCGCCCTGTCGTCATTCGTTAACGGTTCCGAATCCGGCCTGACGCTGGACGCATCCGGGAACCTCTACGGAATGACCGAATTTACCAACATCTACTACTACTACTCCGTCTTCGAAGTCCCCAGGGGTACCAATGCGCAGACGACCCTGGCATCGTTCAGGACCCTCTATAATAACGGCCAATTGGGAACCGATCTGGCGGTCGACGCCGCCGGCAACGTCTACGGCACGTGGTCGGGGAGCAACGGCAGCTTCGGCGAATACGGCAGCGTCTTTGAAATCGCCAACGGCTCCGGGGCGAGCACGACGCTCGCGTCGTTCAATGGTACCAACGGGTCGACGCCCGCCGCGGGAGTGATCATGGACGCCTCGGGGAACCTGTTTGGAACGACGAAGGGCGGCTTGGGCACGGTGTTCGAGATCGCCAAAGGGTCGAACGCGATCACCACCCTTCACTACTTCAACACACCTGGCGGGGTGATTCCTGTCGACGGCGTAACGCTGGACGCGCGGGGTAATCTGTTCGGAACGACTACCGGCGGCGGACTTGGGCACGCCGGCACGGTGTTCGAGTTGGCCGCGAATACCGCGGTCGCCCTCGCCGGGGCGGGCGGCGCCAACCCCTCGGATCCCGATCAATCGCTGACGTTTACCGCCGCCTTAAGCGGCGGCGTGCCGGACGGTGAAACGGTGGATCTGCTGGATACCAGCATCAACGACGCCGTCGTGGCCACCGCCACACTCTCCGGCGGGTCGGCCACGCTGACAGTCCCGGCCGGCACGCTCTCGATCGGCACGCACAACCTGATCGCGGCCTACGCAGGCGACGCGAACCTTGCCGCCAGCGAGTCGGTCCCATACGCCCAAATGATTCGAGTCCTGCCCCCGACACTGGCCGGTGCGCCGGTGATCAACGGCGACGACCCCAACGGGCTGTACACCGCCCCGGGTCAGCCGGCCCCCGGCGTGCAGCGGTCGATGGTCGAGGACGTCGTCTACACGTTCAACAAGCCCGTTGTGATCCCGGATGCCAACGCGGCGTTCACGGTCGCCGTGGCCGGCAGCATGGGAACGGTCCGGTCCACCCTCATTGCCTCGCCAGTGTCGGGCAGCAACGGCACGGAGTGGGCCGTGAGCCTCACGGGCCAGCCGCTCGGCGTGCTGGCCTCAATCGCCAACGGGGAGTACAGCATCACGATCAACCCCGGCGCCGCGTTCGCCGCGGAGGACGGGACGACGAGCATGGCCCCGGGCACGGGGGAGACCGACACGTTCTACCGCCTGTTCGGCGACATCAACGGGGACCGGATGGTGAACAACACCGACAACTTCCAGTTGATCAACGCGCGATTCACGTACAACCCGGCGTTCGACTACAACGGCGACGGGACCGTCAACGCGGGCGACAACGTGCCGTTCCACAAGGACCATTTGATCGACTTCCACGGCGACGGGTTCGTCACGAGCATTTGACGGCCCATCCGGAGCGGCACTGCCGTGCCATCTGTTTGAACGCTCACTTGTCTCATGACGGCACGCACTGACCTCTCTCTGATCCGGCGAGCTGAATAGCCGAGCCGAAAACCATTTCATGGGTGCGTGACAGATTCTGCGGCCGGGACTTGTGGTGGCTTGTACAATGGGTTGGGGTGATCGGCGTTTCCGATTTTCCGTGGAGGATGCCATGGCAAGGCTGACGGATCGGCAAAAGGCTCGCGAGCGGCTCAGTCAGGTTTTCCAGTCGATTCTGGACAAAATGGTTCCCGCCGACGAGGCGACGCCGCTGCCCGGCGGGCGCAAGGGAAACGCTCGGGGCCGACGCTTGACTCTTGACGCGCTGTCAAGAGTCAAGC
>DASXMX010000117.1:0-10520 GCA_036495445.1 Tepidisphaeraceae bacterium
AACGCATCCATGCAAAGACCTCCGGGGCAGAGCGCCGAACATCTCAGCGCCACGGAGGTTAGAATGCAACAGAGTGCGAAAGGGGTGGGGCGAGGCTCCAGCCGAGCCGCGGTTTTCGAGCTACGCCCCGGCTCGGCAGGAGCCTCGCCCTCCCGAAGTTCGGTCCGATTTGATCGCGATGAAGGTGCGCGGCGCGCATAGTTTGCGCTTGACCTGTACCATGCCCCGAGCCCACGATACCGTAATCTTCACTTCTCCCGGAGGTTTCGGTCATGGCAATGCACTCTCGTCGCGAGTTTCTGACGGACGTCGGGCGGGGAATGATTGTCGCGAGCGTCGGGGCCGCCCTCGCGGCGGACATGGGGCTGAGCCGGGCGGAGGCGGCGGGGGAGGCGGCCGAGTCGCTCGACTTCGGCCCAATGGAGCCGCTGGTGCGGCTCATGCAGGAGACGCCGGTCAACCGGCTGTTGCCCGTGCTGGTCGAGAAAATGAAATCGGGCGTCGAGCTGAAGCGGCTCGTGGCCGCCGCGGCGCTGGCCAACGCGCGGACGTTCGGCGGGGAAGACTACGTCGGCTTTCACACCATGATGGCGCTCGCCCCGGCGTTCCACATGTCCGCGGAACTGCCGGAGGCCAACCGCGCGCTGCCGATCCTCAAGGTCCTCTACCGCAACACGAACCGCATCCAGGAACACGGCGGCCGTCCGAGCGAAGTCCTGCACCCCGTCGAGCAGGGGAACGGCTCGCAGAACGGCGCCACGCCCGAATCGCTCCGCGCCGCGGTCCGCGCGAAGGACAGGGCCCAGGCCGAGCAGGCCTACGCCACCATCGCGGCCCATTCGCCCGAGGACGCGCTCAACGCGGTGCTCATGTCCGTCGAGGACCGGCCCGAGGTCCATCGCGTCGTGCTACCGTATCGCGCCTGGGACCTGCTCGACCTGATCGGCAAGGAGCACGCGCAGACGCTGCTCCGCCAATCCGTGCGGTACTGCCTGGCCTTCGGCCACCCGGGCACGTCGGCCGGCGACCCGCCCAAGCTGCTGCCGCGGATCTTCGACGAGCACCACCTGCACGACGCCACGCCCGGCCAGCGGGACGTGGAGGATGCGTGGATCGAGAAGATGTCACAGACGATCTTCGCCGGCACGCCTCAGCAGGCGGCGGACGCCGCCGCGGCGGCGCTGGCGGACGGGATCGCCCCCGACGCGGTCGGCCACGCGATCTCATTGGCCGCCAACCAACTGATCCTCCGCGACGTCGGCCGCACGGCCCATGACGAAGTGGCTTTCAAGCCGATCGGCAGCGTCCACGGCGATTCGATCGGCGTCCACGCGTGCGACTCGGCCAACGCCTGGCGCAACCTCGCCCGCGTCACCAACACGCAGAACCAGTTCGCCTGCCTGATCCTGGGCGCCTACCAGGTCGCGTACGACCGAACCGAACGGGGCGGCGACTTCCTGCACTGGCAGCCGCTGCCGCTGCCCGAGCACCTGCAGCAAATCAAGGAGACGCGGCCCGACGCGCTTTTGGCGGACTTGGACGCCGCCGTTCGCGGGAACATGCAGGCCCACGCCGCCGCGATTGCCCAGCGGTACGTCGACCTGGGCCACGCGGCCCGGCCCGCGTTCGATCTGCTCCTGAAATTTGCGGTGAGCGAAGACGGCGCGCTGCACGCGGAGAAGTTCTATCGGACGAGCTGCGAGGAATTCGCCGCCAACCGCCCCGCGTTCCGCGCCCGGCACCTCGCCGCCCTCGCCCGCGTCACCGCCAGCGAATACGGCCGGCCCGCGCCCGGGATGGCCGAGGCGCGCGAGCTGCTGAAGGCATAAACGCTCGATCGAATGGACAACCTTCTTCGGTTCCCGTGTCTGGGGAACTTGCTCCCCGTGTTCGGGTGCAAACGGGTGCCGCGATGGTCCATCAGTCCGGGATGAACCGAATGAAGTCCGCGTACGCAGGAGGAGGTCTACTCCCGTATTCTGGTTGATCGAGTAGTTGGAGGAATATCAGACCAGAAGGCCACGTTTCTATCTTCGCTACGCCTGGCAGCTTTGAGAGTTGTTCGAGGTTGGGATTTGTGAACTGCGAATGGCACAGCAGGTTGCCGCGATAGAGTCTCGGCACCATGGCTTCCACCCTGTACTTGCCGTTGCGATAATCCACTGCCGTTCGCGTCTGCCAGCGAATGTCGATCATGTCGCGCCGCAAGCGGCCGAACGGGCGATCCCAAAGCACACCTGATTCCATCGAGCCGTAGAAGCAATCGATCTTCTCGGTCAACGGCTTGGCCGCAGCCTCCAACCGTTCGAAAGCGTTCTCCACAAGGTCCTCGCGAATGGCGATCGTGAGACTGTTTTCAGGGCCTTCTTTCGTCCGCTCGCTGTAACCTTCAGGACCATAGCCCCAATGCTTGTGTAGCGAGGCAAAGGCGACCGGATGAGGGCCGCCAAGCCATGCTTGATCGAACCATTCAATCGCCAGAAAGTGGCCTCCGCTTTGCGAGAGCGTCTCCGTCCAGCGATCTTGCAACGCAGAGGACCAAACGCCTTGCCTCGGTGCCAGGTTCTTCCCCTTCTCCCCTTGTACCGTCCCTCTTGCCTTCAATTTACATCTGGTCGTCCGCAATAACTCGACGGTCTGATCTACGACATCGTTGAAAACGGGAGGCGAGGTGACGCTGCGGGCAGATTCTTTGCCAAAGAGAACCAAGGTCGAATACAGCGGTTCGTCCTGATTCATGGGGCAAATCTAACGCGTTCCGGCAGGTCGGACGGAACGCCCAGCGTTCTGGGCGGGTGACTCCTGCGCCGCGTAGAGCCGCTGGCTTATCCGGCGCGATTGTCCGGCAGTCGCGGGGGTACGTTGTTCCAGTTCCGTCTGCGCCGGCGCGACGGGGGCAGGCCGACGGGCTCAAAGCCTTGTGCCTTACGGGCGGAGATGTGGCGTTGGAAGATCCAGGGGAAGCGGTCGTAATGCAGGCGGTAGAGCATTCCAAGGATCATGCAGAAATAGTGCATCCCGAAGATGCCCAGCGCGAGCACTGCGGCCGTGAGTGCGAAGCTGGAGAGCCAGACCGGGAGCACCATCGGGACGAGCATTTGGGTCAGCGCCAGGGCCGAGCCGACCCAGCCCCAAGCGTACAAGCCGCCGGCGATCACCCAGATGATGAGCGTGAGGAAATAGTCGCGCCCGCAGGCGATGATCACGCCCATCAGGCGGTCGGGTCGCAAGTTCAGGACGGTCCCGCTGGTCTGCAGCGTCAGCAGGACGGCGGGGAAGAAGTACGTCCCGATCGCGCCCAGCGCGATCTGCATCGCCCACGCAATCGGCTCAAACTCCGGCACGCCGCGGGTTACCAGCGGCAGCAGGACCACGGCGCCGTAGCAGAGCAGCAGCGAGCCGAAGACGTTGCAGAACGGCGCCCAAAGGTCCTCGTACCAGCCGACGTCGCGCAGGGGCCGGGGCAGTTCGTCCCGCTCGAACGGGCCGGCATCCTCGATGATGCACCCGTAGTGGGCGAGAATGGCCCCGATGAGGAACGGCGTGGCGACGACCAGGAACATGATCCCGGCCAGACAGACCACCAATAGCGGCCAGAGCAGGGCGTGAATGCAATAGATGCCGAGCATGACGGCGAGGTTCAGGGGGGCAAACAGGTGGACGAAGATTTTGAAGAAGCCCGGCCGCCGGGCCGCCTCGCCCGTGGCGTAGTTGAACACCGCCTTGGCCATCGGGATCGTCGACGGGTCGACCGGCGGCGCGTGGCCGGCGCTGTCCTGAAGCTCGATCGGCTCGATCAGTTCGCCGGTCTCCGGATCGTAGCGGGGGGCGTGATCCATCGGCTTGGCATCGGGGTCGAGCGGGATCGGCTCGCCGATGCCGACCAACCCACGCTCCTCGGGCGTGAGGCGCAGGTCGATTTCGTTCCCGTCGGCGTCGCGGACCCCTTTTTGATAGATATAGGTCAGGTCCGCGACGACCTCGTCCGGGTCGCGCAAGGGGGCGGGCTCGTCCATCTTGTACGTCCCGTCCAGCTCGATCTGCTTCAGTTCGGTATGCGTCGGCACGTCACAGAGCCGCCGGCATTCGGGGCACTGGATCTCGCTGCCCGACAGCTCCTCAGGCACTTCGAAGGCGTATCCGCAGATGCAGGGAAACTCGATCACGTGCGGCGATTCCTCTCGTTTACGGCACCGGGGATTATATACGTACGTTCGCGGCTCATGACCGACCTCCGCGGCGCCGACCTCGTTTTACCCTCTCCCGGTACTCCGGGAGAGGGCAGGGTGAGGGTTTGCCGCGCGACTGTGCTGACCCAAATCAGGATGCTCGCGCGGTGAACCCTCACCCCAACCCTCTCCCGGCGTACCGGGAGAGGGAGAACGACAAACGCATCCGACCCGTTGACACCTGGATGACGGAGCCGGGCCGTACCGCTTTCGTCGGCATGGGCGGCATGGCCGGTTTATTCCGAATCAGGTCGCGCGCTCGCCGCGATTTCCCGGTTTGCCCCGGCGGCAAATCATTCGTACGTCTAAGGCACGATTAGGCAATACGGTTGACCCACAGCCCCGCGGCTCCAGACCCCCGTTCGCTCGCTCGCTTTGGAGGTGCCCATGCGTCTCAGTCGTACGGATGCATTGACGCTGATTCGGGAATCGCTCGCGACCCTCCCGTCGGAACTCGACGCTCGCGCCGACTTCTTCGTGCAATGGCGGGTGCGGACGATCCACAACCTGGAGCTGATCTTCCCGGATCACCCGGAAATCGTCCGGCAGTTCAAGGAGACCGAGTTCAGCCCCCGGCGGCTGACGAACAAGGAGTCCCGCGACGAGCAACTCAAGCTCGACGCGTTCCTGTCCGGCTGCGTCGCCGCCCGGGCGCAACTGGAGGAACTCGTCCGCCAACTGCTCGCGTCCGTCGACGCGATGCCGGCCCCGGTCGTCACGCCCGAGGAACCGCAGCCGGCGGCGGCTTCGCCCGTCGCGCCGGCTGCCGGGCCCGAGGCGCTTCCGGAACCGGACGGGGAGCAAGCGCCCCCGCTGCACGAAGAAGCGCCGGTCGTCGAGACGATCGTCGTCGAAGCGAACCCTGGCCCGCTGCCCGTGGAATCGATCGCAACCGAGTCGCCGGTCATTCAAGGAGCCCGCATGAACGCCCATGAATTGTGCGCCCCGGTGCGCAGCAGCCTGTCGCGAGTCCTGGGGGCGTGGGAACGCGGCGACCGCGACGCCGCCCTGGTCCTCTCGGCCCAGCTTCTGGCCGAGCTGACCCTCCTCTCCCGCGACGACCATTTCAAGAACGCCTTCGAAGGCGTCGTGACGCAGTTCGTCGACGTGAAGGGCGTGGCCGGCGGCCTCGACTCTCTCCACGCCGCGGCGCCGCTGTGCGTCTGGTCGATGGTCGCCGCGATGAACGAAGTGATGAAGGCCGCCTCGTGATTAGCATCCCCGCCCCGCAAGCGGTTACCATGGTGCCTGCCTAATTGCGGGAGGCACGCGTGAATTACTACCTGGCCGAGGGGACGACGCAGCGGGGGCCGTTCAGCGAACAGGAACTGGCCGCCGCGGGGTTGCGCCCGGACAGCATGGTCTGGCGCGAGGGGATGCCGCAGTGGCAGACCGCCAACCAGGTGCCGGAACTCCAGTCGATCCTCTTCCCGCAAGCCCCGCCCGGCGCGCAGCCCGCGCCGCTCCCGATGCCCGGTCCCGCGCCCGTCGGATATGCGACTCCCGCGGTCAATACATATCCACCTTATGGCGACATATCCGGGAAAAAGCTCGCCGCGGGACTGTGCGGGATCATCCTGGGCGTCGCGGGTTTCGGCGGATTAGGCGTACACAAGTTCGTACTAGGCCTGAACGCAGGCGGCTTTACGATGCTGGGGATCACGCTCGGGCTGTTCGTGCTCGGTTTCCTGACTTGTGGTATCACGTTCTTCGCAATGCCCGCGATGACGATCATCGCGTTGGTGGAGGGCATCATCTACCTGACCAAGAGCGACGCCGAGTTTTACCAAACCTATCTTGTCCACAAGCGTCAGTGGTTCTGACGACTCATCTTTGAAAAGGGAGGAAGACGATGAAGTCGAGCAGTTTCATTCTGTTTCTGTCGCTGGCTGCCGTCGGGTGTTCGACGGGAAGCACCGAACGCGCGGGGAGCACCACGCAGCCGGCATCTGCCGTTCCGGTCCAAGCTCCGTCAGAGACGACTCCATCGCTGCCCAACTCGGATGCGTTCGACACGACGCTTTCGCCAAGGGGGGCCGCACGCGTGATGGCATCTTTATTTCAGGAGCTCGGATTACAGTCCATCCAGTTGTCCAATGTCCCCGGCCTTTTTCCAGGAAACGCAGACTATTTCTCGACACGTGCTTCGGAGCAAACGGCGTTGGGCGACCTGATCGATGTGAGTTGCCGATGGGTGCGGGACGGCGAGTCGCGCGTGCTCGTCAAATCGAATCTGCCGCCCGGTCAACACGTCCGGCTGGTGGAGATGCTCCGCTCGGCGATGGCGCGCGCCACGACTCAGCCTGCCACCTCAAAGAAGATCGAGAACACCACACCCTGAGTTCACGGCGTCATTGCGTGACGTCCCTTGCCGTTTGCGTCGCTCGCCTCAGTCCGTCGCGCCTCCCGGTTGCGGATCCGTTCGAACTCGCGCTGCAGGTGGTCCAGTTCCTCGTCGCTGAAATCCTCCAAGTCGATCAGATGCGTCCGCGCGCCATCGATTGCGCGGAGCAACTCGTCAAGCTTCAAATGGATCGCCTTCGCGTCGCGGTTCTGCGTGTTCTGGATCAGGAAAACCGCCAGGAACGTCGCGACGTTCGTCAGATCGTTGATGAAGAACTGCCACGTTTCCGAGTAGTGGAAGATCGGCCCGCTGATCAGCCAGCCGGCGCAGATGAGGGCCGCGGCGATGAACATCCAGGCCGACCCGAACCCCCGCGCCGACCCGGTCGCAAACCGGCGGAACGCGTCGTTCACCGCCGAAAACCGCTTGCGCCGCCTGACGCGTTCCGCCACTCTGGTTAACAACGCGCGTGACATCGCAAATCGTTCCCGTGACGCTCACCACACGGACGGACTCGCTTCCATCGGGCCGGTTACAAACTTCGTGCCATCTCACGGACGCGGGCGGTTGCTGGTTTCGGACGTGTTGCAACGACGTGCGGCGGCATTATGGTACGGGGCGCGACACAACGGAACGTCCGAACCTTGACCTTCAACCGCAAGACTGAAACAAAGCCATGAAAGTATTGGTGATCGGCAATGGGGCGCGGGAGCACGCGCTGGCGTGGAAGCTGGCGGCGTCGCCGCGGGTGACGGCCCTCTACGCACTGCCCGGCAACCCGGGGACCGCGCAGGTCGCGGACAACGTCCCGCTCGACCCGATGAATTTCGCCGCCGTCGAGAAGTTCGCCAAGGGCAACCAGATCGACCTGGTCGTGATCGGCCCGGAAGACCCGCTGGCGGCGGGGCTGGCCGACCGATTGCTCGCCGCCGGGCTCAAGGTGTTCGGCCCCACCAAAGAGGCCGCCCGGCTCGAGGCGGACAAGTGGTTCGCCAAAGAGCTGATGCGGCACCAGGCGATCCCGACCGCCGAGGCCCGCTCGTTCACCGACCCCGACGCCGCCGCGGAGTACATCCGCGTGCGGGACGAGGCGCTGGTCGTCAAGGCGTCGGGATTGGCCAAGGGGAAGGGCGTCACCGTTTGCTACCGGACCGAGGACGCGCTGGAAGCGGTCGATCAGGTGATGCGGAAGAAAGCTTTCGGCTCGGCCGGGGCGCGTGTGGTCATCGAGGAACTGCTCAGCGGCCCCGAGTGCTCGATCCTCGCCTTCGTCGATCGCAAGAACATCTACCTGATGGAGACGAGCCAGGACCACAAGGCCGTGGAGGACGGAGACACCGGCCCGATGACCGGTGGCATGGGCGCCTACTCGCCGACGCCCGTCGTCACCGAACCGGTCCTCGCCCAGATCCAGCGCGACATCCTCGTGCCCACGGTCGACGGCCTCGTACGAGAGGGGATCGAGTACAGGGGCGTCCTCTACGCCGGGCTGATGATCACGCAGCACGGGCCGAAGGTGCTGGAGTTCAACTGCCGCTTCGGCGACCCGGAAACCCAGCCGCTGATGATGCGGCTGCAGAGCGATTTGCTGGAGGTGATGCTCGCCGTCGCCGACGGGCGGCTCGACCAGGTCGAGCTGAAGTGGGACCCGCGGCCGGCGATGTGCGTCGTCGCCGCCAGCGGCGGGTACCCGGGCAAGTACCGCACCGGCCTGCCGATCACCGGCATCGCCGACGCCGACGCCATGCACGACGTGAAGGTCTTCCAAGGCGGCACCCGCGCCGAGGGCAAGCAAATCCTCACCGACGGCGGCCGCGTCCTGAGCGTCACCGCCCTCGGCGATACCCTCGCCCAGGCCCGCCAGCGTGCCTACGACGCGATGAGCAAGATCCATTTCGAGGGCATGCACTACCGCAAGGACATCGGCCGCCGGGCGCTGTGATGGCGTGGAACGGGAATGGCCGTCCCTGTGACACGGGTTTCCAACCCGTGCCGACGGCGTTCGGCTGAAGGATAACTCGTCCTGCCCAGAAACCCTTTTCGGTCGGCCGTGATCAGCACGGGTTAAAAACCCGTGTCACAGGGCAGCGTCCCCGAGACGAAAGATGATCCCGATCGCGTCTTTTGATGACCCGCGTGTCGCGCTCTACCGGAACCTGAAGGACCGCGAGCTCGCCCGGGAGGGCGGGCGGTTCATGGCGGAGGGGGAGTTCATCCTCAAGCGGCTGCTGGCCAGCGATTTTCCGGTCGAGTCCGTGCTGCTGGAGGAACGCCGAGCGCCGGAATTCGCGCCGCTCGTCCCGCCCGGCGTGCCGGTGTACGTCGCGCCGCGCTCGGTCTTCCGCCACATCGTCGGGCACAAGTTCCAGTCCGGCATCCTCGCCGTCGGCAGGCGCAAGCCGTTCCTGACCGTGGATCAACTCGTCGAGCGATCAGGCGAACGCTCGACGCTGGTCATCTGTCCCGAGATCGCCAGCGTCGAGAACATCGGCTCGCTGATCCGCATCGCCGCCGCGTTCGGCGCGGACGGGATGCTGCTGGGCGAGCGGTGCCACGACCCGTTCTGGCGGCAGTCCGTCCGCGTCTCCATGGGCACGCTCTTCAAGCTGCCGCTTGGGCGGTCGGGCCACATCCTATCGGATCTGACGAGATTGCGCGAGACGTGGGGTTACGAGCTGATCGCGACGGTGCTCGACCCGGATGCCGAACCACTCGAGACCGCGACTCGCGGGCCGCGCGTCGGCATCCTCTTCGGCAACGAAGCCCAGGGGCTCGACCCCGCGTCGATCGCGGCGTGCGACAGGCGCGTCACGATCCGGATGAAAGAAGGAATCGATTCGCTAAACGTCGCCGTCGCCGCGGGGATCTTCCTGTATCACTTCACCCGCGCGGCGCTGGACGCGTGATCCGCGCTCCGAGGGGAAAAATGCGCCGCCAAGGCGCCAAGAAGAAAAGAGACGCGGGGATGCGGGGATGCGGGGACGCGGAGGCGCGGAGGCGCGGAGGCGCGGAGGCGCGGAGAAGGAATCCGGTGGCACTCCTTCCCCGCGTCTCCGCGTCCCCGTGTCTCCTCGTCGTCTTGCCCTCCCTCGGTTTGAAATCATGGGATCGATGCGGTCGCGGCAGGGACAAGTTGGGATCGCAACGCCTGCACCGCAACCGCGCGAGACTCCGCCGACGCGTTGACGTCGAACTGCAGGTCGGGGCGGAGGGTTTGTCGCAGGCGATGAAGCGCGGCGGTCCGCAGCGCGGCGCTGTCGGAATAGAGGCAGTCGAGCAGGAATCCGGGATCCGAGCGGAGCCGCGCCGCCTCCCGCGCGGGAAGCTGGGCGAACGGCACGAGCGCCCGGTCGATGCGGGCGTTTTGTTCCGGCGTTAATCGCGAGCGATCCAGGTGGATCAGCACCGCCGCCCCGTCGCGGCCGAGTTGCTGCAAACGCAATTGTGCGGCGTTGCGCGTGTGATAGTCGTCGGCGTTCAGCGCGGGCAGCATCGCCCGCACCTGCTTCGCGACGCCCGGGTCCGGCTGCCACAGGTCGCTGAAGACCTGCCACGCCGTCATCGCGTCGGGCGCGAAGACCGCCTCCTGGCCAAACTCGCGGAACAGCGGCCGCAGGTGCTGCTCGGCCTCGATCGGGTGTTCGCGGATGAAGGAGCCAAAGTCGGCGCCCTCCAGGTTGATCTGGTCCGGCGCGGCGCCCGCGGCCCGGGTTTGCACGATGATCAACTGCACGAACCCGCTCCCCCCGGACGTCTGCGCCCGCTGCTGGGTGAAGATCACCTGGTACATCGGCCCGCCCAGCGTCGTCACCGTCCTGGAGAACTGGAGTTGCCGGGCCGGGGGGCTGAGCGAGACGGTCACATTCACCATCTGGCGGGGGGCGGGGAAGTCACAGAACGAGAGGCTGAACGCGACCGGCTCGGTCGACCCATCGGCGGGGTGATCG
>DASXMX010000118.1:0-3013 GCA_036495445.1 Tepidisphaeraceae bacterium
ACCACGGATTTGACTTGCATCGGCCCGCCGAAGTACACCAGCGCCGCCCCGCCCGCGGGGCGATTCTCCAACCAGGAGGCCCCATTCCCAGCGCCACGCTGATCGAGGTCCGTGACACCACCGCCAACCCCGCCCCGTTGGGCCTGTTCGGCTTCGGGATGACGACCGTCCTGCTGAACCTGCACAACGCCGGGTTCTTCGGGTTGAACAGCATGATCCTCGCGATGGGGATCTGCTACGGCGGGGCCGCCCAGATCCTGGCCGGCATTTTCGAGTGGAAGAAGAACAACCTCTTCGGCGCGACCGCGTTCATCTCCTACGGGTTCTTTTGGCTGTCGCTGGTCGCGATCATCCTGCTGCCCAAGGTCGACGCGTCGTTCAAATCGGACGACACCGCCATGGCCGCCTATTTGGGGATGTGGGGCCTGTTCACGCTCGGGTTGTTTGTCGCCAGCCTCCGGCTGAGCGTCGCCGTGCAGGTGATCTTCGCCACGCTCACGGTACTGTTCTTCCTGCTGGCGATCGGTGACTACCGGAACGCCGGCCCCGCTTTTCGCCATTTCACCGGCTACGAAGGCATCCTCTGCGGCTTCGCCGCGTTCTACACCGGCCTCGCCCAGGTTCTCAACGAAACGCATGGGCGAACCGTGCTGCCCTTGGGGATACCCCGGCAGAGGGTGACCTCGCCCGCTCTCGAACCCGCCATCGCGGCGGGATAGTGATTCCCGCGACCGTTCAGCGGCCATCGCGGCAGCATTATTTTTTCTTCTGCGATTGCTGCTGTTGCGTTTTCGCGGCTCCCGCATTGAAATCCTGCCGGGCGGCGCTGTTTCGGATTTGCTGCGGCGTCGCCTGTTTGCCCGCCTGTTGACCCGCCTTGTAGTTCCCTGTGTTTGCCATGCCATGCTCCTGTAATGAAGTTGACGGTCGCGAAGCCCGTCGGCCCCACGTCCGCAAGAAACTTAAACCTGAATCTCGACGCGCGTCCAGTATTTTCGGGCCAGAAATGCAAAGAATCGCGCTCGTGTTCAACACCTCACGGACGATCGCAAAGGCACGCTCATAGCCGGCTCGGGTTCGCGTCCGCGTGCCCTCGACCGGCAGGTCGGCGTCGCGCCACCGGTGGCGGCGGCCTGCTCGCAGAAGAACAGGGAGCAAGCTCCCTGGCTGCACGGGATTCGGGATGAACTCCTAACCGCGCACGATCCGATCAAGGCCATTCATGTACGGCCGCAGGACCTCGGGCACGGTGACGCTGCCGTCGGCGTTCTGGTAGTTCTCGAGGATCGGGATCAGGATGCGCGGGCTGGCGACGACGGTGTTGTTGAGCGTGTGGCAGAACCGCAGCTTGCCGTCGGCGCCCTTGTAGCGGAGGTTCAGGCGGCGGGCCTGGAACTCATAAAGCCGCGACGCGGAGTGCGTTTCGCCGTAGCCGGAGTCGGGGTCTTTGTCGTTCTGGCGGCTGGGCATCCAGGTTTCGATGTCCATCATCGAGGCGTTCTTCACGCCGAGGTCGCCCGTGCAGCACTGGATCACGCGGTATGGGAGGTTGAGCCGTTTCAGGACGTCCTCGGAGTAGGAGAGCATCTCCTGGTGCCATCGCTTGCTCTCGGCGACGTCGTTCCTGCAGATGACGACCTGCTCGCATTTGTCGAACTGGTGGACGCGATAGAGGCCGGCGGTGTCCTTGCCATAGGTGCCCGCCTCGCGGCGGAAACAGGTGCTGATCGTCGTATACCGTCGGGGCAGGTCCTTCTCGTCCAGCGTCTCGTTCATGTGGTAGGCGGTAAGCCCGACCTCGCCGGTGCCGGTGAGGAACAGTTCGTCCTCCGGAATGTGGTACGTCTGCTCGCGGCCGGCGGGGAAGAACCCGGTGCCGCGCATCGCCTCCTCGCGCACAAGGATTGGCACGGACATCGGCGTGAACCCCTTCTCCCTGACCATCAAATCCATCGCCAGCCGGAGCGCCGCCCAGTGGAGCTGCGCCCCGGCCCCCTTGAGGAAGTAGGAACGCGTGCCGGAGAGCTTCACACCGGCTTCGAAATCGAGGATGTTCAGCGCCTCGCCGAGCTCGATGTGGTTCCTGGGCTTGAACTCGAATTTCCGCGGCTGGCCCCAGCGATAGAGAACAACGTTCTCGCTCGCATCCTTCCCCACCGGCACGTCCTCGTCCGGCGGCTGCGGGACCCGCAGCAGCAGCGTCTCCAACTCCGCCGACGCGGCCTTCCACTGCTCTTCGGACGTCTTGACCTGAGTCTTCAGTTCCGAAACACGCGCGATCCGCGCCTGCTTCTCAGAAGCGTCTTTCGTCTGCGCGATGAGCTTCGACGCCTCGTTCTGTTCGGACTTGAGCCGTTCGAATTGTTGCTGTGCGGTTCGGGCCTGTTCGTCGGTGCGGAGGATCGCATCGATGTCCACCCGCACGCCCTTCAGCTCGGCGCCGCGGCGGTACTTCTCCGGGCTTTCGCGAAGCTCTTTCAGGTCCACCATGGAGTCATTCCTCGGTCAGTCGTGGATCGAAACTTCTATCAGATGAACGGGGCGCAGGACAGACATTGGTCAACGAAAGTGGCCGGCTCAGCGCCGGCCACCTGGGGAAGATCTATTGTCTGTCATCGGGATCGCTTACCACGCGAAGTGGGCGAACGCCTTGTTGGCGTCGGCCATGCGGTGGGTCTGCTCGCGGGTGTTCATCGCCTTGCCTTCCTTGCGGTAGGCGGCCATCAGCTCGTTGGCCAGGCGCTGGCTAATCGGGCGGCCGCCCTCGTCGCGGCAGGCCGCCAGCAGCCAGCGGAACGCCAGGCTCTGCTGGCGGCGCTTGTTCACCTGCATCGGCACCTGGTAGTTCGCCCCGCCGACCCGGCGGCTACGGACCTCTACATAGGGCTTGATATTGTTGATCGCGCCCTCAAACAGCTCGAGGACCGGCACGTCCTTGACCTGCTTGCCGACATGGTCCATCGCGTCATAGACGATCTTCTGCGCGACCGTCTTCTTCCCCTGCCACATCAGG
>DASXMX010000119.1:0-5012 GCA_036495445.1 Tepidisphaeraceae bacterium
ATCCTCAACGTCGCGGTCGGCATCTCCGCCGGGATCGCGGCGCTCGTCTCGGCGGTGCCGGCGCTGCACCGCTGCACGTTGCCGCTCTGCCTGATCACGCTCGGGATCATCACGCTGGTCAACCTCCGCGGCACGCTCGAGGCGGGCCTCGTGTTCGCCATTCCCACTTACTCGTTTATCGGCACCCTTCTGCTCGTCCTCTGCCTGGGCGCGGTCAGGACGGTCCGCAGCGGGATGCACCCCGCGCCGGTCGTCGCGCCCCCGCCGCTCCCGCCCGCCATCGAGGCGGTGAGCCTCTGGCTGCTGCTCCGCGCGTTTGCGAGCGGGTGTACCGCGATGACCGGCGTCGAGGCCGTCAGCAACGGCGTCAGCGCGTTCAAGGAACCGACCGTCCGGAACGCCCGCCGCACCTTGACGGTAATCGTCACCGTGCTGGGCATCCTGCTGGGCGGCATCGCGTTCCTCGTCCGCGCCTATCACATCGGCGCGATGGACCAGACGCGGCCCGGATATCAGAGCATCCTCTCCCAGCTCACCGGCGCGGTGATCGGGCGGGGCGGATTCTATTACGTGACGATCGGCAGCGTGCTGGCATGCCTCTGCCTCTCGGCCAACACCAGCTTCGTCGATTTTCCGCGATTGAGCCGGCTCATCGCACGCGACGGGTTCCTCCCCCGCGCATTCGCGATCGTGGGCCGGCGGTTGGTTTACTCCGTCGGCATCCTGTTCCTGGCGTCGGCCGCGGGACTGCTGCTGCTCGCGTTCGGCGGGATCACGGACCGGCTGATCCCGCTCTTCGCGGTCGGGGCGTTTCTCGCGTTCACCCTCTCACAGACCGGAATGGTGGTGCATTGGCACCGGGAGTTCCGGCGTGTCAGACAGCAGGAGGCCGGCCCTCAGAACTGGGCGCGGCTCCACACGATCCGCATTCGGATGTGGGTGAACGGCATCGGCGCGGTCGCGACCGGCGGGGCGCTGGCGATCATCCTCGTCGCCAAGTTCACCGAGGGGGCGTGGATCACGGTCCTGACGATCCCCGCCCTGCTGACGCTCTTCCGCCAAGTCCACCGCTATTACGAGACGCTCGACGCGCAAACGCATGCGGCCAAGCCGCTCGACCTGCGGCACAATCCCCCGCCGATCGTCATCATCCCGACCAAGGGATACAACCGGCTGACGGCCAAGTCGATCCGGTTTGCAGTCTGGCTCTCGCACGACGTCATCGCGATCCACTGCCAAAGTGTTGACGGTGAGGCGGCGGACCAGGCGGAGCAGTGTCTCCGCCGGGAGTGGGCCGAATACGTCGAGCGGCCGGCCCGCGATGCCGGCCTGCCGCCGCCAAAGCTCGAAGTCGTCCAATCCCCGTACCGCCAACTGGTCAACCCGCTGCTCCGCCGCGTCGACCGCGTCAAGCACGAACACCCCGGCCGGAAGGTGGCGGTGGTGATCCCCGAGGTCGTTGATACCCACTGGTGGCAACTCCTCCTGCACCGCCACAACGCGGCCCGCCTCCGCCGGGCCCTGATCAAACGCGGCGACGGCAACGTGATCGTGATCATCGTGCCGTGGTATTTCCGCGAGTGAGGGGGAAGACGCGGGGACGCGGGGACGCGGGGACGCGGGGACGCGGGGACGCGGGGACGCGGAGACGCGGGGACGCGGGGACGCGGGGACGCGGGGACGCGGGGACGCGGGGACGCGGGGACGCGGGGACGCGGGGACGCGGGGAGAAGGAACCGGAGCCGCAACGGGCTTGGGCGCCTTGGCTGTTTTCCCCGCGTCCCCGTGTCTTTTCACCTCGCATACGGCATCATCGCCAGGATCGCCTCTACAACCTGCTGTTCGTCGAGGGCCGCGGTGTTCAGCTCGGCGCTGAACAGCTCGGGCACCAACGGCTGGCCCGGGAAGAACCGGCTGAAGAAGGCGGCGCGCTCGCGGTCGAGCTGGCGCATGTGCTTCAGGGCGGCGGGCGGGGTGAGGTCGAACCGGCGGGCGACGTGCTCGACGCGGACGTCCTGCGGCGCGTAGAGCCGGATGTGCAGCCCGCCGGGCAGGCCGCGGGTGAGATAGTTGGAGCCGTGGCCGACGAGGATTGCCCGGCCCGTCTCGGCCAGCCGCCGCACCGTTTCGCTGACGCGGTGGAAGACGGTGACTTCGTCCGTCCGCCCGGCGATCCCGCCCAGCAGGTCGTCCAGCCACGAGTGGCCCGACGTCTCCAGCGACTGGATGACGTCGGCGGGGATGTGCGAGTCGGCCGAGACCTTGTCGATCAGCTCCTCATCCCACGAGAGCCAGGTGCCGCCGTCGCCGCCCCCGTCGCGGGCGGTCAGGCGTTCGGCGAGGCGGCGCGGCAGATCGGCCGACTCGGCCCCCGCCTGCTGCGCGATCGTGACGAACGGCACGGCCGCGGCCGGCCGCCGCCCGGGGATCACCGCCGGTTCGGACATCGGCATGTTCGCCGTACGAATCGTCTTGGGGATGTAGTGCGTGGCCATCGCGATACTCCCTCGTTTAGTCCGGCGCGCCGCTCGGACGCGCCGCAACCTGCATCTTGCGCACGGCGCGAAAGAACGGTCAAGCGGCTACGGCGGGAGAAAACGCACGCGTGGCAGACTTGGGGCGATCGGCGTCACCCTCTCCCGGTACTCCGGGAGAAGCGAGCGGAATGGGCGACTGCCCGCGAGCGGGCAGGGTGAGGGTTTGTCGCGCGACGTGAAGCGTAGATGAAGGTCGTTGGATGATTGTTCAATCGGAGCCGGGGCGTGTCGCCCCGGTCGGAACCGAAGGTTCCGGGACATTTCAATACGCGAAGTGGATCTGCACCTTCGGTCCAGCCCGGACCGACACGGTCCGGCTCTGACAGCTCTCGGGTATTGAAGCAACACCGATCGGGAACGCCGCGCGGTAAACCCTCACCCCAACCCTCTCCCGGAGTACCGGGAGAGGGAGGAATCAGTCGCTCGCCATCGCGATGTTCACTGGTTCGCTTTCCGAATGACAGGTATGGTCAGCGACATGAACCGTCGGTCGCGCTCTTGTTTCCTCCTCCTGCTTTGCTCCCTTACACTCGCCCTCAGCCTGACGTCGCTCGTATCAGGCGCAGACGACAACCGCCCGATTGTCAACGACGCGAAGTTCGGCGCCGACGTCCGGGCCGTCGACAAGCTCCCCACGCTCTTCCTCGTCGGCGACTCGACCGTCAACACCAACGGCAAGATGCGCGGCTGGGGCCAGGAGATCGGCGGGTTCTTTGACCCGGCAAAGATCCACATCGTCAACCGCGCGATCGGCGGCCGCAGCAGCCGCACGTACCGCACCGAGGGCAAGTGGGCCCGCGTGCTGGACGAACTCCGCCCCGGCGACGTCGTCCTCATCCAGTTCGGCCACAACGACGTCGGCCGCTACGACGACCCCAAGGCCAAGGGCCGCCCGTCGCTGCACGGCGAAGGAAACGATACCGCCGACCTGAAGAAGCCCGACGGCTCGACCGAAACCGTCCACGCCTTCGGCTGGTACATGCGGCAATACTGCACTGAGGCGAAGGCGAAGGGGGCGACGGTAATCCTCTGCTCGATGGTCCCGCACAAGGATTGGACGCCGGACAGCAAGATCTCACGCCGCGAGCGCGACACGTTCGTGATGTGGACCGAAAACGCCGCGCGTGCCACCGGCGCGCAGTTTATTGATTTGAACGAGATCGTCGCCGAGCGTTACGAGAAACTCGGCAAAGAGAAGGTCGAAACCTTCTTCGCCGACCAGCGCACGCACACGACGCCCGAAGGCGCGAAGTTCACCGCGGAAGCGGTGATCGCCGGCCTCAAGTCCCTCCAGCCCGACCCACTGTCGGGCGATTTCAGTGCCGCCGGCGGATCCGTCCGTCCCGCTCAATTGGCAACAGAAGCACAATAACCACAAAGCAGCGGAAGGCACGAAAGGCAGCTCTTCTTTTCCACGGAATCGGCGCTTCATCTCTCTCGCGAAAAGAATGAGAACCGCGGATTGCACGGATGACGCGGATAAATGGCGGCCAGTCCGAATGCCGGCCCGCCTCGCAACAACACCGCTATGCCTTGGGGAACTCGGCACGATGCATTGCTTCCCGCACTTCTCCAAACCAGCGGGCGGCGACACGCTTGGTTGCGCGGGCAATGGTCGGCTGCTTGGTGAACGGATTCACCTTGGTCCGAGCCCCTTCGCAGACGATTTGGATCGCGCCGATGCCCGGAAGCACGAACCAGCGGTTCGGGTGGCTGCCAAGCTGCTCGCCGGTGATGGCGCTCAGTGCAGTCAGGCAGCGCGTCGCCTCCTCAACGCTGACGTTAGCGCGCGCGGCAAGGTGCGCCGCGAGCGTCTCCAGCGCACCGTGTGGCGGCACGTCCGTCGCATCTTCGTCGGCCCACGGCGCGTCAAACGTGAGGTCCAGTTCCTTATCCTTTGCCATCGATTGCCTCTGTAAATCCATCTCCCCTTTGCCGTCCATTGGTCCGGCCATATCAACGGGCTCAATGTACCGTGTACCCATTGTTCGCGGCCGCAACCCGGTTGAACGCGATCCACAGCGGCAACAGCTCCTTCGCCGACGCGAGGATCTCCGCGTTCGTGGGCTCGAGAAGCTTTGGGACGTGCGCTTGCAGGAACTCATGTGAGAACAGGTCGTGCTTGGACAGTGCGTCCGCGATTGCAGTTGCTTCCCGAGGTTCGACCACGTTGCCGTCGTTGAAGATAAACTTGGAATGCGGCACCCGCCCTTCCCGCGTTTCGCTTACCTGCCGTGGGTGGATGATTCTCAGATCGACAACGTCCACTCCTGCCATGAAATGAACCAGGATGCTCATGGTCGACCCGGAGAAGCCCAGCATCTCCGGGTACTCAGGATTGGCAGGCACGTACCCCGCTTCGGGCGGTATGACGAACCCCTTCTTCGGTTTGATTTGAATGACGAAGCCCACAAAACCCCACGTTTGCGAACGAACGAACCCGTGGCACTCCGGCAGCAATATGCCGGCAGCGTT
>DASXMX010000120.1:0-8646 GCA_036495445.1 Tepidisphaeraceae bacterium
CCCGCCTGGGTAACTGGCGACTGGCGGTGCATCGCGAACGATCCAGTCGCGGGCCGGTACCACTTCACGCTGCACCTGCGACGCCGCTTCCAACTCGTGACCGGCACGGCACGGATCGGCCGCTCCCAAATCCCCATCGCCAACGGCCGCCTCTTCGGCAATCGCCTCACGTTCACGCTCATCGACTGGCACCAGGGCGGCGCCACCAAGTGGTTTTCCGCCCACATCGAAGGCCACCAGATCCGCGGCACGTCCCACGCCGACGCAACCGGCGCGGGGCCAATGGTCGAGTGGGGCGGCATATGCGCCGCCGGCGCGAATTGACTCGAGAAGCCGCGCATTTACCCTCTCCCAGAGGGAGAGGGGGAAAAAACGTGCGACGAGTGAGAGCTTTTACGACTTAGCCTCCCGCGCCGCCCGCCGCTCCTTGGCCGAGACGACATTCGGCGCCGCCTCGCGGATCGCCGCGTCGAACTCGTCCTTCTTCATCAACCCCGCCTCCAACAGAAACCGGCTCGGCCGGCTCGCGACGAACCGGGCGGTCTTCCCGCGGGAGAAGCTATCCTGCCGCTTCTGGCACCACGTGACGCGGAGCACCTTGCGGGCGCGGGTGAAACCGACGTAGCACAGTCGGCGTTCCTCTTCGACGCCCCGGTCGCCCCGGTCCTTCACCGCCTTCTCGTGGGGCAGGATTCCGTGCTCGACGCCGATCATGAAGACGACGTCGAACTCCAACCCCTTCGACGCGTGCAGCGACATGAGCCGCACGGCGTTATCGTCCTGGCCGTGGTCCCCGTCGGTGTAGAGCGAGATGCTTTGCAGGTAGTCGGCGATGCCGGCACGCGGGTTGGTCCGGCAGAACTCGGCGATGCTGTTCACCAGCTCGTTCACGTTCCGCCGGCGGTTCTCGTACTCGTCCTTCTGATCGTATTTCTCCTTTAGCCAATCGTCGTACCGGCTGCGGTCGAGCACCTTGTTGACGATGCTCGCGACGGTCCGGCCGGTCAGGTCGAACCCGAAGACGTGCCGCGTCGCCCGGCACGCGTTGATCGCCGCCTCCGTCAGCGGTTTGTCGTGATCGTCGCGGATCTGGTGCAGCCAGATCTCGTCCATCGCCGTGAGCAGGTCGTGATCTTTCCGTTCCGCAAACGCCTCGAGCTTCCCGATCAGCGCATCGCCCATCCCGCGGGCCGGCTTGTTGGCCACGCGGTGGAACGAGATGCCATCGCGCGGATTGCACAGGAAGCGGAGCATCGAGACGACGTCCTTGACTTCCATGCGGTCGTAGTAGCTTCCGCCGCCCACGACGCGGCAGGCAATCTGCCGCTTGGCCAGCGCCTGCTCGATCTGCCGGCTCATGTCGTTGGCGCGATAGAAGACGGCAACCTCGTTCGCTGGCGTGCCATCCTTCAGCACCGCCGCGATGCTCGCCGCCACGCCCTCCGCCTCTTCCTCCGGCGTCCCGAGCCGGGCGCACTTCACCGGCGCGCCACCAGGACGGGTGGTGCTGAATTCGACTTGTATGCGATCGCGGCCGTGCCGGATCAGCCGATCCGCCACTTCGACAACTTGCGGCGTGGATCGATAGTTCACGCCGAGCTTCACGATCCGGCACCGGCCCGTCTTGGCTTCCCCGTTGCGAATGAAGTGCTTGATCGCATCCGGACTTGCCCCGCGCCATTCGTAAATCGATTGGTCGGGGTCGCCAACGGCCAGCACGTTGTCCGCGGCCCCGGCGATGAGCTCAACGACTTCGTTCTGCGCCCGGTTCGTGTCCTGATATTCGTCGACCTGGATGAACCGGAACCGGTCGTGCAGCCGCTGGCGGACGTCGGGGGCTTCGCGGAGGAGGCGGACGGTTTCGGAAAGCAGGCCGCTGAAGTCGCATTGGTTGCGCTGCCGCAGGAGTCGGATGTACTCGTGCAGCACACGGACCTCGCCGGCGCGGATCGTCTCGGCGGCCTTCGCTTCCAGCTCGGCTTCGCTGCCCAGGTTCTCCCGCCAGTCGTTCACGAGCATCGCGAGGAATCGGCCCTGCGGCTTCGTGGGCTCCAGGCCCTTTTTTCGCGCGATCTGCAGGAGCAGGTCCACCTGGTCGTCGGCGTCGCAGACGGTCATCTTCGCGTTGTAGCCCAGCGGCCCGCCCAGCTTGCGGAGGATCACGCCGCAGAGGCCGTGGAAGTTGCTGACGAAGACCTTGCGGGCGGCGTCGCCATACGCGGCGGCGAGCCGCTCCTGCATCTCATCGCGCGCCTTGTTGGTGAACGTGAGGCAGAGGATGTTCGCGGGGTTCACGCCGCCGTGGATCAGGCGGCCGGTCCGCTCCGTCAGCGTCCGCGTTTTTCCTGACCCCGGCCCGGCCAGCGTGAGGATCCGGCCGTGGACGTGGTTGGCGACTTGTTCCTGTTCGGGATTGAGCTGCATCGGGTACGTCCGCCCCCGGGGTCACGACCCGCCCGAGGGTGACGGAAGATACCCGACCCGGCAGATCGGGAGAAGCACCGGCCGCGCCTAACACTTCCAATCCGATCGGGTATGTTAATGCGGAACCAGGAGGATCATGCCGATCGATCGTTTTGTCCCGTCGCGTCGGAGCGTGTTGAAGGCGGCCGGGGTGTCGGCCGCATTGGCGGCGTTGCCGCACTGGTTCGTCGAGCAGATGCTCGACGCCGCGGAGCCCAAGCCGCCGACGTCGGCCAATGACAAGCCGGACGTCGCCCTGATCGGTTGCGGCGGCCGCGGGCGCGCCGACGCCCACGAGGCTTCCAAGTACTGCAATATCGTCGCCGTCTGCGACGTGCATGATCATCACGCCCAAGGCGCCTCGATGGAGTTCGGCGAGGCCAAGCCTTACAAGGATTTCCGCAAGCTGCTCGAGCGCGACGACATCCCGATTGTCATCAACGCCACGCCCGACCACTGGCACACGCTGGTGAACCTGGCCGCGATGAAGGCGGGCAAGGACGTCTATAGCGAGAAGCCGCTGACGCTCACGATCGACGAGGGGAAGCACGTGGTCGACGCGGTGGAGCGAACCGGCCGCATCCTGCAGACCGGCACCCAACAGCGCAGCGACCCGAACTTCCGCCTCGCCGCGGAACTGATCCGCAACAATCGGCTCGGCAAGTTGCAGGAAGTAAACGTCTGGCTCCCGGCCGGGTTGAAGGGCGGGCCGTTCCCGGCGCAGCCCGTGCCCGACGGCCTCGATTGGGACTTCTGGCTCGGCCAGGCGCCGAAGGTCGACTACGTCCCCGAACGGGGCGACTTCCGCTTCCGCTACTGGTACGACTATTCCGCCGGCACCATGACCGACTGGGGCGCGCACCACAATGACATCGTCCAGTGGGCGCTGGGCATGGATGATAGCGGCCCGGTCGAGATCGAGGGAAAGCCGACCAGCGACCTCGTCCCCGGCGGGTACACCGCCTACAGCGAATACCAGATCGACTACCTGTACGCGAACGGCGTCCCGCTTCACGTCCGCACGACGACCAACGATTCCTGGGGCGGCGCCTACCTCAACAAGACGCCGGGCGCACAGCATAACGGCATCAAGTTCGTAGGCGCCGACGGCTGGATTTGGGTTACCCGCGGCAAGATCGAGGCAAGCAAGCCGGAGATCCTCCATGACGCGCTCCCCTCCGACGCCGTGCGGCTTCACGTGAGCGACGACCACAAGGCCGATTTCTTCCAGTCCGTCCGGACCCGTCAGCAACCGGTCTGCCCGGCCGAGGTGGGTCATCGCTCGGCGTCGGTCTGTCACCTGGGCGCGATCTCGACGCGCTTGGGCCGCACGCTCCGGTGGGATCCGCAAAAGGAGCAGTTCGTCGGTGACGACGAGGCCAACCAGTGGCTCGCCCGCAAGCAGCGAAAGCCATGGACGTATGACAGCGTCTGATGGCGCCGCGATGTTGCACGGGCGCCTCGCCCGTGCCGAGCCGCGCACACGGGCGAGACGCCCGTGCCACCCGGATGAGCAACCACGCAGAAATGCTCCAGTGGATTGACGCGCAGCACGGCCGCATGCGCGGGCTGGTGGAACGATGGGCGTCGGTCAATTCCTGGACGCACAACCTCGCGGGCTTGGCCACGCTCGCCACTCAGCTCGAATCCGATTTTGCGATTCTCGGCGGCGAAGTGACCTTGCGCGACTTGCCGCCGCAGGAGGCGATCGACGCGCGCGGGAACCTGACGTTCACCCCACTCGGCAAGGCGATCTCGATCGTCAAGCGGCCCGACGCCCCGGTCCGGGTCTTCCTCGGGATCCACTACGACACCGTCTACCCGCCCGATGACCCGTTCCAATCGGTTGATGCGCCCGACGCGTTTACCCTTCGCGGGCCGGGCGTGATCGACGCGAAGGGCGGACTTGCAGTCCTGCTGATCGCGCTCGAAGCCCTGGAGCGGAGCGATGTCGGCGATCGCATCGGCTGGGAAGTGCTGCTCAACCCCGACGAGGAGGTCGGCTCGCCCGGCTCGGCCGCCCTGTTGGCCGGGTGCGCGGCGCGAAACCAAGTCGGTCTGGTATTTGAGCCCGCGTTTCCGGACGGCTCGCTGGTGTCCGAGCGCAAGGGCTCCGGAAACTTCGCCGCGGTGATCCGCGGCCGCTCGGCCCACGCCGGGCGGGACCCGGCGGCGGGGCGGAACGCGGTCGTCGCCGCGGCGGATTTCGCCCTCGCGGCCCACGGCCTCAACGGCCGCGTCCCCGAAGCGACGGTCAACGTCGGCCGGATCGACGGCGGCGGCCCGGTCAACGTCGTGCCGGACCTGGCCATCGTCCGCTTCAACGCCCGCGCCGCCCAAATCGCGGACCAGCACCTCATCGAACAGGAACTCCAGCGGATCGCTGCCGAGGTCATCAACCGGCACGAGGTCGCGGTGCAACTGGACGGCGGGTTTCTCTCCCCGCCCAAACTCCTCGACGATCGCACCCGCGACCTCTGTCGCCTGATCGAATCCTGCGGCCAGGCATTGGACATCCCGATCCGCTGGACCCGCAGCGGCGGCGTCTCCGACGGCAACAAGCTCGCCGCCGCAGGCCTCCCCGTCATCGACACCCTTGGCCCCGTCGGCGGCCACCTCCACAGCCCCCACGAATACCTCCGCCTCAATACGCTTACCGAACGCGCCCGCCTTTGCGCCCTATTGCTCCTGCGCCTTGCCGCCGGAGAAGCAAGCCTCTGACGAAAGGCCGGCATGAGCGAGGCGATCAAGTTGACGATCCGGGAAGCCACGCCGGCCGATCACGACATGATCTGGCGGATCATGCATCGGGTCATCGCCGCCGGTGACACCTACACGTTCGACCCGCAGACGTCCCGCGAGGAAGCATTGGCCTACTGGTTCCACGCCGGCACGCACACGTATGTCGCGGAGCACGACGGGCGCGTCGTCGGCACCTACATCCTCAAGCCGAACCAGCCGGGGCTCGGGTCGCACGTCGCGAACGCGGCGTTCATGGTGCTGCCCTCGGCTCGCGGACTGGGGCTGGGCCGCCGGATGGGCGAGCATTGCCTCGCCGAAGCCCGGCGGCTCGGGTTCCTTTCGATTCAGTTCAACTTCGTGGTATCCACCAACGAGCCGGCGGTGCGGCTCTGGCAGCAGTTGGGCTTCATCGTCGTCGGAACGCTGCCGCTCGCGTTCCGACACCCCAAGCTTGGGCGGGTGGACGCCTACGTGATGTTCCGGCATCTTGGCGCTGTATGACCGGCCGCCGCCGTGGTCCGGCGCCGACGGGGAAAGCGGTGTCAGTCACAGTTTCAGCCCCTGTTTCTGTGTTTCATGCGCGGGATGCGGGGCGTGATCCCAGCAACCGGCCGACGCCCTGGTGGGATCGCGTGCCGCCGTGAGTCGGCACGCTGATATGTATCGCCGTGCTGTGCCAGTGAGTGATCCTCTTCATCAACTGCCGCTCTCACTCTGTTTGGCACCTTCTGCTGGGGCTTGGCGGTTTTGTTTGCGTTCGTTGGATAACGGGGTTTCCCGTCCTGATGAGCCGCCTGTCCATCGGAGGCCGTACACCCTTCTGGCGTTTGGCAACCTGATCGGAATCTCTGCGTGATATGGCGGGCCGGGAATGTTCAGCGTCGTTGGCTCGACAAACGTCTGCTCAACGACCCATTCGCCGTCCCGCCATTGAAACGCTAGATCAATCGACGCGACTTTAAAACGATCGCCTGGTTGAGCGTCGCAAAGGGTCGCGAGTCCGTTTTGATCCGTCAGGATTGTTTCCGCTCGCCCCGCGCCGCCGTCACGCGACCGCTCGATTTGCACCAACTGAATTGATTGGTAGTCGGTCGGCCTGTAAAGGTGAATCGTAAGGCACTGATGCGTAGTGCACCCGCCAGCTTCGATCATGAGCGCCAGTACCGCAGGTAAAGCACGGATTCCCATTCCTGCATCGTACCGCGCCGCTATCTGCCCAGAGCGCGGAACGTCAATCCGGACAATTGCGGGCATTCAAGCGGCCCCACTATGACCATTTGTAGCGCCGTCTGAAAAGTGAATTGCGCGGTACAATACCTGCCGATGGCTCGCCTCTCCTGGCAGGTGGTCCTCATGATCCTCGCGGTGCTGTCGATGCTGGCGTGCACGATGCTGTGCGCGCTCGGCGTGGAGGTGCGTCATCCCATTCCCGTCGGCGGCCTGCTGGTGTTGTCGATCGCCTGGCCGCCCGCCTGGGCGTGGCACGCCTACCGGCAACGCCAGGTCATTCGGCGCCGCATGGCCGCCGGGCAGTGCGTCGCCTGCGGCTACGACCTCCGCGCCACGCCCGTCCGATGTCCCGAGTGCGGGAGAGTTCCTGATGCGGTTTCAGACTGATTGACTACCGACCAACAAAGGGGAGCCGTGGGCCGAAATCGAGTCAGGTAAGCTGAGGAAGCGAAGGGGCTGCTCAGGGATTAATTGGACGCCTCCCCTTTCCCGCCCCGGCCGATAAGATCCGGGAGATGATCGGCGAAATCGTCCTTGGAAAATGGGCGCTGTTCGGCATCGTCGCGGGATCCGGTTCAGTCTTGTACTTCTTTGCCTTGTGCTTTTTCCTCATCGGTAGGGCAAAGGACGTGTTTATTGTCATTCGCGTGATGGGTTTTTTAGTGGCCGCCTTTCTGACGTTCTGGGGTACGCTCTGTTGGGGCTTGGGGGTTTTCGTTGTAATCACCAGATAACGCCGAGGGCACTACCCAGGATGCATCATGGCCGAACGAATTGGTGGGTGTGCATTCTGTCTGTTCGTCGCGGGCCTCATCCTGCTGTTCGCCCGATTCCCAAGGCTTCGGCCAAGATGGGGATCAGGTAGCGGACCTTTGGACCGCCTGAACTCGGCCCCGATGTCGCTTGCGAGTTGCATAGCGGGTGCCGCGGGGTTCCTGTTGATCGGCATTCTCTGGGCCATGAACAACTGGCTGCTACCGGACCACGCAACGAAGAGCGTCATTGGTGTCATCTTCGGCGTGATGGGGACATTCTGCATGTTTGATTACTGGGGGGCGGGGAAACTTCCGCCGTCCTAGTCGCATCGATCACGCACTAGGCCAGTTGGCAGGCCATTGACTCGCGAGCCGCCGCGCGCGACGATCCGGTTACACCTCAATGCGGAGGGGGTTCATGGTGACCATCGACGGCGCGGTTATCGAGGAACTGGGCGTCACTTTCGCCATCGTCGTCGTCCAGCAGCACGTACTCAATTCGCCAGAAGATGCGCGGCCAGCCTTCCGACGATACTTTCCAGGCATGCCGATCGTTCTGGCGGCACAGGATGCGTTCGGGACGTTTGAGTACCAAGGGCGGCGGGATTTGGTGGAGTTCCTTGCCTCAATTTCCCCTGACCGGATACCGTGGAAGCAGTACACGTTTTCCTGATCATTTCCGGCTCGGAGTACGTTATCATTTTCTTTGACCTTGAATAAAGTAAATGGGGGCGGTTTTCCCGGCGCGGGCGGTAAGATGCGGCGCGTGAGGCGGCTAATCGGCATCATGTTTTCCGTGTCAGCCGTACTTGCCATTTTCTGTGCCTTCGTCGCCTACTCCTGTTACAAGCTCTTTGTCGAAGGAACCGTTGATGACCAGAACCGCGTCACGCATGAGCCGTGGCTCAAGGTATCAGCCGAGCGGTACGCGATTGCCGCTTGCGTCTTCGCAATCCTGACCGTGATCCACTGGGTCCTCAAACGATGAGAACTGATTAGCAACAATCTAACATTGAAACTGACCCACTACCTCCTTTCAGAATCCGTGAAACATTTCACGGAGTCCGCTCTTCGCTCGTATACTTTCAGTAGATACTGAAACGAAAGGAGCGAAGCAATGACGACGATGGCGACGACTCCGCGTTTGACGAAGCCCGGGACGGCCGCGGCGGCGGTGACGCCGCAGCAGCAGTTGCGGACGGCGCAGGACCTGTTCATCCGGCGGTGGGGGGAGATGGGGGCGACGTGGGGGATCAACCGGACGATGGCCGAGATCCACGCGTTGCTTTACATCGTCGGCGTGCCGTGCTGCACGGACGACGTGATGGAGCGGCTGAACATCAGCCGGGGCAACGCGTCTATGAGCCTGCGGGCGCTGTGCGACTGGGGCATCATCCGCCGGCTCCACAAGCGTGGTGAGCGGCGGGAGTACTTCGAGAGCCTCACCGACGTCTGG
>DASXMX010000121.1:0-7773 GCA_036495445.1 Tepidisphaeraceae bacterium
TCGCCTCCGCCTCGTCTATTTCCGTCGCCACCGAGACACCCGACGGGCGTGAAGCACTGCACGCCGCCACCGTCTGCGCCACCAGCGACGTCAGCGGGACCCGATCCAGCCCTCCGGTGAACAATTGGTGGGCCCCCGCCATCGCCCGGATCCGGTCCGTCGCCCGGCTCAGCCAATCGCTCGCGTCGTCATCCATCGGCGGGCGGTCCACCTCCAGCAGCGCCACGATCCCGGTGAGGTTGTTCTTCACCCGATGGTTCAGTTCGCGGAGCAGCATCGCCTTGGCCGCGGCGTCGTTGCGGGTCTGCTCAAGCAACCGGGCGTTTTCCACCGCCACCGCCGCCAGCGAGGAAAACGCCTGCGCCAACTCGACCTGTTCCTGCGTGAACGGGCCGGTCTGATGGCGCGCCAGCGCAAGGATGCCCAGCGGCTCGCGGTCGGTGCGGAACATCGGGATGTACAGGATGCTGCCGACCCCGGGAACGTTCTGCCACGACGAATGAACCCTTGGGTCTGTGTGGGCATCGGCGACGACCAGGGGTTGGCGACGGGCGAACGCCACGTTGGCCAGTTCGTTGGGGCCAGTCCGTTGGCCGATGATTCGCTCATAGGGGGGTGAGACGGCCACGAGAACAGAATCGAGGTTGGGTCCGGTCACCAGCGTTACACCACATACTTCCGCGCCGATGACCGACGGCATCAGCCGCACGATCTGGTCCAACGATCCTTCGACCGCGTCGTGCGATTGGATCGATGCCGCGGCGGAGAGGGCCTGCCGCTGCCGCAGCAGCCGCTGGCTCGCCTCCAGCGCCGACCGCATCGTTTGATAGAGTTGCTGATTCGAGAGGACGACCGACGCCTGCGCGCCAAGCAGTTCGCCGATCCGGCGGTCCAGCTTCGTGAACTCCCGCGGGTCGGAGGAACTCATCGTCAGCAGCCCGATCGGCCGGCTTTCCAGACGCAGCGGGATCAGGATCAGCGACCGGGCGACGAACGCCTGAACGGCATCGGAACCGTAAGGCCGCGCCGGCCGCCGGGTGTCTTCCTCAAACAGTGCCGTGTTGGTCTCCAGGCAATAGCTGCTTGCGGGCAAGTCGACGAGCCGGAACGCCTTGGGAAAATCGGCCGGCACGCTCCCGGCCGTCGCCACGACATCCAGCGTCCGCTTCTCCGGGTCATACATCCCCATGACCGCGCGGTCCATCCGCAGCAGCCGGTGCGCCGCCGCGGACAGCGCATCCAAAGCCGTGCCGGCGCTGAGCTGCGCGCTGATCGCGGTCGAGATCGCGTTCAACGATTCGATGGCGTCCAGTTGCTGAAGCGTTTGCGCCTGGGCGCGGGCCCGATGGAACAGCCCCTGGAAGACCGCCGCCGACATCAGGAAGGAAATCGCCAGCCCGCCCCAAAGGACGTACGTGGGCGAACGGCTGGGCAGGTTGCCATCGATCCGCACTTCGGCCCGCCAGAGGCCCACCGTCAGCGCCAGGAACAGGGCCAACACCCCCAGGGGCAACAGCCAGACGCCCACCCAACGGCGCGGCCGCGCCGTCGGCATCCCTTCCGCCGAGGAGGGGGCCTCAATTGTGCGCGGAAATAGCGGGGCGAGGGACACCAGATCCATCCGATCATACCACCCGGAACGTCATCCACGGGAAGCAATAATACTAGGCCGGCCCAATCTAATTCACGATCAGGGAAACCGGCAGGCCGAGCCCCCCGGGGCCGGTCCATCGGCCCCTTCCACTGGCCGGGACTGAAATCCTTGCCCCCGATCGGGTAGGATACGCGGGCCACCATTGGGGTCTAGCTTATGTCGCCGAAATCACGCGGGCCGGTTTGGGTCGGGGTGCTGGTCGTCGCCGCATTAGCGGTCGTGGCGGCGGTCGTGGCGTATACCGTCCATGCCCGCGGGCAACGCCCGCCAGTCGTCGGCCCCACCACCGCCCCGGTGGTCGCCGCCACAGACGTCAAGGCCCCGGGCTCGACGACCCGCCCGGCCCCAAAGCAGGAGCCGACGTTCCAGACCACGTACATGGACGTCGTGCGGGCGGATTTCCCCTCCCTTCCCACCACGCAGCCGCTGGCGTTTCCACTTGAGCTGAGCCAGGCCGCCCGGCTGATCCTGAAGGAGCCCGTCTTCCTCTCCAAGGGCTCAGGGGATCTGTGGATCACTCGCGCCGATGCGCCGCCCACGGCTCGGGTGTTGAAGGCCGCAGTCGATCCCGCAACCGCCGACGCACAAACCCACGTCCTGCGCGACCGCGTCGCGTTCGTTGTATGGTTCTCCACGCAATCGGGCAACCCGATGCCGTACCTCGTCTGCGCCGCGTCCGATGGCGGCTATGAAGTCGTCTCCGGCGAAGGCCGCAAGCCCCTGCCGGCGCATCGTGACTATCGCTGGGATCGGGCGTTCGTCTGGGACGACAAGGTCATCGTGCCGACCGCCACCGGCATCGCCCTCCTGCAATTCCGCCCCGAACTGAAGGAATCGTACCGCGACCTCATCGCCTCCCCGTCGGCAGCGCCGACCACCCCGCAGGGGACCAATCTCCCGGAGCCGCAGGCACTGCCCGATGGCCAGGGCCTGCTCGCCTGGGTTCCATGGGAGCGCAACCGCCCCGGCAGCCGGGGCGCGGTGCGATACCTCGACGGCAAATGGCTCGACCTCGGCTCCGCTCAAAACTGGCCACAGAAGATCGTCCACCTCGTCCCGCTGCGGGATGGCACCATCTTCCAGTTCGTCCTCCGCGACGACGGGTCGATCGGCATCGAAACGATGCTGCTCGAAGGCGGCTCCGCGGTCGACGAGACGACGATCGCGAAGCTCGTCGAGAAGCTCAGCGATCCCGACCCCGACGAACGCCGCAAGGCGGTGGCCCAACTGGCCGACTTCGGCCCCGGCGCATGGCCGACACTCACGAAGCTCGCGGACCACCAGCCGCCCCAAGCCCGCATGCTGCTCAAGGGCCTGCTCAAGGACAAGAACCGCCCCACCCTCAGCGGCATGACCCTGCTGGGCGACCGCGCCCTGCAACTGGCCTGCCGCCTCTCCGATAGCGGCGCCGTCTTCTACGCCCCCCAAGGCATCTCCCTCCCCGACGATACCGGCGAGCCCGTCACCACCGCCCCCGCCTGGCTCAGCCTCCGCCCCGGTCACTTCGTCGAACTCCTCTCCGCCGCCCTCGTCATGGACCTCAAGCCCGACGACTGCCACCTCGACATCGTCGGCGACCAGTGGGTCGCCACCACCGACATCCGCGGCCCACGCCTCTTCTACGGCAACGGGTTCGCCACCCTCCTCAGAAAAGACGAACGCGACTTCACCCACATCCTCGGCATCGACGCCCGCGGCCGCTGGCTCTTCCGCAAATCCTCGTCGAACGACGTGCCCATTGTCCCCTCTCCCGGTACTCCGGGGGAGGGTAAGGGAGGGGGTTCGCTCGGTGATCGCTCGAAGGGCGAGCGCACCGAAACCCTCCTCCTCGACCCCCACCTCCCCGACCCCACCCCGCGCCTGCCCGTCTGGAACCTGGCGATCGCGCAGGTCGTCGGCTGGGACAAGAACAACTGGCCCGTCGTTCAGAACGGCGCCGCGTACGCCCTCACCGACACCGACTGGCGGCCCCTGGACAAGGACGAAAAAATCTTCCACCGCCCCGAGGACGCCCCCTCCCCCGCCGCCGCGCTGCCCCTCGGCCCCACGCCGACGAGCACCTCCCAGCCCGCCGCCCCCTCCGAGCCCCTGATCCTCGTCACCTCCGATGGGACCCAATACTTCGGCGGCCTGACCGACCTCACGGTCATCGACCGCTCCGGCCACCGCACCTCCTGGCCTCTCCCTGCGAGCGCCAACGGCACCGGCCCGGTCACGCTGATCGCGACCAAGGACGGGAAGCTCTTCCTCTTCAATCAGCCCGGCCGCGTCCTGCGGCTCGCCCGCGCGCCCGCCGGCGCCGCCGAGCCGTTCAAGCTCGAAGCCACCTTCACCCGCAACATCCCCAACACCGCCCACCCCACCCGCATCTGGCTCGACCCCGCCGGCCGGATCGACATCGCCTACGACACCCACCTCGCCATCCTCTTCCCCGACGGCTACCTGCCCCGCTCGATCTCCGAAAAGATGCTCGACCAAGGCGGCCTCGATGCCGAGTTCCAATGACACCGATGTGGCGCAATGTGACACAATGCGGCGCGCCACGAGCCGAGCGTACCCCCGAGAACTGAGCCGAAGGCACGACGCAGAACGATTCCGCTTCCCGCATCCCTGCGTCCCCCTGCCCCCGCGTCCCCGCGTCCATCTCTCCCCCTCCATGTCCCATAATGTCCCACAATGTCCCGCCGCCGGCGATCTATTTATCATGTTTTTGCGTGGGACATTCCCCAGGTTACCGCCGGAGCGCCCTCCCACACTCCGCCGCTCTTTACACGCGCTGCCTGTCGCCCATTGTCGCAAACGGATGTCTTCAAGGGATCCCGCCCCCACAGCACTCAGCACCCGGCAGCGGAACGCCGATCATCCATGAGAGGTTCCTATGGACATGACCAACCTCATGCTTTCGCTCCTGTTCGGCACCTGCGGCATGGGGTTCCTCATCTACGGCAAAAACGCGGCCCGGCTGGTGCCCATGGGCGTTGGGTTGATTCTGATGGTGTGCCCCTATTTCATCACCAGCTCGCTGGTGATGACGATCGTCTGCGGCGGCCTGATTTCCGTGCCGTTTGTGCTGAAGGAAGGGTAATACGGATTCTACGCGATTCTCGCGCCCCCGCCCCCCCGTGTAGCCGGCGAGCTTGCTCGCCGTTTCGGCACAACCATCAATTGCGATCTGTATGATTCCACAGTTCGGGACAAGGCTCGCCCCGCCTCCACCCGCGGCGACCTGCGGCTCCTCCAAATCCTCGACCGCCTCCAATGCTTGAGCCGTTGCCTTCCTCGGGCTACCCTCTCCGTGTTATTCATCCGATCGCCATATGAAAACTCAACTCGCAGCCCTGTGTCTCTCTTTACTGACTGCTGGAGCAGCGGGCGCACAAACCTCCGAGAGTTTGCTCAAGTACGACTACCGCACCCTGGTCGCGCGCGCCGATCTCTCCTTCAACACGCCCGCGCCGAGCAGCCACGACGGCCTGCCCATCGGAAATGGCCGCGTGGGCACGCTGGTTTGGACCACGCCCTCCGCACTGCATTATCAAATCAATCACGTCGATCTTTTTTGCAGCGGAAATAACACTCTGGCCTCTCCCAATGGGCACACCGACTATTCCTCCAGCTGCGCATACCTCGATATCAACTTGGCGGACTTCGGCGACGACGTCTTCGCCGGCGAGAAGTTCAATCAGAACTTGTCCGTCTATGAAGGATTGGAGCGTGCCGACGGCGCCAGCGTCAAGACCCGAAGTCTGGCATGGACGGCCGGCGACGTCATTGCAACTGAAGTGGACGACGAGCGCGACCATCCCGGCGTCATCAACATTGACCTGCGGATGCTGCGCTATGCGCAGAATTTCACCGTCAAACAACCCCCTTCGCCCATCGGACCGCACGGGGCGGCGATCCGCACCGGCGATCACGTGGCGGTTTCGCGCCTGAACATCCGCGACGGGAATATCCTGCTGACCCAGGAATTCACCGAAGGCAACTTTTACAGCGCGTCGGCGGTTGCCGTCGGGGTTGTGGGGCGCCAGACCAAGGCGTCGTACTACAACGAACTGACGGTTCGATTGTCCGCCGAACCGCGCCAGGGCAAGATGATGATCCTCGCCGCCACCGCTGTCAGTTACGACCCACGTGAGAATGTCGGCGACCTGGCGCTCAAGCAATTGGCGGCCGCCCAAACCAAATCATTTGACGCGCTGCTCCAGGACAACCGCACGTGGTGGGGCCATTTCTGGACCGAAGGTTTTATTCATTTGCACAGCGCCGACGGCGTGGCGGACAACGTTGAGAAGTACTACACCTATTTCCTTTACCTCATGGGCTCCTGTTGCCGCGGGACCTACATGCCGCGCTTCTGCGGCGTGATCTGGGGCACCGACGGCGATCTGCGCATGTGGGGATCGATGTACTGGTGGCACAACCAGGGCTGCCTGTTCGACGGGTTCACGCCCGCCAATCGGCCTGAGTTGATGACCTGCGTCTTCACCACCTACAGCCGGTATCTGGACACTTATTCCCGCGCGGCTCGGCAGCAATGGGGCAGCCAGGGCATTTGGATCCCTGAAACAACCTGGTTCAACGGCCCGGAGGATTTGCCCGACAATATTGCCGCCGAAATGCGCGACCTCTACCTGGCACGAAAGCCCTGGAACCAGCGCTCCAAAGAATTTGATGATTATGCCCGCAACAAAAACGGCCTCAACAGCCGGTGGAATTACCGTTACACGGACAATCAGCAAGGCCCCTTCGCCTGGACCTCCCACGTCCTGTCCACCACCGCCAAGATCGCCAACCTCTATTGGCTTCATTACGCCTATTGGCCCGATGCGCAGTGGCTGCGCACCACCGGCTATCCTGTCATAAAAGGCACCGCGGAGTTTTATCGAAATTTCCCCAACCTCTACAAAGCCGACGACGGCAAGTATCACATTCGTTATGTAAATAATCTGGAGGAAAAACCCTGGGGCAGGTCCGACACGCCGGAGGAACTCCTGGCGATGCGCGTCATCTTTCCCATTGCCATCCGCGCCTCGGAAATCCTCGACGTGGATGCTGACCTGCGTGCCAAGTGGCGGGAAGTGTCGGACAACCTCCTGCCCGTCCCCCCATCGCCCCAACCCGGCGAATACTATGACATCTGCACCCCGGTCACGGACGATACCGCGTTATTAAACAGCCTGAAGGCTTCTTACACCGGACGCGGCAGCCGCAGGGGCGGCGACGGAGGGAACCTTGGCATCCTTTCCCGAGAACCCGTCATCGCCGCCAATCTGGGCATGGGCGAGCTCATCAAGACGGTCGTGCCTGGCCAGATGCATTCCAATCCGGAAACCAGCGCCCCCGCTCCTGGCCGTCGCGGACGGGGCCGGTTGCGAAATCGCATGATGATGGGCGAAGGCCCCGGAGCCATTGAATTTGAGCAGCTTGGCAACGCCTCCCACGGCCTTCAAAATGCCCTGCTCCAAAGCGTTCCGCCCTCCGCCGAGAAAGATCCCGTCAACACCGTCTTCCCGGCCTGGCCGAAAGGTTGGGACGCCCAGTTTACCCTGGCCGCGCGCGGCGACTTTCTCATCAGCGGGTCCATGCAGAACGACCAGATTGAATTCGTCGAAATCCTCTCCCAAATCGGGGGCCGATGCATCGTGCAGAATCCCTGGCCGGACACTGAGGCAACCGTGTACCGCAACGGAATAGTTGCCGAAACCCTCTCGGGCAAGCGCTTAACACTGGCAACCACCGCCGGAGAACGCCTGGTCCTGGTTCCCAAAGGCAAAGTCCCCGCCGCGAAAAACGTGCAATAACAACGAGACAGCCGTCCGGCGTCTTCAATCAGCGGAACTCATTCCTGTTCACCGAAGCGGCAGAAGCAGCGCTCGAACACCCATCGCCAGGGAGCCTGCAACGGCGAGAACCCGCACCCAGTTCAGTGCCACCCAGCGGTGTGCTTCCTTGGCCAGGGCCTCCGGCGTGCGGCCGGCTCCGTGGTCGACGACCATTTCGATGACGGCCGGCCGAAAGTAGACCAGGGTCGCGATTGACACCAGAATCAGCAGCCCGCAGGCAGCGACCCGCCAAGCCAGATGTCGTGGCGGCGTCCCGAAGCTGGTAGCCAGCGT
>DASXMX010000122.1:0-4738 GCA_036495445.1 Tepidisphaeraceae bacterium
GTCGGCCGGTTCCTCCCCTTCAAATCGATCGGCGGCGCGACCTGAGCATCGCGATCGTCGCCTCTCGCTTCCGAATCGCCTCGCATTGAATGTCCGTTCCCCCGGCATTGAACGTCGATCGAGGAGAAGGCAGCCTCTACGCTTCATTTGAATCCCGTTTGACTCAACTCCTTTGACGCGGCTTGGTTCCGACACCTCGTTGGCCCGGATCGGTCCTCGGGCACGCCGGGTGCTTCGTACGCGTGCGCGTTCCTTTCAATCAGGAGTTCCCATATGCAAGACCGGAAGGCCGAGGTGTCCCGTCGCGTGTTCGAACTCGCCGCCGAGCACGGCGGCGTCGAAGTATCACGGATCACCCCCGACACGCATTTCGTGAACGATCTGAATTTCGACTCCCTCTCAGCGGTGGAGTTCACGATGGACATCGAAGACGAGTTCGAGATCGCCGTGCCGGACGACGACGCGACGAAGTTCCAGACGGCGGGACAGGTGGTCGAGTACGTGTTGGCGCACGCGACGTCCGATCGACCGGTGGCGTCAGGGGATGCCAAGTAAGGAAACGTCTCCGCACGGGCGAGACGCCCGTGCCACATGAGCGCAGGTCACGATCCAAAAACGGCCCGGTGCAGGATCTCCACCGGGTGCTGCACCCGAAGCCTTTCGCCGCGGGCGTCGGCTTGGGATTGGATCTGCATGGCACAGCCGACGTTGCCGGTGATGCAGAGGGGGGCGTGAGTCGCGGCGATGTTGTTCAGCTTCCGCTCGGCAAGCTGGCCCGACATCTCCGGCTCGGTCAGGTTGTACGTGCCGGCGGCGCCGCAGCACATGTCGCTCTCCGGCAGCGGCACGAGCTTGAGCCCGGGCACCTGAGCCAGCAGCTTGCGCGGGGCGGCGGTCACCTTCTGCGCGTGGGCCAGATGGCAGGCGTCATGATAGGTGGCGGTCTCGTTCACCGCGTGCTTCATCTCGGGCAAGCCGAGCGCCAACAGCACCTCGGTCACGTCCTTCACTCGGGCAACGAATTGCTTCGCCCGCTCGGCGTACTTCGGGTCGTCACGAAGCAGCACGTCATACTCATGCAGCATCGCGCCGCAGCCGGCGATGGTCGTCGTGATGTAATCGACGGCCGGGCCGTTTTCCGGGAGGAAGGCGTCGATGTTCCGGCGGGCGAACTCGACCGCCGGCTCGTGGACGCCGTTGTGATGGTGGATCGCGCCGCAGCACGATTGGGATCGCGGCGCGATCACGTCCGCGCCGCACGCCGCCAGCAGATCGACGGCCTGGCGGTTCACTTCTTCGAACATCACCGACCCGATGCACCCCGCGAAGAAGCCGACGGTGGCCTTCCCCGTGACACGGGTTTTCAATCCGTGCGAATTGCGCGATGGGTCGGTTGATGCGCCTTGCGCGGAGTTCTTGCCGGATTGCGTCGCTTGCACGGGTTGGAAACCCGTGTCACGGGCCGGCGTTCGCTCCGGCAATGGCGTCGGCCAGAGCTTGCCCGTCGCGGGGAGCATCTGCTCCATCTTCCGCAGCTTGCTGGGCAGCAGGTTGAAGAGGCCGGACTTGCGAAGGAGCGAATAGAGGCCGAGCTTTTGCAGGATGCGGGCCGGGAGCAGGGCGAGCTTGAGGCGGGTCGGGTGGACGAAGACGCCGAAGAACATCGCCCGCATCAGGCGGTCCTGCCCGCGGGGCGGCTGCGTCGCGGCCAGGCGGGCGCGGGTCTCTTCAATGAGTTCGTGATAGACGACGCCGCTCGGGCAGGCAGTCTCGCATCCGCGGCAGTCGAGGCAGAGGTCCAGGTGCCGGCGGACCGATTCCGTCGCCTCGATCGCGCCGGTGGCCAGCCCGAGCATGAGCTGGATCCGCCCGCGGGGCGAGTCGGCCTCGTGGCCGGTCTGCGTGTACGTCGGGCAGGCCGGCAGGCACAGGCCGCAATGCACGCACGAAAGCCCGCGGCGGAACGTCCGCGGGTCGAGCTCGACCGCGGGCCGCTTGGGCTGCGCCGTTCCGTCGGCGTCGTTCACAACGGGAAGTGGGGCGTTCAAGGGGTTTGCCACGGTAGAGGGGCGAGTTTGCGGTCCGGGTCGAACGCGTGCTTCAGCCGCTCGATTATCTGCCGCTCGGCGGGGGTTGTCGAGAGTTCGATCGCGGGACCGAAGGCGCCATGAAACGCTTTCAGCGATCCGCCCAGCGCGGCGCAGTCCTCGCGAAGAGCGGCGAGCTCAGACGGTTCGTTCGCAGTGCCCACCACGATCCCAAATGCCGCGTCGGCGGCCCACCGCAAAGGGGCAAGCGGCGTCGCGAGTTCCCCGAGTCGCGCGGGCGGCACGGACGCGCGGAAGACGACCGGCGCATCGACGTTCCACAGGCTCGCCCGGTGCTCGACATGGTGTTCGAGCGATCGCTCTTCGACGTCGAGTGGCTCGGATCGCCCCAGCGACCCGCGATAGAACGCCAGCGTCGGCTCGTCGCCGAGATATCCGCAGAGCAAGTGTTCGTGCGTGAGCACTGCCCATTGAGGTCGGAGCGAAGTCGGGATCAATTTGGAGACGATCCCGACGTCCGGCGCGTGCCGCGCGAGGATCGCCCCCGCGGGACGACGGTACGTGCGGGTCGTGATCGTGACCAGCGACCCGAAGACGCCGCGCTGCCCGACCATGAACTTGGTCAGGTCGTACCCGGCGACGTTCTTCACCGTCCGCCCGCCGGCGGTGATGAGCTCGCCCCGGCCGTTGGTGAACTGCACGCCCAGCAGCAGATCGCGCCACGCGCCATAGCCCAGTCGCAAGGGCCCGGTCGAATCGCACGCGACCAGCGACCCGACCGATTGCGTCGCGTCCCCGTCGATCGGCAGCCACTGCCCGTGCTCGGCGAGCTTCGCCTGCAGCGCCTGCAGCGAGACGTCGGCCGAGGCGGTGGCCGTCATGTCGTGGACGTGGCACTCGATCGCCCCCGGCGCAACCAGCGGCTCCCTCGGCGGGCGGTAGGTCAATTCCTCCATCGCGTCCTCACTATACCTTGCCCGTCGCGCGGCTGCACGAAACGCGTGCTCATCCGTCCTGGATCCGGCTGAGCGAGGCTCCTGCGACGCCCTCCACGAGAGCAGACGGAGGAAACCCTGCTGGAGCAGCCGCGCCGCACCGTAGGGCCACAAAGAATGGCCAAACGCTGTGCATCGTGCATTCTTTGCGGCGCACGGGCGGGTTGACGCACGCCACCGCCTTGATAGAATGCTGAGCCCAAATTTTGCAGAAGAGAGAGAGCGAAGTCACATGGCACGTGAATCGAATCGCGAGCGGCGGGAGCGCAACGAGAAGTTTCAGTCGTTCAACCGCCCCAAGCTGAGGATCGCCCGGATCAGCGAGTCGGGCCTGGTGTACATCGACTACAAGGACACCGAGTCGCTCAAGAAGCTGATGAGCGGCAACGGGAAGATCCAGGCCCGCAAGCGCACCGGCGCCGACGCCATGCAGCAGCGAATGATCGCCCGCGCCATCAAGCGGGCCCGCTACATGGCCCTGCTGCCGTACGTCGCGACCGTCCAGTAATCCCCGACGACGAAGCACCCACATCAGTACAGACCCACCGCAGAGGTGCGGCGACCGCCAGAGGCTCGGGCCGGCAAGGCCCGCAGCCCTTTCTGCGATCGCAGCGCCTCTGCGGTGATCTGTTTTGCGCGCGACCGATTCGACGGGTTCGGACTCGTCTAGTAGAATGGTTCCTTACTGGCGCCACCTTAGCTCAATTGGCAGAGCACCGGTTTTGTAAACCGGCGGTTGCCGGTTCAACTCCGGCAGGTGGCTGTCATCATGTTACATCTCTTATCAAACGGGGTGGGCCGCTGTTATCTTTGAGGTCATGAGGCGTTGGGCATTTGCGGTGGCTGCGGCAGTGTCGCTGTCGTTCATGCTTTGCGTTCTGGCTCTGTCTATCCGGGGCTTGTTCCGGGTCGATGGCTGGACCAGGAGCGATTGGGGCAACGACGGCTTGACGAACCGCGAGATGCGGGTCGACACCGTCAGCGGCCGGTTGCGCGTCCAACGCTCTGCCACACGCTGTCTTCAGGCCGATCCCGCCTGGCCCGCGAGTTTCCGCCAGCCACGGTCCATGGCGATCCACGCCCCGGCATCATCAGGCAGTTGGGCGGATTGGACTCGCGGGATCAATTACGCACACGTCGGTTCCTATATGCAGTCGGCGGACGAACGCCCGCCGACAGGCATGGTGATGGCGTCATGGGACCTGGATGTCCCGTGCTGGCTCATGATCCCTCTTGCGGCCGCATTGCCGGCTTGGTGGATTGTGGCTTTCCGAAGGCGGCGGGCGGCCGCTTGCTCGGGACTATGCCGCCAATGCGGCTACGATCTGCGGGCCACGCCTTCGCGCTGTCGGGAGTGCGGCTTGGCCGTCGAACGGGCGCTATCGATGCGATCCGCTCCCGTGCTGGGCAAGTGGGCGATCGGGCTGGTCGCGAGTTGCGTCGTAATGAACCTGTGGCTCCACTGGCCTTGGCCCAATCCCGCCCACCCTCCACTCGAGGAACCTGCCGGCTGGTTCGTTGCCAACACGATGTGGGCGTGGGCTGTGGCGACCGCCGTCGCGGCAATCGTTTCGTTGTTCCAGCGTGGCAAGAAACGCTGGCCGGGTTTGGTCAGTCTCGGAGTGCTGCTCGTCGTTTTCGCCTTCTTTCCTCCCCCTCGATGAAGGACGCGACTCAGACGAACACGGTCCCGCC
>DASXMX010000123.1:0-16648 GCA_036495445.1 Tepidisphaeraceae bacterium
CCCTTCGTTCGCGAAGCCGCAAGCGGCGGTTCCGTTCCATTGTCCCGCTGCGCGGCTGGAAACGTCTCATCGGGTTTTGCCCTTCGGTTGCCCGGGCGGGGGCCGCCGATAGAATGCAAATGTGAACCCCAAGAGGCGGCCCAACCATCAGCTTTACCTTCGGTCGCTTCAGCGGATGGGGACCGCGGGCCGTGCCGCAAAGGCGTTTGAGCTCTCGGAGATGGCGAAGCGACTGTTCCGCGACGGACTCCGCCGCCGCTTCCCCGACCTCGACGGCCCTGAATTCGAGGCCCTGTTCGTCAAGCAACTGGCGCGATGTCACAATCGGAACTACTGAAACGAGTGATCTCGCTGCTGGACGCCAACGGCATCGAGTACATGGTGACCGGCTCGCTTGTTTCCAGCAGCCAGGGTGAGCCGCGCGCCACACACGACATCGACCTGATCGTTCGCATCCAAGCCGCATCCGTGCCCGCGCTGGCCCGCGCGTTCCCCGCACCCGAGTACTACCTGGACGAAGTCGCGGCGGTCGAAGCGATCGCTCGTGCGGACATGTTCAACCTGATGGAAGTGGCGACGGGTGACAAGGTGGACTTCTGGATCCTCGGCAGCGACGAGTACGACCGGGAGCGGTTCCGGCGCCGAACTCGAACCGACTTGGGCGGGGTTGGTGCGTACGTCTCCCGCCCCGAAGACACGATCCTTCAAAAGCTGCGGTGGTGCGAACTGAGCGGCGGGAGCGAAAAGCAGTTCGGCGATGCGAGGGCCGTATTCGAACTGCAATTTAGAACGCTGGATCTTGCATACATCGGGCAATGGGCCGCAAGGCTGAACCTGGTGCCGCTCTGGCAGCGCCTTCAAGACGAAGCTGACCCGCTCCGCGAGTGACGGCCCTGTTTGTAGGGCAGATGCTCATCCCACCTCTCATCGAGCCGTTCCTAAACGACTATCATGCGTCGATGCCCCCGCGCAACCGTCACGACCCCTCCCGCCGCTACCACGACCGCGTGGCGCGGCAGTACGACGCGATTTACGACGACCCGTACTGGCACTTCCACGACGAGCTGACCTGGCGGGCGATCAAGCCCCACCTGCCGCGCGACCAATCCGCGGCATGCGCCGACCTGGGCTGCGGCACGGGCAAGTGGGGCATTCGTCTCCTGAAGAGCGGGTTCGCGACGACGTTCGTCGACCACGCCGCGGCGATGGTCGAGCAGGCGCGGGCGAAGGTGGAGGAACTCGGCCCCAAGGCGAAGCGAGCGACGCTGCTCGTCGCCGACATCGTCGACATGCCGGCGGTCCCGTCCGACGCGTTCGAGCTCGTGCTGGCGATGGGCGATCCCCTGTCGATCTGCACCGACCCGCCCCGCGCCGCGCGGGAGATGCACCGCATCACCAAGCCGGGCGGCGTCGTGATCGCCACCGCCGACAACAAGCTCGCCGCCCTCGACCATTTCGTCGAACGCGGCAACCTCGACGACCTCGAGCAATTCGTCCAAACCTCCCGCACCCACTGGCTCACTGCCGACGAGCGCGAGCAGTTCGAGCTGAAAACGTTCACCCCCGCCACGCTCCGCAAGCTGTTCGAGGCCGCCGGGTTCGAGGTCCTGGCGATCACCGGCAAGACGATCATCCCCGTCCGGAAGAACAAGGTCCTCTTCACCAGGCCGGACGCGCTCGAGCGGTTGCTGCGATTGGAGCAGCAACTTTCAAAGGACCCCGCCGCCGCGGCGCGGGCGGGGCATTTGCAGATCGTCGCCCGGCGAATCTAACGGCTGGCGGAGTTGAAAGATCAAGCTTCGGAAATGACAGTGAGGTCCGGCACGTGCTCGAAATCACTGCGATTATGCGTCACGAGCGGCATTCCGTGGCGGAGCGCGCAAGCTGCGATCCAAGCGTCGCCCGGCGCGATCGGATGCCCTTTGATAGCCATGACCTCTGCCCATTTCCAAGCCATTTCATCGTCATAGATCAGGGTCCGATATGCTGCCAGCTTTCGGCGCACCCCCTCGATCCGGTTACGACTCCATTGGCGCTCGACCATCCAGCAGTAGATCTCGGCCACGGTCATGAACGATACGTAGAGGCGACGCCCCTCCAGATGCTTGCGGTAAAGTTCCGCGCGCGTGTCTTGCTTAAGCAGATAGGAAACGACGTTCGTATCAACCAGGCGCCGTTCCATTACCCGGCACTCCGCGTCCAAGGACGACGTCGCAAGTCCCGAACCGCTTCGTCGAATCCATCCTCCCGCTGATCTTCCGGCCAGCCCCCGAGGAGATCATCAAAATGGGCAGAAGGGTTCACGTTGGAGGGCTCCTCCGGACGCGAAGCTTCGGATTCATCGAGCACGATGATCTCCACCGTCCGGCCCACGAGCGGCGTCAATTCGGGCAATTGCGGGATCGGCCCATCCAGTCGCTTACGGATTCGCACTGCATTCATACGCCACCTCCGGTGGAGAATCGGTCCTGCGCAGAATCGGTCCTGCGCAAGGAAGTGTACGAGCAAGCGGAGGGCGGATCAAAGGAGTCCAAGTCAGACCCCGCCCAATCGTTGATGTTCACATAAGCCCCTTGTCCGGCATCGCCAGTTCCGCGCTGCGGACGGTGTTGGTCAGCAGCATCGCGACGGTCATCGGGCCGACGCCGCCGGGGACGGGGGTCAGCCAGGCCGCGCGGTCCTTCACGGCGTCGAAGTCCACGTCGCCGACGGTGCGCTTGGTGCCGTCGGGCGCGGTAGCGCGGTTGATGCCGACGTCGATCACGACGGCGCCGTCGCGGATCATATCGGCGCCGACCAGGTTCGGCTTGCCGACGGCGACCACCAGGATCTCGGCACGGCGCGTGTGCTGGGCGAGGTCTTTGGTGGCGATGTGGCAGAGCGTGATCGTCGCCATCTGCTCGGCCAGCAGCAGCGCGATCGGTTTGCCGGCGATCTCGCTCGCCCCGACGATCACCGCCTCGGCGCCGCGAAGGGCGAAGCCCGTCGATTTGATCAGCTCGAGGACGGCCAGCGCGGTGCAGGGGGCGATCAGCGTGTGGCCGTAGACGACGTAGCCGATGTTCGCCGGGTTGACGCCCTCGACGTCCTTGAGCGGGTCGATCTGGTACTGCATCTCCGTCGCGTCGAGGTGCCTGGGCAGCGGCAGGTGGAGCATGATGCCGCTGACGGACGGGTCGTGGTTCAGGGACTGAATCGTCTTCTTGAGCGTGGCGGCGTCGGTGTCGGCCGGGAGCGTGCGGAGCGTGTAGTTGATCCCCACCGCCCGGCACGCCTGGCGCTGGCGCTCGGCGTACAACTCGCCGGCGGGCGTGGAGCCGACGAGGATCGCCGTCAGGTGAACGGCCCGGCCCTGCGCCGCAAGGCCGGCCACCCGCTTCGTTACATCGTCTCGCAACGCCGCCGCCAGCGCGGTGCCATCGATGATCTTCGCTGACATTGGGATAAGGGTAAGGGGCGGGGCGGGAAAGGGGAAGATGGACCCGAGCCGGTACGTGAAACGTGATGAGTGAAACGTGACAAATGCCTGCGCGTCACGTTTCACTCATCACGTTTCACGTCCTCCTCTTGTCGCGCCTCGCGAACCGTCCGATCATCCTCCCCATGAAGATCTACACGAAGACCGGCGACGACGGGACGACCGGGCTGATCGGGGGGAGCCGGGTGCCCAAGAGCGATCCGCGGATCGATTGCTACGGCACCGTCGACGAACTGAACGCCGTGATCGGCCTCGCGGCCGCGGCGGCCGGATCGCAGTTGCTGAAACAGCTCCGTCAGATCCAGGCGGAGCTCTTCGTCATCGGCTCTCACCTGGCGACGCCCGACGGCAGTCGGCAGGCGGCATCGCTCCCGCCACTGTCCGACGAAAACATCCGACGGCTGGAAGCGGAGATCGACGCAAGCGAATCCGCCTTGGCGCCGCTGCGCAACTTCATCCTTCCGGGCGGCAGCGAACTGGCGGCGAGATTACACGTGGCGCGGACGGTCTGTCGCCGGGCCGAGCGGGTCGTGGTCGGATTCGCCTCGGGGCATCCGCTTGGGGGCCGAATCATCGAATACCTGAACCGTCTGAGCGACTGGCTGTTCGTCCAAGCCCGTGCCGCGAACCAGGCGGCGGGCGTCGACGACGTGCCATGGATCAGCCGCTGACTGGATGGTCGCCACGCCAATCGCAATCGGTCGTGATCGGGAGGGCGAGGCTCCTGCCGAGCCGCGGCTTGCTCGAATGCCCCGGTACACCCTTTGCTCTCCGCTGGCGCGACGGTGAGGTAAGAGCCCTAACGCGGAGGTTTCATGCTCGTTCTGGCATCGATGGTCCTGGCCGCCCTCGGCTGGGCAATAATCGCCGGGCTGCTCTCCGGCAGCGTGGGCGTGGCGATCCTCGTCTTCATCGTCCTGAAGCTGCTTGGACGCTGAACGTCAACGAGTTTCGATCCCGTGTGGTCGGGGACCTTGCTCCCCGACCACATGCGATCCGATCGAGGCCCCTCCGAACCGGCGCGCCAACCGATTTCATTTCCGAGCCTCGCTCTCCACTTTTTGAAACGCCTGCCGGATCGCCTCGTCCTCGGCCGGCTCGGCGCGGGTTCCGTGGGCGGTCAGATCGTCATAAACGTCGCCGACCCGGCCCGCGGTCGTCGCGGTTTGTCGCAGGCATTCCTTGCAGAACCCGTCGGCGGTCGATTCGGTGGCCCGCTTCTCCGCCGCGGCGCAGTCGGCGCCGTCACCGGTCACCCGCTTCCCGTCGATCGGCCGGGCAATCGCTCGCGCGGCTTGCTCCGCCTGCGCGTAAACCCGCTCGGCGATCCGTCGATGGCCCTCTTCGTGCGCGACCAGTTTGGCCGGGGCGTGCTCGGGAAGCCATATGAGCACCTTCAATTGCAATTCGATGTGGATGCCCCGGATTTGCAGCGTGGCCGCACACCCGTCGGGCCGGCGATTGTGATCGAGCACGCGGTAGTCCATCCCGACTTTGCAATCGAACTTCGACTCCGTCACCGCCGCCTCGTTGCCCTGGAGGGGCGGCATGTCCGCCGGGCGATGCGCAGGGTCGAACGTGCGCCGTTCGACGACGGTCGGCTGTCGATCGACCGTCACGTCGGCGCGAGTGAATGTCGCGCCGAGAGCAAGAAGCCCAAGGAAGCTCAGCCCATTGAGGCGGAGAAGGTTCATCATATTGGTGAACGGAATCGACGCTCCGGTTACGCCGCTTGCGGCTTCGCGAACGAAGGGACGTCCTCCGGAAAGATCCCTCCGACGCACGTCCCACCGCTCGCGAACCCGCGACTTGACTGAACTCGTCGACGTCAAGCCGCGCCATGTTAGTAACTCCCCGTTGCCCTTTCCGCCCCACCCCGGTTACAAATCCGCGCGACCAAGGAGTTCTCTCATGCCCAAACTGACGGTGGAAGGCACCGGCACGTTCGACGTGCCCGACAACAAGCGGCTCGTCAACGCCCTGACCGACGAGGCCGGGATCGATCAGCTCCACGCCTGCGGCGGATTCGCCCGCTGCACGACCTGCCGCGTGCAGTTCGTCGCCGGCGAGCCCGCGAAAATGACCGAGGCGGAAAAGGACGTCCTCGCCGCCCGCGGCCTGCTCGACCAGCCCGACCTGCGGCTCAGTTGCCAGATCCTCTGCGATCACGACATGACCGTCCGCGCCATCAGCCGCCTGGCGGGCAGCGGGCGGTCGACGCCCGGGGCGCGACCGGCGGATGAGATCACGCCACCTGCGGTCTGGACCGAACGCGAGAGCGCAAAGTAACCGGCCACTGAAGTGGCCAGTCCGGCGGAGCCAGATATCGCATTCTCGTGCTATCCGATCGCCTCGCGAAGGCGCCCGCCCACGCGTTCAAGGCGCTCGCGCGCCGTCGGCAGGTCAACCGACCGCTCGTGCATCACAATCGCGGCTTTCACGTGACCCTCGGCGCGCTTGAGCAGGTCCATCGCGCGGTCGCGATCGAGGCCGGTCAGGGTGGCGATGATCCGGGCACCGCGGTCCCAGAGCTTCTGGTTCGTGGCCCGCAGGTCCACCATCAGGTTCCCGTAGACCTTGTCGAGCCGGACCATCGCGATCGTGGTGACCGTGTTGAGCACGAGTTTGGTCGCAGTGCCGGCCTTGAGGCGCGTCGAGCCGGTGAGCACCTCGGGACCGACCAGCGGACGGATCACGACGTCCACCTTCGGCTCATTCGGCACCGGCTGCACGCAGGAAAGAAAGATCGTCTTCGCCCCCCGCTCCGCGGCCCGACGCAATGCACCATGGACGAACGGCGTCGTCCCGCCCGCCGCGATCCCCATCGCGACGTCCTTGCTGCTCATGTTCTTCGCATCGACCGCCGCCGCCCCGTCCTCGGGCCGGTCCTCGGCCCCTTCCTGGGCCCGGAACATCGCCGCCTCCCCCCCGGCGATCACGCCCTGCACCGTCTCGAAATCGGTACGAAACGTCGGCGGGCACTCGCTCGCATCCAGCACGCCCAGCCGCCCGCTCGTGCCGGCGCCGAAATAAATCAACCGCCCCCCCTGCCGCAGCGCCTCGGCCACGATCTCCACCGCCCGCGCGATGTTCTGCCGCTCGGCCCCGACCGCGTCAACCGCGCGCCGGTCCTGCGCATTCATCAACGCGACGGCCTCCTCCGTGCTCATCGCGTCAAGGCTCATCGACTCCGGGAGGCGCTGTTCCGTCAGAAGGTGCGAGCGGTCTTGCATGGGTGGCGGATCATACCGGCAACGCGTAGAAAAGAAGCGCCGCCAAGACGCCAAGGACGCCAAGATGAGGAGAAAGACGAGGCGGGGAAGGGGAGACGCGGGGACGCGGGGAAAGACAAGCTCCTTCTCCGCGTCTCCCTGTCACCGCGTCCCCCGTGTCCCTTGTCCTCGCTTCTTGGCGTCCATGGCATCTTGGCGGCGCCGTATTCCGACGGGCCGGAGGAAAAGATCACGATCGACACGACGAGCGAGCTTGCTTGGCGCAATCCCGGTTTTGGGTCCTAGCCCTACCTCGGGTGGAACCACTGTCTGAAGTGTCGCGCGTATTCGGAATAGACTTTGGGAGCAACCCTCGCCAAGCAACTTCGCACTACCAGAAAGATCACCAGAAGTAAGCATCCACAAAAGGCTATGCTGAGGGCCTGCAACGCCTGGGAGCCGCCTTTGCCCATTCGCTCTCCGTTTGATATGATTACCGCAGTGCGCGAGGCCCATACGATAGAAAGATGCGAACGCATAGTTTCGCCCGCACCATACATAATGACGAGAAAAAGCTTGCTCGCGAACCAACCCCCGGTTCTGTTTGCATAGGTGACGGCAACGTTAGCAGTCACAACGAGGAAAACGGTTGCCAGCCACGAGAGCGGCGTAGCCCCATTCCCGTGCCATCTGGCAAAAACTAGCACGAGCACGGTGAAAAACGCATAGGCAAGGACATAATTCCCCATCGAATGTCTCCCGTGGCACACAATGTTCGGATAGCCGCATATCGGGCTTGACTTCCCAGTTTTCAACACTATCGCAAAAATGCGAAGCGATTTTCACGCAGTGATCGAACCGAGCACGACAGCCCGCCGCGCGCCGGTGCAGGAGGGCACGTTGGCGGGCACCCCGTCGAGCGTCGCCGCACCGAGCAGCGCGAACGCGATCGCCTCCTTCGCATCGGCCGGAATGTTGAACTCTGACGTCGTGCAGATCCGCGTGTCGGGCGGAAACGCGGACGCAAGTTGGGCCATGATCGCCTTGTTTCGCGTCCCCCCACCGCTGGCGATCAGGTCAATAGAGTGGGACTCGGCGTGGTTGCCACAGGCCACCGCAATCGTCGTTGCCGTGAGCCACGCGGCGGTCGCAAGCAGATCGTTCAACGGGTATTCCCGCCCCGCCATCGCCTGCTGGAAGGCGGCGATCATCGCCGGCCCGTCCGTCGACTTGGGCGGCGCCGCGTCGAAATACGGGTGGCCCAGGAACCGATCGCAAATCTCCGACAGGACCTGCCCGCGCCGGGCCCGCGCGCCGTCCGCATCGAAGCCCGGCCCCTGCGGATCCATCTCACGACAAAGCCAATCGCTGACGCAGTTTCCCGGCCCGGTGTCGAACGCGACGAGTTGGTCGATGGATCCTGCCGCGGGGAGATAGGTCAAATTCGCGATTCCCCCGACATTGAGCAGCACGCGATGCTTTGTCGCATCGCGAAACAGGATGTAATCCGCAAAGGGCACCAGCGGAGCGCCTTGGCCACCGGCCGCACAATCCGCCCGTCGGAAGTCGCTGATCACCTGGCACCCGACTTCGGCCGCCAGCAGGGCCGGGTCGAGCCACTGGATCGTGTTCGGCGGATCATGAAAGAGCGTCTGCCCATGCGCGGCGACGGCGGCCAGATCGCTGGCGGTCAGGTTCGCGAGCGCCAACGCCTGCCGAACCGCCACCGCATAGTGAAGCGAGATCTCCCGCGCGCAGCGGGCAAGTTCCGACAACTTCGCCTCGCCGCGCTCGCGAATCGCGTGGATCGCACGCCGCAAGTCTTCGGAATAAGGGTGCTGTTCGTGGTGGACGAGCCGGGCCGTCATATCGAGCCCGCGGCCTTCGATTTCGCCGATGGCAACGTCAACGCCGTCGGCGCTCGTGCCGCTCATGGCGCCCGCAATGAGTCGACTGGACATGGCTGAGAATGTATCGGCCTAAGGCGCCGGACGCGACCATGAGAAGCGCCTTGGGCGACGGTGCGATCCTCGGGTATACTTCCGCCGTACCTAGTAGCCTGGAGATTGACGATGGCTGAAAAGGAAAAGCAGCAGCCGCAAGGCGGCGACGAGAATTCCGGGACCGCGACGGCCAAGCCGAAGCGGGCGGCTAAGAAGGCGCCGCAGAAGAAGCCGCCGCAGATGATGCCCCCGTGGAAGGTGCTGCTGCACAACGACGATAAGAACGACATCCTCTTCGTGATGCGCACCGTCATGGAGCTGACGCCGCTCAACGAGAAGGAGGCCGAGCAGCGCACCACCGAAGCCCACAAGTCCGGCGTCGCCCTCCTGCTCGTCACCCACAAAGAACGCGCCGAACTCTACCAGGAACAATTCACATCCAAGGGCCTGACCGTGACGATCGAACCAGCGGAATGAAAGACGAATGCGCCGCAAAGACGCGAAGACACAAAGACGGCCGCAAAGAAGACCAAAAGCAGATCAGGGTTCTGAATAGATAACGCGCTTAACCCCTTCTTGGAGCAGGGCGACGTTGAAATTGATCAGCAGCGCGAGGGGGCGGTTCATACAGCGCAGGTAGGAGATTGTGGTTGCGGTGTGGACGCGCGTCAGCGCTTCGCAGGCCTTGAGCTCCAGGACGAGTTGCTCGTCCAGGAACAGGTCGATTCTCCCCTGCCCGACCGGCCGCCCCTTGTACAGCAAGTCGTAAGGCACCTCCCGCCGGGCCGGGATCCCGCGCAGCTCCAGTTCGATGCAAAGCGCATCGCGATACACGTGCTCGAGGTGCCCCGGCCCCAGGATCCGGTGTACCTCGATCGCCGCCCCGATCACCCGATAAACCAGTTTTTCCAGCGCTTCCGAAGTCTGAACCCGCTTGCCCGCCCCAAATCCCTCCGACATGTCATTCATAACTATTCTCCTCTTTCCCTTCTCGCCGAAACCACTTTGATCATTCCCTTCGCGGCTTCCTTCGCGGCTTTGCGTCTTCGCGGCGCATTTGTCTTCTGTTCCCCGTCACGCGAACTCGCATTTTTTCGTCATCGCCTTGCGCAGGAGCGTCAGGTATTGGTTGGCCGGGATGTCGATGGCGCCGAAACGGCGGAGGTGCTGGGTGGTGGCTTGCGTGTCGAGCAATTCGTAGCCGCGGTCGATGAGGCGGTTGACCAGGTGGACGAGGCAGACCTTGCTGGCGTCGCGGGCGCGGGTGAACATGCTTTCGCCGAAGAATGCGCCGCCGAGGCTGACGCCGTAGAGTCCGCCGACGAGTTGCCCGGCCTGCCAGGCCTCGACGCTGTGGGCGAAGCCCAGCTCGTGCAGGCCGCTGTAGGCTTCGATCAGTTCCTCGTTAATCCACGTCCCCCCCTCGTGACCGGTCATGCAGCCGCGCATCGTGCCGCGGAAGTCGTAGTTGACCCGCACGTCGAACACCGGCGGCTGCTTCCGCATCAATTGCCGCAGCGTGCCGGGCACGTGGAACTGATCGAGCGGGATGATGCCGCGCGGGTCGGCGGTGTAGAACTGAATGCGCCCCGCGCGGTCCGCCATCGGGAACACGCCCTGCGCGTACGCCGTCAGGAGGGTTTGCGGGTCGAGGCGGAGCATGGGGACGAATCAGTTGCCAGTTGGTAGTTGCCAGTGAAGGGCGGTGAGGGGCTCGCATTCCACTGGCAACTGGCAACTGGCAACTAACAACTGGCAACTCTCTCACAAGATTATCACAAACGCCCCTGCCGATCAGCCCGCGGACAGCACCCCACTGCGCCGGCGGACCAACACCGACCCCGGGAAATGCGCCCGCGGCGGCGACGCCGCGTCGCGCGCCATCATGACCAGCCTCTCCAGCACCCCCTCCGACAACTCCTCCGGCGGCGCCCCGCGCGCCTCCAGCCACTGCCGGGCCGCCTCGTGCGCCAGCACGTCCGGCAGTCCCGCCAGCCGCCCGACGGGGAATGCCTCCTCCAGCCGCGGCGCCGCCCCCTTCGCCCACTCGCTCACCCCGCGACACGCCTCACACAGCGCGATCAACGCCTCATGCACCCCCGGCTCCTCCGCCAGCCACTTCCTCAGCCGGTTGCGCAGGTAATCGTCCGACGCATTGCTCGCATCCTCCCGCCACCCCTGTCCGATCGCCTGGAGATACTCGCGAAGCAGCCCCCGCCGTACCCCCAGCAACGGCCGAAGCATCACCAAATCCCCCATCTGCATCCGCCCCGACATCCCCACCAGCCCCGCCGGACCCGACCCGCGGATCAGCCGCTGCAACACCGTCTCCGCCTGATCGCCGGCGTGATGGGCCAGAATCACCCCGTCGAGCTTCCGCTCCGCCACCACCCGCCGGAACAGCTCGATTCGCGCCGCCCGATACCGTGCCGACGGATTCGGCGACACCGCGCCCAACTGCCGCTCGACGTCCGCCCGCAGCGCAACGGTACACGGCACGCCCAATTCCCCCGCGAGCCGGCTGACAAACGCCGCATCCCCGGCACTCGCCTCGCCGCGGGTCTGATGATCGAGATGAACGACACGGAGCGACAGGTCCCCCCGCCCATGCAGTAGCCTCAACAACGCCACACTATCCGCCCCGCCGCTGACCGCGACCGCCCATGCGCCCGCCGGGACGGTTTGGATCGCGAGTTGGAGGGGTTCGGGGTCCATTTCCTCTGGCTCCATCCTATTCCCCGGTTAGCCGCGACGCGCAGCGGAGCGCGTCGGGAGCGCTCCGCTGCGCGTCGCGGCTAACCCAAGGTGGAGATGCCACCCCGTCGACCGCCCCGACGTCACCGAACTCGCCGGCGACGGCGTCCACGTCGTCTACACCGACGGCCGCCCCTTCAAACTCCCCCTCCCCGACGCCCCCTCCCTCCTCCCCTGGTACAACCCCCGCGACGGCGCCGTCCAGCCCGAACGCACTGCCCCCGGCGGCGAGCAGTCCTTCACGCCGCCGACCGCCGCGGACTGGGTCCTGTGCGTCCGGCCGAAACCCGCAGAAAACCGGTAGGGTCAGGTTCTGTCTTCCCCCGCAAAAGCTCGGCGCTGATTCGGCCTCGCCATCAACGGGCGAGAGTCAGACTATCGATCTCCGCGTTGGTGCCGCTGATAATTGGCGACTTTTACCTTGTTGCCGCAAATGTTCATGCTGCACCAACGCCGGCCCCCTTTTTTGCTGGTGTCGAGGAAGTGCACGACGCAAGACTCGCACTTGCGCATTCGAGAGTGATCCGTTTCGGCCAGCAGCGACGCAACCGCCTCGGCAATCAGCGCCCAAAAGGCCTCCGGCTCACCAGGCTCGAACGGATATTGCCGAACCAGCGAACGGCCCTCCCTTGCCAACACGGATCGACGGGGGTGCCTGGCCAGCAGGCCATTCACTTCCTGCACGAACGCCTCGGCCGGCGGCGAACCCGACTCGATCTTCAGAACGGCTTCCCTGACGCGCTCCCGAAACGCGCGCAGCTCGTTTACGAAGCGGTCGGCCTTCGACGTCTTCCACCAGGCGCGCATCGCCGATTTCGCGCGAGGAGCGCCGACGAGCCCCGCCGCCATCAGCCAGCGCCCAAACGCCTCCGCGTCGGGCAGGAATTCGCGCGGCCCGCCTTCCAGCACCGGCCGGGTGTTCAAAAAATTCAATGCGAGGTGATTCCCGACGAACAGGAAGCCGTCGACCCAATCGGAGTGCTCTGCTTTGGGGCCCGCCATGGACGTAACTCGTCGAATTCTATCACACATGCGCGGCGGACGGAAACGCCGCGCCGGGATAAACGGAGCGGGCCGATTTGTGCCCGTGCGGCCCTCGGGCACGTTCAACCCGCAGAAAAATTCGACACCGATATGGAAACGATTAACGGTGTTGACTAGGGTTTGCTTGCGTTGCCGTGAGGGGCGAGTTGAAGGCCGTATCAGGAGAACGAATATGACCAGCTATCATACCACAAGCGTTCGCGGGCGGCGGCACTTTTATCGCGAGGCCGGCGCGAAGGGCTCGCCAACGATCGTCCTCCTGCACGGCTTTCCCAGTTCGTCCCACATGTACCGCGAGCTCATCCCGATGCTGGCGGACAAGTTCCACGTCATCGCCCCCGACTACCCGGGCTTCGGTTACAGCGACATGCCCTCCGCGACGGAGTTCGACTACACGTTCGACAACCTGGCGGCTCACGTTGAGGAGCTGCTGTTCAGCAACCTCGGCCTCAAGACGTTCCGCATCTATGTGCAGGATTACGGTGCGCCAATTGGCTATCGCATCGCGTCGAAGAATCCTCGGGCCATCGAAGGGATCGTCGTTCAAAACGGCAACGCCTACGCCGAGGGGATCGGGCCGGGGTTCGATGCGGTGAAACCGCTGTGGAAAAACCGCAATGCCGAAACCGAGGCGGCGGTGCGGGCGCTGCTCACGCTCGAGACGACGAAGTTTCAGTACGTGAACGGCGTCAAGGACGAGTCGAGAATCAGCCCCGACGCGTATCACGTCGATCAGATGTTTTTGGATCGGCCCGGCAACGACGCCATTCAGGTGAATCTGCTTCACAACTATCAATCGAATCTGGGGCTCTATGACGGCTGGCAGGCGTACTTCAGGACGCATCACCCGCGCATGCTGATCACGTGGGGGATCAACGATGTGTTTTTCACCGTAGAGGGCGCCAAAGCCTACCTGCGGGATCTCCCGGAGGCCGAGCTGCACCTGCTCGAAACCGGGCATTTCGCGTTGGAAGACCATTGTGCGTTCATCGCCGAACGCATCGGGAAGTTTTTCGCGTAGGGGCGAGCCGGATCGTGCGATCGGCCGGCGTCGGCCCACGGAGCTGTCATGACCTTTCCAGAAGATGCAACGGTCGTTGTGGTGCATGGGGCCTGGGCTGACGGGTCGAGTTGGAACGGCGTGATTCTCCCCCTCCAGCAAGCCGGATTGAATGTGCTGGCCGCGCCGATTCCCCTCACCTCCCTGAGCGATGACGCCGCCGCGCTGACCCGTGCGCTGGCAAGGACGAAGGGGCCGGTTCTGCTGGCGGCTCATGCCTACGCAGGCGCCGTGATCGCCGCGGTGAACGACGAGCGGATCAAAGGGCTGGTGTACGTGGCGGCGTTGGCGCCCGATGAGGGCGAGACGGTCGCCCAGGTGTTTTACAAGGATGAGCCGCACCCACGTGCGCCGAAGCTTGCACCGGATGCCGCGGGTTTCATTTGGATGCCGGACGACGGATTTGCCAACGCCTTTGCCCACCGCGGAACGAAGGAGCAACTCGCGCTCTCGCGGGCGTTGCAGCGGCCGATCTCGGTCAACTGCATTCAGGAGCCCGCGCCCAGGCCGCTTTGGAAGAGCAGGCCGGCCTGGTATTTGATCGCCGAGGAAGACCGGATGATCAATCCGAAAACACAACGCTTCATGGCCGACCGGATGAGGGCAACCACTCAGTCCATCCCTGCCGATCACACGCCGATCCTGACCGACCCGGACAGCGTGGTGAAGTTCATCCTGGCCGCCGCGAAATCGTGTCTCGTGTGAAGTTCGCCAGAGTGTGCCGGCGAGATGTTTCTGGCGAAATCGGAGATCCGCTCATGAATCACAACGTCGCGATCGTAACCGGTGCAAGCCAAGGCATCGGCAGGGCAACCGCCATCCGGCTGGCAAAGGATTTCGGGCGGCTTGTGCTGGTGGCGCGAAACAAAGCGGCCCTCGAGGAGGTCGCCGCCGAAACGCGGGCCGCCGGCGCGGAGAGTCTCGTCCTGGACCTGGACCTGAGCGCCGCCGAGGCGGCCAGAGCCGTCGTGAAGGCGGCGACGGCGACGTACGGCCGCATCGACGCGCTGCTGAACATCGCCGGGGCGGTGCCGCAGATCGACCTCTTTGAGATGACCGACGAACAATGGCAGGCCGGAATGGCGCTCAAGCTTCACGGGGCGCGTCGGCTGACGATCCAGGCGTGGGCAGCGCTCAAGGCCGCCAAGGGGTCCGTTGTCTTCATGTCCGGCAGCGCCGCACTCGACCCCAAGCCCGCGTTCGCGGCGGTGGCCGCGACGAACGCGGCGATCACCGCGCTCGCCAAGGCGTTCGCCGAGCAAGGGATCCAAGACGGCGTCCAGGTCAACAGCATCGTCCCCGGCCCGGTGATGACCGGCCGTCGCCGCTCGTTCATGGAGAAATGGGCCCCCGCCCACAACATGACCGTCGAGGAAGCAACGAAACAGTTCCCCGAAGAAGTCGGCATCAGCCGCTACGGCCGCCCCGAGGAAATCGCCGAACTCCTCGCCTTCATGGTCTCCCCCATGGCCAAATGGATGACCGGCACCTCCGTCCGCATGGACGGCGGCGAGGTGAAAGGGATTTAGCGAAGGCGGAAGTGCAACGTGGCTTCCTCACGAATGCCGCCGAGACAGGATGGGCGAAATGTACTTCTCCCCTTTCGTCGGGTCCGAGGACGAAAACGGGGACCCAAGTAGTTCCCCTCCGCGTGTGCATCGGCCCGCCCGTGGTACGATGCCCGCATGAGCCACGACGCCGGCGATGTCGTCTTGCACCTAGGCTCCTACGTCGGAAAGGTCCTCCCGGTCAGAGGCACGCTATACGTCGTTGGCGACGGCACGATGTATTTGGCCGGATCAGAATCGCACTGGCGGCAGGGTCAGGTGATCCGCCTTGACGACGAACGAGCCGGGGATGGCGCAGCGACCATCATGCGTTTCGTGCCGCCGCATGGAGGCGGGACGGCGGGTTGGATTCTCGATGCGACGGCGCGCGGCAGGATCACCCAAACCGGCGAGCCCGGATCCGCGGCCTCGATCTGCGACATCGAGGAGGTGGATTTGCGCGACGAATACCTGACCGCGCGGATGCGATTACGCGATGCATTCTGAGGATAATCGGCCGGCGCCGATTCATCGGCGCAGGTGGAAAGGAAAGAGCCAATCATGGGTCTCTGGCTATTCGCGCTGGCGTTGTCCCTCGTTCCCACCACCGGACCGACGACCCGCGAGGCGGCGGCGTACGACGGGTCAACGCCAGTTGCTGCGGCCAAATCGTTGGATCGAGCAAACGACCGTCACGACGTCGAGGCGGTAGTCGTTGCGTACGTTGCGACAACGGACGAGGAGCGAGCACTGTTGGACTCCATGCGCGAGACGGAGCTGGCGGGGCGAGCGCTCTATGACGCGTGCATGAAGCGTTTCGGCAGGGATCTCCCGTCCAAAGCGACGCACGCGCCCGCTCCCGCCGACTACGTCGCGGACATCCATGGAGACGACGCGGTCGTCTACTTGGGCGGGAAGCAGCCGGGTCTCCCGACACATTGGGTCCGCACGGGCGGCCGGTGGAGAATTCCGATGAAGGACATCCTGCAAATCCATCTGCGCGCCTACAAGTCGCTCAACGCCGACCTGGAACAGCGGCGACGGTGGACAGAGGGACTGAACGGGATCGCACACGAGGTCGTGTCGGGCCGATACGGCTCGGCCGAGGACGTGGATAAAGCACTCGACGATCTGGCCAATCGCGAATCCCAATAGCAGGAATCGCGACAGTCCCGCCCACCGCTCGAGTCCGTGAAAATGCGGGACAAGGGAGATGAAACGGGGGAGATGAAACGGGGACGCAGCGTCATAAGCCTTTGCTTCACATGGCGATGAATGAAGGCAAAAATGCGAATTAAAAGAACGGCTTATGACCCTTATGACCCCTTTTTTCGTGCCCCCTTTTTTCGTGCCTCTAATCCATTTTGCAGTCGCCGCTTTGAATGCGGGACAATGCGGCCGCGTTCTCACGCGAGAATCGGTCGTGATTGGACAATCTGATCGACAGCGTGACGTCTAGCGGCGGCCCACTATTACCTGCCTTCAGCCGCGCGATCGCCCCGTCAATTTGCTCGAGTATGCTCGGTCCGAATCGCTCCACCTCCTCAATAAGGCTATCACTAAGTTTTGCAAATTCCGCAACCGCGCCCTCCACCACCTTATTAACCCGG
>DASXMX010000124.1:0-14412 GCA_036495445.1 Tepidisphaeraceae bacterium
CATCCACGACATCACGCCGATGTCGAGCGTTTTGTTTTCGGCGGGGCAGACGTAGGTGAAATTGGCGGGCGGCCCCTGCCCGCTGCTCGACCAGACCATCGCGCCGGCCAGCAAAGCCACAAGGACGGCGGGAATGAGCAGCAGGCGGAGCATTGAGCTACTTCCCCGCAACGACCGCGGCCGGCGGTGCGCCCTCGGCACCGGCGGTGTTCTCGGCGGCGATGTCCACCCCGACGCCCTTCAGCGCGGCCGCCAGGTCATCGCACAACTTGCCGATGCGGGTCAGGTCGGCGTTCTGGCTCATCTGGGCGATGTTCTTGCCGGCGTTCTGCAGCGCGTCGGCATTGGTCAACTGCTTGCCCAGCGTCTCGAACGCATTCCCGTCCGCGCGGGCCATGTCGAGCAGGCCGGGGGTCGAGTTGCCGTTGGCGAGGGCGCGCAATCGCAGGCACGTCGCCTCGCCCATGACCTTCAGCACCCGCGCCTGCAGGGCGGGGTTGTTGTGGATCACGTCGAATGCCGTGACCGACAGGAACACCGTTGCCGGCAGATCCGCCAGCGGGGTGGGCGTATTTCCGCCCGCGTTGTTGTTGTACTCCTTGCCGCGCCAGGCGATCAAGTCGAGCAGGTCCGGAATGATGTTGGCCGTTCCAGCGACGAACTGCGGGCCGGTTTGCGGGTCGCCCTTCTGCTTGATTTGTTTGAACGTCAGGGTAGCGAACGCCTCTTCAATGATCGGCCACGAATCGCCGTGGGCTTCCACGCTCTTGACGAGTTGCTTTGCGATCGGGGCGGGATTCCCGCCGTACAGGATGTCCGAGGCCATGACGTATTCGGCCGCCTTAACGCCCCACAGCACCACGGCGGGTTGGGAATCGCCCAACATCGCCTTGACCGCCGGGGCCAGCCCGCTGGCCGACGCGCCCTCGGTATGAAGAACCTTGGTGGCGACTTCCGTCGCCACCACGGCCGCGTTGATGCGGGTGCGGAGGCTGGGCGACTTGAGCAGCGGCTCCAGGGCCTTGCCCAGATCATTGGCGAACTCGGTCTGGAACTGGGGCGTCGCGCTGGAGCCGGCGTGCGCCTCCACGTCCTGGATGATCTGGTCGCGCGCCAGCTTCTGAGTGGTGGGATCGTCCGAAGCGAGGTTGGCGGTCTCTTTATCGATGAAGCCCTGCACCGCCGCGTGGGACGGGCTGTTGGAGGTCTTAACGCTGGCCGGGATCTTGTCTGTAACGCCCATTGCCGGCACGGCGAAGAGCGCCGGGGAACAGACCAGGGCCACAATTAGGGGGAGGCGGTGACGACTCAAGGTGGTTCTCCAACGCCGCTGAATCCAAGACGGTTCCGGCCGGTGCGGGAGTCTGCGGACTGCCATGCATGCGTACGTAATCGACGGCGGGCAACCGGCCCTTGCCAGATGCGCGCACCGTAACAAAGGGGCCAAAGAGAGTCAAGTTTTGCTTAGCCGCCGCGACGGTCCCAACTCGGGCCGGGACAGGGAATTCCGTAAAAGATTCTGCCGGGATACAACGCCCGCGGTATCAAACAGGTGTATCGCTTTTTACGATGCCGCCGGGCTCCGTTCAAATTGCATGGCAGCAGTCATGGGGTATGATGCGAATGGAAGAATGGGGACCGCAACAACCACGGAGCGGGATGTCGGGTGTGAGCTTACCAGTGACGCGACCGAGCGGGCGGGCCCTGCTCATCGGCAATGCGGTCGCGCGACCGCAGGTCGCGGAAGGTTTGGTTCGCCTCGGTTACACGTGCGGCGAGGCCGACGATCCCTACACGGGCATGGCCGAACTCTGCCGCCGGCCGCTTGCTTATCATGCGGTCATTCTCAGCCTCGCCAGTCTCTACCGTGAAGAGTTGCCGATGATCCGCGCGATTAAGCGGCGGTTCCCTCATCTGGAAGTCTGGCTCGCTCACACCGACGGCCGCCCCGCCGCCTTGGCCGAAGCCATGCGGCTCGGCGCCGACGGTCTGCTGGACGCGGAAGGTCTGCACCGCATCGCCCTTGAAGGGATGGCCGTCGACGAGGCGGGGCCGCCCTCCCGCACCGCAGCCCCGATCTTATCGGAACCGGTTCGCCTGGCGCCGCCTCCCCCGGCGGCCGACCCGCGCGGGCTGGCGCATGTGGCGGACGAACTTGAGCCCGAGCCCGTCGCCAACGAGCCGCTCCTCAGCGCTGAGGAATTGAAAGCGTTGCTCCAGGAACAACCCTCGATGCCGCAAGCCGGGGAGGACGATTCATGAACGCATTTGGGACGGACGTTCCCAATCTCAAATCTCAGATTTGAACTTTCAAATCAATTCAGATCCCATTCGGTAGTTCGCATTCTCCATGGTTCGCCTTCTCCACGAGCGCGTGTTGTTGATCGGTGACGCCCAGCGGGACGTGCAGTCCGCGCTGGCCGAGGCGCTGCCGGGCGCGCAAGTCACCTCCGTCCCCACGCTCTTCGACGGGATCGCGGAGCTCTCCGGCAACCGGTTCACGACGGTGCTGGCGGCGGCCGAACCGATGGAGCGCCGCCCCGAGGCCGCCGTCCGCACGCTGCGCGAACTCGCGGGCGAAGCCCGTCTGCTCCTGTTCGGCCACCCCACGCTCGAAATCCTCTCGCGCAAGATGATGGAATTCGGGTGTGACGACTACGTGATCACCCCCGCCAGCCCCGGCGAGTTCCAGCAGGTCTTCGGCAAACCGCCCATGCGCATCGCGCGGCCGCCGGAGGCGACGGATCACACGGCGGCGTCCTCGGAAGGCGCGGCCCCTGCCAACGCGTCGCTCGTCTACCGCCTCGGCGCACTGCCTCTGGCGGATATCCTGCTCGATGCCATGCTCCAACACCCGGCCGACGCCGTCCAAGCGGCTGTGAAGGAGATCCACCAGCGGATCGCGCCCGACTTGGAACTGTCGTACACGAAGCCGGGTGCCCCGGCGCCAGGCGCGGTCGACGGGCAAACGCTCATGTCTCACCCGATCCGGCAGGGCGAGGACGAGATCGGGTCACTGCATCTGTCCCTCCCGGTCAAGGAAGACGAATCCGCCGCCCGGCACGCGCTGTCGGAGATCGCCCGGCAGATCGGCAAAGTCGCCGCCCTGCAGGAGCGGCACAATCGTCTGCAGCGGCTGGCGATCACCGACGAGCTCACCGGCCTGTCCAACGCCCGCTACTTCCGGCACTTCCTCTCGCTGATCCTCGAGCGGGCGCGGAAGATGCATTTCCCGGTCACGCTGCTGCTGTTCGATATCGACGACTTCAAGCAGTACAACGACGAGTTCGGCCACAAGACCGGCGACGAAATCCTCAAGCAGGCGGCCGCGCTGATGAAGCGGTGCGTCCGCCAGCACGACCTGGTCGCCCGGATCGGCGGGGACGAGTTCGCGGTCGTCTTCTGGGACAAGGAAGGCCCCCGCCAGCCGCGACAGCCCAAGCCCAACACCGCGCTCCGCCCGCCGCAGGAACCGCTACAGGTGTTCGAGCGGTTCAAGGGGCTGATTTCCAGCGAAGAGTTCCCGTCGCTGGGGCAGACCGGCAAGGGATCGCTCACGGTCAGCGCGGGGCTTGCCGTCTTCCCGTGGGACGCCACCAGCGTCGACGCCCTGATCGATGAAACCGACCGCCGCCTGATGCGGGGCGCCAAGCGCAACGGCAAAAACGCCATCTACATCGTCGGCACCGACGACCCGACCGCCCCCGGCCAAGCCGGCATATAGCACTTGGCGTCCGCCGCGAAATCCAGCATTTTTCCGTCAATATTTTCGCTGCCGACGCGGAGAAGAAGGAGATAAAGTGGGCGCACGCCCTTGTAGGGCACGCGAACGCGCGCGTCCCGGACGAGCGCCCGCACCCGCAACGGGAGGGACCCACTCATGACGCTCGGTCCAACTGGCATCGGTTTGAATGACCGTGCGGCCAATCCCGCCGCCCCGCAAATCACCCTTTTCTGGCGGCCATACATCGAGACGCTCAAGCTCGCGCGGATCGGCATTACGATCGCGGTCATCGCCTGTCTCCTGCTCAACATCGACCAAGCGTTGGAATGCCTGGTCGCGCTCGGGCACGACATCGATCGCTTTGTCCCGTTTTTGAAGCTCGTGCTCTGTTTCGGGGCGCTGGTCGGGCTGGCGTCCATGCTGTGGTACTGGGCGCGAACGCTCCAATACAAGTTCCTGCCGGGCGGCCCAACGAACGGCGTACGCGCGCTGCGCAGGCAACTCCCGCGAATCATCGGCACGATCCCATTCATCGGGATGGCGGTCGCACTTGGGCGTGCGCACGCCCGCGCCGGCACCGGCTGGGCGCTGTTCGTCGTTAACGCGGTACTTGCCGTCGGCTTCTACGCCTTCTGCGTGCTGCGGCGGCGGGTCTACCTCAAGGGGCGGACCGCGCCCGAGGGCCTGTCCGCCGAATCACGCCGCGTCCTCTGGGGCACCGCGATCTTCATGGCGTTGGCCGCCCTGCTGTTTTCTGCCGACGCGCAACTGGCCCAATACATCGGGCCGATCCCCGTCGTGCTCAGCGCCGCCGCCGCCTGGGTCGTCCTGTGCGGGGCGATGGTCTTCTGGGGCCTCGAACGCTCAATCCCGGTCTTCTGGATCACGCTCGCCTGGCTGATCCTCTGGAGCCTCGCCAACACGAATGACGACCACGCCATCCGGCACGTACCGCTCGCCTCCGGCGCGGCGCCGACGTCCCGGCCAAGCCCGCCGCAATTGGAAGACACATTCGACCGGTGGCTGGCGAATCGACAGGACAAGGCGGCGTATGCGGGCAAGCCCTACCCCGTCGTCGTCGTCGCGACCGAAGGGGGCGGCATCTACGCCGCGTACCACACCGCGATGGCTTTGGCCGACCTCCAGGACGCCCAACCGGCCTTCGGCCAGCACGTGTTCGCGATCAGCGGGGTCTCCGGCGGAAGCGTCGGCGCTTCGGTCTTCGCTGCCCTGATGTCCGGCCAAACGCAGGTGACAAAGCCGTCGGCTTCTCGAACGCCCGCGGCGTCCGGCCCCATGGCGACGGCCACCCGAGCCTACTTCGCCCCCGACTTCCTCGCGCCACTGATCGCCAAGGCGTTCTTTCCGGACCTGTTCCAGCGGTTCAACTTCTTCCCGATCCCTGCGGCCGACCGAGCGCGGGCCCTGGAGCAGAGCCTTGAGGCAGCTTGGACAGGACTGGCGAAATCCGGCGGCATCACTCGACCCGCCGGAAACCCGTTCGATTCGGATTTCGATTCGCTCTGGCCCGACTTCACGTCCGGTGCGACGCCGGCTCTCCTGCTGAATACGACGGAGGTGGAGACGGGCCGTCAGGTCGTCATCAGCAACCTCGGCCCGGGCCGGTACGGCCGCCCGAACCTGTTCTTCGCCGACCACCCCACCTGTCACATCCGCCTCAGCACGGCGGTGGTGCTGAGCGCGCGGTTCCCGGTCGTGACGTCCGCCGGCCGGGAGCCCACGATCCTTGCCAAGGGGCAGCCACCGGCCGACCGGAGGTATGTGGACGGGGGATACTTCGAGAATTCGGGGATGGCTACATTGTCCGACGTGGTGGCCGCCCTGGTGGTCCATCGCTACGAGAAGAAGAGTCCGATCCCTTTCCGACTGGTCGTCGTCCGCATCGCGCTGGATGACACCGATGCGGCCGCGGGAGACAAGGAATACGCCGACGCCCACCCGGCAACCCAGCCGGCTGGCCCCTCTTCAACGAGCGCGGCGCCCTCCACCGCCGCCACGGCAGAGGCGCGGGAGAAATTCTCGGAATCGGCATTCGAGGAAATCGGCTCGCCCGTCCGCGCGCTGCTCAACACCCGCACGGCCCGCGAGGAATCCGCCCTCGCCCGCATGCACGGAATGGTCGATCCGCCCGCCAACGGCTGCAGCCTCATCCAACTGCTCATCTCCGACACCGGTGGCCCGCTCCCGCTCGGCTGGCTGCTCTCGGAGCACGCAAAGGCCGAGATCGATGCCCAGGTAACGGAACCCAGCCGAAATCTCGACCAACTGGCCAAAGAGATCACGCGCTGATGCGTGACGCCGCCCAACTCCGTCACGGCGAGCGCGCAACCACGTGACAGACGCCCACATTCGACGTACGCTAACCAGCCGGGACGTTTCGTGTCCATCTTCTACGAATGAACAACACCATGCCAAACCGATCCGCCCGGCTCGTGCCGCTTCTGCTTCTTTCCGCCGCGCTCCTCCTGCCGCTCGCGGGCGGCGGGTGCCTGGTCACGAGCAACTCGTCCCAAAAACGCAGCGGGAATTACGTCGCCGACACCACGTTCGACCAGATCAAACCGGGAGAGACGACCGAAGGATGGGTGCAAGCGACGCTCGGCAAGCCGACCAGCACGTCGCGCCTCGACGACGGCACCGAGATCTGGAAGTACACCTACACCGAACGTCACGAAGGCAGCGGCAGCGTCTTCCTGATCTTCGGCGGTTCCAGCGCGGACGAGAAGACCCACACCGCTTTCGTCGAAATCAAGGACGGATTCGTCCGAAAGGCCTGGCGCGGCTGATCGGGTTGCGCACGGGCGACGGACCGATTCGCGAACGCCCACGGCCCCGCCGCGGGACCGGTGTTATCCTCGAAACCGAATAGACCTCGCGGAACTCCCCCTTACAATCCGCCCCCATGATCCGACCGCCCCGGCGCCGCCCCTCCGTGATCGTGATCCTCCTGCTGTTTGCCGGCGCCGGCTGCACGAACGCGAACGTCCCGTTGAATGACGCGCAGGTCGCCCTCGAGGCGCGTCGCCAAAACCACACCCGCTCGGCCATGTTCGCGGGAAACAACGCGTTCGCGAGCGACACGGCCTCCCCGACGTCGCAGCCCGCCTCCCCATTTCCAGCCGGCGCCAGCGCGCTTCCCCCGCCGCGGTATGCGGACGGATGCTTCATCGGCCTGGCCCTCAGCGGGGGCGGGTCGCGGTCGGCCAACTTCGCCGCCGCCTGCATGTTCCAGCTCCAGCGGCTCGGGCTCATGCAGAAGGTGGACTACATCTCCTCGGTCAGCGGGGGCTCGCTGCCGGCGGCCTATTACTGCCTCAACGGCCCCGACGACTGGAACCCTGCCAACGTCCAGAAAACGCTCACCCAGCCCTTCGCCTCCGACCTGATCACCCAGACGCTGCTCCCCTGGAACTGGCTCGCGATGATCTTCAGCGATTACGACCGCTCGGACGTGCTGGCGAACATTTTCCACAACCGGCTGTTCGGCCGGGGCGGCCGGTCGCTCACCTATGCCGACTTGCGAGCCGATCGCCCGCGACTCCTGATCAACGCCACCGACCTGCAGTCGGGCCGCCGGTTCATCTTTTGCGATGAGACGTTCAACGAGTTGAACTCGGACCTATCGAAATACCCGATGGCTTACGCGGTCGCGGCCAGCGCGGCGGTGCCGGTCGTCCTGCATCCGGTGACGCTCCGCGATTTCTCGACGATCTTCCACGAATACCGCCACCTGATCGACGGCGGCGTGAGCGACAACCTCGGCATTCAAACGCTGCTCGACACCTACGCCGGCCAGATGATGTCCGCCGGCGCCGCCGGCCGGCCCGACCCATTCCCCAACGGCGCGGTCTTCATCGTGATCGACGCCCACACGCGTTTCAACGCCGAGCTGGCCAGCCAGAGCGATATCGGCATCTTCGACAGCCTTAAGGCCGCGCTCGGATTGACGAGCACACAACTGCTGAACCGCGTCAGTTCGGCCAACCTGTCCGACACGATCGTCCGCAGCGCGCCGGACGACACGACGGCCCGCGAGATCCGCAAGCAGATCCGCGACCTCACCCAGGTGGGCTACATCGACGCCCGCGACCGTCACGGCCACCGCGTGCAGGTGATCTACCTTTCGCTCGACCAGGTGAACGACCTGCCGAACGTTCCGTTCGCCAGCTTCAGCGAGAGCCTCAACAGCATCGCCACCTACTTCAACATCTCCGGTCAGGAAGCCTATCACCTCTACCAGGCGGCCGATCTGCTGGTCCGCGACAAGTTCGAGACGCGGATCAACACGATCGTCGCGGACTTGAACCGGGAAGCGACGACGCAACCGGCACCGTAGGCTCGACTCGACCACGGCCCCTCGCGTTCGAGTACGCCCGTCGTTAAAGCAACCGCTGTGCCACGACGACGGTAGGGCAAGCCGAGTGTGTGCCGTCGATAGTCCCAGGTCCCTATTCCCACTCGATCGTCGCCGGTGGCTTGGAGCTGATGTCGTACACGATGCGGTTCACGCCGCGCACCTCGTTGATGATCCGGTTGCTCATTGTCGCCAGGACGTCGAAGGGGATGCGGGCCCAGTCGGCGGTCATGAAGTCCTGGCTTTCGACGGCCCGGATCGCGACGACGGAGTCGTAGCTGCGGGCGTCCCCCATCACGCCGACGGTGCCGATCGGGAGCAGCACGGCGAAGACCTGGGCCGTCTTGCGGTAAAGGTTGGCGGCGATCAGCTCCTCGAGCACGATCTCGTCGGCGTCGCGGAGGACGCGGAGCCGCTCGGGCGTGATGTCGCCGATGATGCGGACCGCCAGGCCCGGGCCGGGGAACGGGTGCCGCCAGACGATTTGCTCCGGCAGCCCGAGCACTTCGCCCACCTGGCGGACTTCGTCCTTAAACAGTTCGCGGAGCGGCTCGACCAGCTCGAAACCGAGTTGCTCAGGCAGGCCGCCGACGTTGTGGTGCAGCTTGATGTTGGCCGCGGTGCCGGCGTAGCCGTGGCCGCTCTCGATCACGTCGGGGTAGAGCGTGCCCTGGGCCAGGTACTTGGCGCCAGGGATCGACTGGGCCTCGCGCTTGAACGCCTCGATGAACTCCTTCCCGATGATCTTCCGCTTCTGCTGCGGATCGGTCACGCCCTTCAATTCGCTGAGGAACTGCTCGCTGGCGTTGCTGGTGACGAGGTTGATCTTGAAGTGGTCGCGGAATGTGGATTCGACCAGTTCGCGCTCGTTTTTCCGGAGCAGGCCGTTGTCGACGAAGATGCAGACGAGTTGGTCGCCGATGGCCTTGTGGAGGAGGGCCGCGACGACGGAGGAATCGACGCCGCCGGAGAGGCCGCAGATCACCTTGCCCGAGCCGACCTGCTCGCGGACGGCGCGGATCGAATGCTCGACGAAGTTCCCCATCGTCCAGTCGCCCTTGCAGCGGCAGATCTCGTAAAGGAAGTTCTGGAAGATCTGCTCGCCCCGCGGCGTATGCGTCACCTCGGGATGGAACTGCACGCCGTAAAACGGCCGCGTGCGGTGCTTCGCCGCGGCGTACGGGCAGTTGGGCGTCGTCGCGAGCGCCACGAACTGATCGGGCAGCTCGTGGATCTGATCCCCATGGCTCATCCAGACGGTGGTTTCCTTGGGCAGCCCGTGGACGAGCGCATCGTCCTTCGCGACGGTGAGCTTCGCCCGGCCATATTCGCGAGCCTTGGCGGGCTTGACCTGGCCGCCGAGGATTTGGGCGCCCAATTGCATGCCGTAGCAGATGCCGAGGATGGGGACGTTCAGGTCGAAGATGCGCGGATCGCACTTGGGGGCGTTCGGCTCATAGACGCTGCTGGGGCCACCGCTGAGGATGACACCCTTGGGGTTGAGCTGTTTGATGTCTTCGAAGGGAATATCCGGCCGGACGAGCTCGCTGTAGACGCCTTTCTCGCGCACCCGCCGGGCGATGAGCTGGGCGTATTGGGAACCGAAATCGAGGATCGGAATCACTTCGTCGTGACGCATCCCGATTAACTACCGGAACGAGGGTCGGAATGCAAAGGGATGAAGCGGGGCGACGACGAGGTGACGAGGTCGAGCCCCGGGCGATGTCTTCATTTAGAGTCGCTGCGGGTTATTGCTCGGTTCTCTTTGGTGGCCGGAACAAGCGGATCAAAGGCATTATTGCAAAGACGCATGCAGCGGTCGCATACCGCCTTGCGGATGCCGCAAGCCACGGATCGTGGATGATCTGGTTCTGGCTGTCAATTGTCCCTTCGACAAAGAGGCGGTAGCACGAAAACGCGACGAAAAAGCACAGAACGCAAAGCAACACCGAAACAAGAGACGCGATGTCGAATAGCCGCCTCATGCCACAATCGTAGGAGAATTGCGGAGCGCTGGGTGGCATGGGCATGTACTCATGCCCGTGTTTTCTTCCCTCGAACAGCACGGGCATGAGTACATGCCCATGCCACCCAATGGAGACAAGGACCGGGATTTAGACCAATGCGCCCAACGCGGTTGGGGAGATCGACTCCACGATCCGCGTCGCGGTCTCGACCGCCGCCGCGCCGTCTTCGACGGTCACCTCGGGCTTGGCCTTGCCGGTCACCGCAGCGACGAACGATTCGAGCTCGGCCCGCAGCGGCTCGATGTCGTCGATCTGCAATTCCTCGACTTGCACCAGGTCCGCGTAATTCAGGTCGGAGAGGTCCGTGATCTCGCCCGATCGGATCTTCTGCGCCGCCTCGCGGATCGCGCCGACGTTCTTCCCCCGGCGTGCGATCAGGCCGTATTTCTTGCCGTAGTCGAGGGAGACGTAGGCGTCGGGGCTGAAGAGGCGCATCCGGCGTTCGGTCTTCAGCGCGAGGCGCGAGGCGGTCATGTTGGCAACGCAGCCGTTCTCGAACGTCAGTCGGGCGTTGCAGATGTCCTCGACGTCGCCGATGACGCTGACGCCGATCGCGTCGACCTTCGCCACCTTTGACCCGGCCAGGCGGAGGACGATGTCGATGTCGTGGATCATCATGTCGAGCACGACGCCGACGTCGATGCTGCGGAACGTGAGCGGGCTGACGCGAATGACTTCCATGAACCGCGGCCGAATGTCGAGATGGCTAACCGCCCGCATCACCGGGTTGAACCGCTCGATGTGCCCCACCATCACGACCGTGCCCGACCGGCTCGCCAGATCGGCGATCCGCCGGCACTCGGCGACGTCCTTCGCCAGCGGCTTTTCGATCAGGCACGCCACGCCTCGCGTAAGGCATCGCTCGGCAAAATCGGCGTGATACATCGTCGGCACGGCTACCGTCACCGCTCGGACCTGGTCGAGCAAATCCTCGACGCGCTCGAACGCCCGCCCGCCGTAGGAGTCCGCGACTGCCGCCGCGGTTTCCGCCGAGGCGTCGTAGACGCCGGCGAGCTTGACGCCCGGTAGTTGCGAGTACACGCGTGCGTGCAGCCGCCCCATCCGCCCGCACCCGATGACGCCGATCGGCAGCAAGTTCCCTTCCGTGGTGTTCGTCTGAGTCACGGGCGGGATCGTAACCGCATGAGGGGGCGTTGTGGAGCCGGTCAGGGCAGGTGATTTGCTGCCGATGTTATCCACGATGCTGCGCAGCGGCCATCCCGACGCCGGCGCAGCAGCGTTATGGTTAACTCGGCGGCCGCAGCACCGGCCGGGGTGTATAAGCCGTCGCCGGCCCGATTCCCGCGGCCGTCGGCGGACAAAGCGTGTAACGTGCGGTCGCCCGATGCAGGCATGATCGTCCCCCGAAAGTCAACACCGGCCTTTACAACGGAGAGAACAACTTCCTTCTTGATCTTGATTTGGCGGAGGCAATGGCCTGCGTCGCGAGGTTTGGCATGTCGTACATGGGCCGTCATCTCCTTTTGGCTGGGGGTTTAAGTTGGACGGCACAACCCTCTCCCGCACGCCGGCCCGCCGAACCGTGCACTTGAGGTACACCCCCGGCGGAAATGTTCTCCCGAAAAGAAAACGGCGTCGTGCGGAAGGTGCGATACAATACCGGGCAGCCACTTGGGCCTACGGAGGCATCGCATGTCGCGCGCTAGTCTAGTTGCCCTCGCGGTCGTGTTGCTGGCGTCCAGCCTGTGTGCCGTCGCGCGGGCGGACGATCTTTCGGCGCCGAAGAAGCGGCTCGCCGAAGCACAATCGGCCGTCACCAAGGCAAAAGTGGCCGTCACGCTCGCGGCCCGGAAAATCCAGCGGGAGTTCGAGGCGACCGCGGATTGGAAGAAGGCCGACGCCGCCGCGAAGGAAGCCCAGGCCCACTATGCCGCGGCGGTGCGCACCGCGCGCGGGGCGCTGGGGGAGAGCCCCGCGTTCAAACAGGCCCTCGCCGAACGCGACCGGCGGGAGGCGGAGTTGAACGCGCTGAAGGCGGCCCCCGAGCGCGACGAGCCGGCGATCGCCGCCGCGTCGGTCGCGCTGCTCAACGCGGTGGCGACGACCAGCCGCATGGAGCACGACGCGCTGGCCGCCGACCCGAAAGTGACCGAAGCAAAGGCGGCGGCCGACGCCGCCGCCGCGCCGCTCGCGGATCTGCGCAAGGCCGAGGTGCAGCGGGTCGAGAACGACCCGGCGTTCCTGGCCGCCCGCGAACAGCTCCGCCAGGCCTCCACCGCTTTCGATCAGGCCGCCGCCGACCTGAACCGGGCCCGCCAGCAGCAGGCGGCCGCGCAGAGCCAGAAGGACGACGCGGACATCGAGGCCAAGCGCCACCAGATGTTCGACGGGGCCATGCGGCGGTAAGAAGGCGATGCGATGTCTCCCCTTCCCCTGAATCCCACGCGCGACGACCTGGTTCGGCACGCGACAACTGCGAGATCGCCGCGGTGATCCGCTCGGCCGCCTTCGGCCGGCAGATGCACGGTTTGTTCGAGAATGACGTGCGTTCGCCAGGCGAACGGAACTGGGCGAATGGCGCCGCCGGCCTACGGTGGATCGCGTCGTCCAATGGGCTGTCAGCCGGGCCCGATATCTGTTGTAGTTTGACGGCCTATCTGAGCGAATCGTATAATGGCTTGCAAATGCTTCGGTTGGCCCGATCAAGCTGCGCGGTCCTGGCGGCGGTGGCCGTGCTCCTCGTGAGCGCGACCTGCACGCCCGCCGGGTGCGTGCTCCCGATCCCGACCGCCGACTCGCCCGTGGCCGCCGAACCGGCATGCTGCGCGAGCCATCATCACCCTGCTTACGCCTCGCCCAATTGCCCGACGCAACCCAAGGGCAGCGACCCATGCCCGCTCTGCCGGACGACGCTGTTGGTCGGCAAGTCGGTGGACGCTAACCAGCACGCTTCACCGGCGCTGACGCTGCTCCCGACGCTGTTCTTGCCGACTCTCGCAACCGCAGACGATCAGCCTCCATCAACCCGTGCCGTCCCGGCGGCATGGGGCATCGCCACCGCCCATGATCCGCCCACCCTCTTTGCGCTGCACTGCGCTCTTCTGAATTGATTCGAGGGACACGCCTCCTGTGACACGGCTTTCCCCTTCGGGTCTGACTTCGGCGAGCTCAGTCGAGCCGAGCCTCAGAGTCGAAGACAACCCGTGCGAATGGTTTTCCATTTAACGAACTGCTGTCCAAAGCCGGGCGTCGTCTGCACGGGTTGAAAACCTGCGTCACGGGTGAGGCAACTCCGCGCGGGCACGCGCCCGGCCGGGATGAGGCGCGTCATGTTCTCTCGAGCTTTCCGATCCATTGCTTGGATCGCAGTATTCATTGTTCTCACTGGAATTGCCCTCGCGGTGGCTGTTCGACCCCGGATGATCGCCGATGCCCGGCAAGTGAATCCGGGCGGAGCAACGACGGCACCGGCACCCCGGCAACTGTGGCACTGCGGCATGCATCCGCAGGTGGTGCAGGACCATCCGGGCGACTGCCCGATCTGCCACATGGCACTGACGCCGATGAACTCGGGGGAGTCCGCAGATCCCGAGGGCGGCAAGCGGCTCTGGTGGGACCCGATGCTCGGCCCGTCGTCAATCACGGGCCACCCGGGCAAGAGCGCAATGGGCATGGATCTGGTCCCGTACACGCCCCACGGAGGCGGCGGGGGCGAAGTGATCATCGACCCCACGGTCGTGCAGAACATGGGCGTGCGCACGGCCCGCGTCACCCGCGGTCCGCTACGAACGAGCATCCGCGCCGTCGGCCTGCTGAAGCTCCCGGAGCCGGGGATGCACGACGTCTCGCTGAAGGTCGGCGGCTGGATCGACAAGCTCTTCGCCGACCAGGCGGGGATGCATGTCCATCAGGGCGAGCCGCTGTTCGAGCTCTACAGCCCGGAATTGCAGGTGGCGTCGCAGGAGCTGATCGCCGCGGCGAAGGCGGAGCGATCGCTGGATCCCGCGGCGGGCGCGGCGGTTCGCGACGAGGCCCGGCGGATGATCGAATCCGCCCGCCGCAAGCTGCGGCTGTGGGACGTGGCGAAGGCGGACATCGACGCGATCGCCGCCGCCTCCGAACCGCCGCGCGACGTCCCCTTTCGCAGCCCGGCCACGGGGCACGTCGAGGAGAAGATGATCGTGCAGGGCTCGGCGATACAGCCCGGCATGAAGCTGCTTCGCGTCGCGGATCACAGCCGGATGTGGCTCGACGCCGAGGTGTACGCGCAGGACATCCCGCTCGTCCACGTCGGGCAGGAATTGACCGCAACAGTCGAGGGCGCG
>DASXMX010000125.1:0-9251 GCA_036495445.1 Tepidisphaeraceae bacterium
GTCGATCGTCTCATCGAATCGGATGCGATTGCCGAACGGGTCGATTACGGCGACGGCGAGCGAGTTGTGCTCGGTCTTGTCGAGCCCCGTCCGCATGGAGGCGTAAACTTTGGCGCTGATTTCCGCGTGGAATTCGGCCAACCCGCGCAACCGGACGAAGACGACCGCCGCGGGGCAGCCGTCGCCGTGGTGTTCGGAGAGGTGAAGCACGAGGCCGGCGCGGGAGATCTGCACGTAGAGCGGCGCCCGCTCGTCGAACCGGTACTCCCAATCGACGGCGAAGCCGAGAAAGCCCACCCCATCAAGCGCTTGCGCCGCCGCGCGGGTTCGCCTCGGGCCGTTCCCCGGCGGCGAACTCCACCCGATCGTAAATCTCGGCCAGCGGAAGCTCGACCTGAATTGCGGGGATCGCGAGCGTGGTATCCAAGCCGCGGGTTTCGCGCAGCCGCCAGGACCGGTCCGCCTGCCGTTCGAAGATTTCCACGTGCGGCGATTCCTGGGATGTGGCAGGGACATGCCAGATAGTTTATCGGCGAGCCGGTGCGAATGCACCGCTCCACTCCATGCCTGTCGTAACGCAGTGAAAGTGTCACCAAGCCTGACGCAATGAAAGTGTCACCATCCGACCGGCTCATCGCAAGCTCCCCGCCCGCTCGATTGAGCGGGGAGGATGAGAGCCCGGCAGGCGGATCTGTTGCCTCGCCGTGGGCTTGTGAACCTTGTTGTTCTTCACGATCGGCCGCGGCCGTTGCGGAGCGGTCCAGGGGGCGAAGCTCAGCCGCCGGCCGCCGCCGTCGTTGATCAACAGCGTCCCGTCCAGTTGCTGCCACAGTTCCACCCACCTGCTTCAGACCGGCGCGGGCGCCTTTCAGTTGCAGCGTCTGGCCCTGCCACTGCAGACAGCTGTCCCGCGACGCTGCGCCGCTCTTTCACGCACAGCACGCAGCTCAGGTCGATCACCACCGGCCGATGCCCATCGGCGGCATCGGCGGGCTTCACCCCGAACTGCTGGCTGAGCTTCTGGAAGAACCGGCTTTGATCCAGCCAGGCGTTGGCCTGCTCGATGCTGCTGAACTTTGCCAGACGCATCTCTTTGACCAGTCGATCCTGCAGCGTGCCGTTGGCGCGCTCGACTCTTCCCTTTGCCTGCGGACTGTTGGCCAGGATCGGCCTCACCTCCAGTTCCTTCATCGCGCGCGCCCGGACTGGGTCAGCACGGGCCGTTTGCTCTTGGTCTCCTGCAGCGTCGGCTCGCGATCCGCTCGGTAAATCCCGGCTCGATCCACGTACAGGCTCTGGGGGTCCCAAACTCATTGCACCATCTGGCCGAATCGCTCCTTCCGCACGCGCCGGCGACGCGAGCGACGACCTTTGCGACACCGCTCCAGTAATCCCTCGTCGATCAACCAGCGCCTGAGCGTGTCGCGTGGCTCACCCAGATCCCGTGATCCGCTCCCAGTTTCTCCGCCAGCAGCGTCGGCCCGAACCCGTGGTACGTCGAGCGATGCAGCTCCATCGCCTTCTCACGCTCCCGGGTCGCGATCTTCCGCGGACTCATCTTGCCCCGCGCGCGATGCACGACCCCTTGGTCACCTTCCGCTTGGTAACGCAGATACCGCCGATGCATCTGTCGCAGCGATACGCCCAGCACCACCGCCGCCGCCGCCGCCGCTGCTCGTGACAGTTCCCGATCCTTCACCCGGCTCAACACCACCAGCCGCTCACGTTCCTTCCGATTCATCACCAACTGCTCCATCCGAGCGTATTTACTCTCCGTCGGATGGTGACACTTTCTTTGCGTCAGGCTGGTGATACTTTCAAATGCGTTACGACACTGTCCACTCCATGCCTTGTCCCGTTCGTTCAGATCGCGTAAAATTCGGGCAGTGAGGGTTGGCCCGGCGGCGAGTCGCCGGGCGATCCGGGGGCGCGGCCCACGCGGATGGCCGATGCCTCTTAGGCCTGTTTGACGTAAGCCCCTGTGGCCGCTGATCCTTGGTTGCATGTTGGGCCGCTGTGGGTTTGAAACGAACGTGGTTACCTGGGAGTTCCTCCCGTGCACGCGACAGTGGTGATTTTCTTGTCGGCAGCCATTGTGGTGCTGGCAATCGCGCTGTTGCTTCCCTTGGGCGTTCTAATCGCGCGGCGTATCATGCCGCCGGGGTTGGGCGAAGCGCCGCTGGCGCCCGCCGCGATCCCTGTTCGTCCCCCACCGGCACGGCCCCGGCCCGCCGCCATCCTCGCGGCAACCGGGCACATGCGGGCTCCCCCCACATTCCCCACGCAATCGAATCGCTTCCGGCCCGATCCGTTGGATCGGGAATGAAGCTTCCGTTGCGCGCACGTCAAAGCCAGGTCTTCCCCACATCCGCAAGGAAGTTAACGGTCCTGTTCGCTTGCGTCTCGCGTACTTTGCGCGCGGGCAGGCGGGCCGAACCGGAAACGGGGAACCGAATATGTCGCTTTATTGGATTGCATTCTTCATCGGATTGGTCGTTGGCGGCGCGGCCATGTGGGTGGCGTTGCAGTTGGCCGCCGGGAGTCTTCTCAAGCGGGCGCGGGCCGATGCCGACCAGATCCGCACCAACGTCACGCAGGAGGCACAGAACCGCGCCAAGGAGATCGAGCTTTCCGCCCGCCAGGAACAGCTCAAGTTGAAGGAAACCTTCGAGCGTGAGAACGAGGTCGCCCGGAACGAGATCAAGGCGCAGGAGCAACGCCTCAACAAGCGTGAAGACGTGCTCGACCGCAAGCTCGACACGCTCTCGATGAAGGAGAAGCACCTTGACGACCTCGAGGCTCGCCTGAACCGCCAGCAGAAGGCCGTCACCGATAAGGAAAGCCAGCTCGACAAGGCAATCGCCGAGCAGCGCGAACGGCTGCTGCAGATCTCCGGCCTGACCGCCGACCAGGCCAAGGACATGCTCCTCAAGCGGATCGAGACCGAATGCCGCCAGGAGGCCGGCGCGATGATCCAGCACATCACCGAGCAGGCGCAGGAGGAGGCGAAGGAAAAGAGCCGGATGATCGTGTTGCAGGCGATTCAGCGGTACGCCGCCGAGCACACCAGCGACCACACGGTCAGCACGGTGACGATCCCCAGCGACGACATGAAGGGCCGCGTGATCGGCCGCGAGGGTCGTAACATTCGCAGCTTCGAGAAGGCGACCGGCGTCGACGTGATCATCGACGACACGCCCGGCGTGGTCGTCGTGAGCTGCTTCGACCCCGTCCGCCGCGAGGTCGCCCGCATGTCGCTGGAAAAGCTCGTGCAGGACGGCCGCATCCACCCGGCCCGCATCGAGGAAGTCGTCACCCAGACCAGCAAGGAGATGGAGGAGGAACTCGTCAAGCTCGGCAAGGAGGCGGTGCAGGAAGCGAACCTCGGCAACCTCCCGCGGCCGATCATCCCGATGCTCGGCCGCCTCGGGTATCGCACCAGCTACGGGCAGAACGTGCTGAAGCACTCGATCGAGGTCGCCTACCTGGCGCAGATGATGGCGGACGAGTTGGGCCTCGACGGCGCGATCGCCCGCCGGGCCGGGCTGCTGCACGACATCGGCAAGGCGATGGACCACGAGCAGGAAGGCGGTCACCCGCAGCTCGGGATGGAGTTCCTCCGCAAATTCAACGAGAACGAGGCGGTCCTCAACGCCTGCCTCGCCCACCACGGCGACGCCCCGGCGACGACGCCCTACACGCCGCTCATCATGGCTGCCGACGCGATGAGCGCCAGCCGCCCCGGCGCCCGCCGCGAGAGCCTCGAACGCTACGTGAAGCGGCTCCGCGACCTGGAGGACCTTGCCACCAGCTTCGACGGCGTCCGCCAGGCCTATGCCATCCAGGCCGGCCGCGAGGTCCGCGTGATCGTCGACGCCAAACTCGTGGACGACAAGATCAGCGCCAAGATCGCCCGCGACATCGCCCACAAAATCGAACAGGAAATGCAATACCCCGGCGAGATCAAGGTGACGGTGATGCGCGAGGTGCGCTCGGTCGAATACGCCCGATAGAGCGAACACTCATGCGAAAACGCGTGCGGGTCCCATGTGGCACGGGCGCCTCGCCCGTGCGCGCTTGTCGAACGCACGGGCGAGGCGCCCGTGCCACGCGGAGAGCAGGCGTCGCGGAACAGATCATGGAACGCGGACTCAAGGCCGCGATTCTGTGTACGTCCGGCAACTCCGAGGAATCCGATCGCTAAAGGGGACCCTGCGAAGAGCTTGCGCGGGATTCTTGGGAAGCGCGCAACGGGAATGCAATTCCGCAGCCGGCCTGAGGTTGCGCGTCGAAATCTAAAGTTTGCGCCTATATAGTGGCGGGGTATAGTTTTGAGCGCCGGCAAACGCGATGGAAGACTGAAGGGAACTCGTTGACCGGAACTGGGTCACGGCTCACGTTAACACGGCGAGACATTCGCCCGACCGGGGCTGCCCCGGGCTCCTTGATGCCCGGTTACCTTCCAAGCGGGCAAGCGGTACAACGCATCGGAACTAATTCTGCAACCCCGAATTGCGCCGCGACTCGTGAGCCGGCAAGCGGCGCCCGGACGCGAGGCGCTGCACGAGACACCCGGGCGAGCGCCTCGCACCTGCGGTGCATGGCCAGATCCGCAAACGCAGGCCGAATCTCGCGTTGGCCGGAGAATGCATGGGAGACCACGAGACAAATGAGACACTTTTCACGATCGGCGAAGCCTGTGGAAACCGCTTCAGCGGACGGATCGTTTCCGGGGCCGGGGGCGATTCCGTCCGCTGAAGCGGACCCTACGGATACTCAATGAATCCCGATGGAACACGATGACCCGAAGCCCGCGATTCCGTACGCCTCGGCATCGCAACCCTGCATCCCGGCCGGGATCCAGATTGAACGGTTCCCGGATGGCGGCGCCACGTTCAGAGTCTCGGGCATACGCCTGGGCATCAACGTCAACTTCACGCAAGTGTTGCAAGGGTGTGTCGCCGGAATCTTCGTCGTCGTAACGGTGGCGATCGCGTTACGCAAAGAGCACATCGGCGGTCCGGTGGTCGTTCCACTCGCATGCGCCGGGGTGGGAATCCTGGCCGTCGTTGCCATTCGTCAGCTTCGGGCCACGATGCACGAGGGCTGGAAGGGCCGGCCGCCAGTGGACGTGATCGGCCTCAGTTCCCGGTCTGTATACGTTGACGTGATTGTCCGCCAGCAACGGGTCGTTGCGGAATCGCCGCGGGAGAAACTGGCAGGCATCGAACAGATCTTCCCCGACGGCAATCCCGCCACATTCCCGCTCGGCCTTCGGCTGCGTATCGATGGGCGTCCGCCGATCCCGTTTGCCACGACGCTGCAATACAAGGACATGATGGATCTGCTGGACGCGCTGCTCGAAACGATGCGCAGGACGGCGCCGAATGGCTCGCCCGCCAGGGACTTGGAGTCGCTCAAAAAGGAAGCCCGGAAGGGCCCGCCGCTCACTTGGGACTTGCGCCTCCGCCAACGATACAATGAGATGGGCTGCCTGCCCGGTCTTCTCCTTTTCGCCGGCCTGCCACTCGGGTTGTTTCTCGTCGTTCGATTTGCAGACGCGGTTGCCATCTGCGCATTCCTTGGGACGAATGCTTACCTCGCCCATGGTGTCAGGATGTGCAAAGGGCACAACGGGGTGATTATGCTGACGACCGGGCAGCCTGCGTCAGCCGGGATGATCGCCCTCGTCTTCGTTCTTTTCCTGGTCTTGATGCCGCTTTGGATGTTCGTGACGCTCGTCCTGATGCTCGGGCTAGATTCGGTGCTGAAGCCGATCAAAGCACGGCGCGTGCAGAAGCGTTATCGCCGACCCCCTCGTACGTAAATGAGCGGCTCTGAGTCGTTTCGCGGTTCATGGGTGCGGAATCACCCCTGCCGTTCCCGCATCCACGGCAGGAACAGCCCGGCGATCAGCAGCATGACGGCTTCGCCCAGGTAGAGCACCATCGAATACCCATGCATCCGCATAAACTCGGGGGTCTGCGCCAAACCCTTTTCGTGCATCAATTCGATCTGCGGCGCGACGTACATGGTGATGACGCAGGCGGCGAACGTCGTGAGGCTGAAGAGGAGGAACAAGCCCAGCTTCAGCTTCCCCCGCCCCAGCAGGCACCAGGCGAACGTCGCCAGCAGGGCCACGGCGGCCAGCGCGAGCTGGTAGGCGTTGAAGACGCGGAAGACGTGTCGGGCGGCGTCGCCCGCCACCGCGTGCTGCGTGGGGAACGCGGCGAAGATCGCCGTCACCGTCAAGAACAGCGTCAGGACCCCGCCGAACCAGAGGCCCCACACCAGCGTGATCACGGAGTTGAGAGCGGTTCGCATAATGCGGGTATTTTAGGACGCATTTCTGTCGGGAACAGATGGGGCGGAGTCATTCACCGGAGGAGCCGTCCGCGAAGCCGCTTGGCGGTTTCGCAATCAGGTGGTAAAACCCCGCGCCATCATGAAGATCGTCACCGCCCCCCACCGCCCCACGATGGCCCAGCAAGCCGCCCGCGACGGCGCGGCATTGCTCCGCGCCGCGTTGCGCGACCGCGGCTCGGCGAACATCATCGTCGCCACCGGCGCCTCCCAACTCGAAATGCTCGCCGCACTCTCCCAGGAGCCCGACATCGCCTGGCAGAACGTGACGGCCTTCCACCTCGACGAGTACGTCGGCCTGCCGATCACCCACCCGGCGTCGTTCCGCCGGTATTTGTGGGAGCGGTTCCACCGCACCCTCCCGCTGCCGCTGAAGGCGTTCCACTACGTGGATGGCGAAGCCGCAGGCCCGAAGGCCGAGTGCGCGCGGCTGGGCGCGATCCTCCGCCAGCACCCGATCGACGTCGCGTTCGTCGGCATCGGCGAGAACGGTCACCTCGCCTTCAACGACCCCCCCGCCGACTTCGCGACCGAGGAGCCGTACCTGGTCGTGAACCTGGACGACGCCTGCCGCCGGCAGCAGCTCGGCGAAGGCTGGTTCCCCACGTTCGACGACGTGCCCCAGCGCGCGATCTCGATGTCCTGCCGGCAGATCCTCAAGTCGAAGCAGATCGTCTGCACGGTGCCGGACCGACGGAAGGCGGAGGCGGTGAGGGGCGCCGTCGAAGGGCCGGTGACGCCCCAGGTCCCCGCATCGATCCTCCAGCAGCATCCGCAGACGGCGCTCTATCTGGACGCCGCGTCGGCCTCACTATTGAGGAAGTAAATCGACTTGCAGCGAATGCGTAGGGTCCGCTTCAGCGGACGGAATCTCGACCGCGCGATGTTCCGTCCACTGAAGCGGACCCTACTCGCTGGTTGGCAAGGTGCTGCCAAATGACGTTCACCGAAGCCCATGCCGTTCTTGCAACCGCCGGCGTGAAGTGCGCGCCCGGCTTGTCTGCCGTGGAGTTCGCTCAGACCGAGGCGCGGTACGGGTTGCGGTTTCCCCCTGATTTGCGGGAGTTCCTCGGCATCGCCCTCCCCATCTCGCGTCCGTGGGTAGATTGGCGGCACGCCCCTGAGGCTTCCATTCGTGAGCGGCTGGACTGGCCGCTCGAGGGAATCCGCTTTGATATCGAATACAACGAGTTCTGGCTCGCGGAATGGGGGCCGCGCCCGGAGCAGTTATCGACCGCATTCAAGATTGCCCGGCAGGCGGTGACGAACGCTCCGACGTTGATCCCCATCTGCAGCCACCGCTACATCCCTGCGGAGCCGCTTGAACGAGGAAATCCCGTCTTCTCCGTCCATCAGACGGACATCATTTACTACGGGTCGGACCTCTTGGACTATCTCCAAAACGAATTCCAGTATCATTTCGGCCGCCCGGGATTCTCAATCTCGTCAGCCGCTCGCCGGATTCGATTTTGGTCGGAGTTGGCCGGGTAAACACGGCAGAGACCCTCGACTGCTCGCGTCAAGATAAGGGACGAGCCGCCTGCCGAGGCGGATCTTTGGAATGGGTTTCGGCTCGGCGGGAGCCTCGCCCTACCCGACTGAATTGACCAGCGGGCCTCAGCGCCCGGCCTGCGCACGCCGGATCATCATCGTCGCCTGCTCGTTCGCGTTGATCGGGATGAGGTTCACGCCTCGATGCTCACACGCGAAGACGCGAAAGATTTCGTCGGCGAACGCCTGGCTGATCAACCGCACGTCACCAAAGTCGAGCATCACTTCGTGGAACCGATCGATGCGGCTCACCAGCTTGCGTGCCGATGCTCTTGAGAGCGGAGGTCGTCACCCAATGCAGCTACTCGAATCACTTCGGCACCTCCACCTTTACCGCGACCCGCGGGTTTACAGCGGTGAGTTGATCGACCTGCACAACCGTTAACGCCAAATGCTGCGTCAGGTTCCTCCGGCTCAGCGGCATCGTCCCGGCCGAGCCGACGAGGTGGGAGCCGTCGGGGGCGCGGGCGACGAGGTCGTCGCCGATCAGCAGGTCCCAGTGGCCCAGCGTGTAGCGGCCGGGGCCGAGGCCGGCGGCCGAGATCGCGTCGGTCACCACGATGCACCGGTCGAGCGTCGCGGCCCGCAGGTAGTTGTGCAGCGCGGGCCAGGGGACGTGGACGCCGTCGGCGATGAACGTGAGCCAGAGTTGGTCGGAAAGGCTTAAGGCCCGCTGGATGATGTTGTCGTGGCGATTCAGGAGCATCGGGCAGCCGTTGCCCACGTGGGTGAACATCGAGAGGCCGGCGTCGATTGCGGCTTTCAATTCATCCAATGACGCATCCGTGTGACCAGCGGAGACGGCGACGCCCTGTTTCGCGAGGAGGCGTGTCACGTTAAAGCCCGCGTCGCGCTCGGGAGCGAGGGTGACGAGTTTCGTCAGCCCGCCGGCGGCGTCGAGCAGACGCCGAATCGCATCGGGATCGGCGGGACGGATCGCGGCCTCGGGATGCGCGCCGCGATAGCCTTTGGTTTCGTTGATGAACGGGCCTTCGATGTGGAAACCGGGGATCATCTGACGCACCAGCGGGTCGCGCTCGCGCAGTTCGAGGATACGTGCAAGGCGACCGCACATCCGATCGAGATCGTCGGTGATGATCGTCGTGAGAATCTGGGCGACGCGATCTTGGGCAAGCTTTTCGCAGCAGAGGTGCAGTTGGTCCGCGGTGAGACCGTCGGAATTGAAGTCGACGCCGCCGTAACCGTTCACCTGGAGGTCGAAGTAACCCGATGGGGATGGCATGTTTCGGAGGCGAGGCCCTCGGATCGCCGCTTGCGGTTTCGCGCCGGGCGCGCCGTCAGTTTGATACGAAAACCGCGCGCCCGGCGCGAAACCG
>DASXMX010000126.1:0-4088 GCA_036495445.1 Tepidisphaeraceae bacterium
GACGACAGGACCGTGGTCCTGGCGATCCCGACCCGCAAGCCCCATCCGAAATCTCTGGGGCGGGGAAATGAGATCGACGGTGACGGCGTGTGGCGATGGTTCATCGAAGGCCACGAGGACGTCCATGCATACCGGCAGGAGGTCAAGCACCTCGTTTACGCGACCGCGGCCAACAAGATTAACGTCAAGCGAGCGTTGCGAGAGCAGGTCGAGGGCAAACTGGACGCCGTCGCGCAGGAGATCGCCTCCTTGCGCGGCCAGCTGGAACGGATGGAGCAGAAACTCGACGCGCTGGCCGTCAAATAGTGGGAGAGGGGGCGAGGTTGGGCCGAATCGCAAATGAGCGGCGAGCGGTCGGGGACGACGCCCAGCCCGGGGGGACATCGCGTATCATTTGCCGCGGAGGGCAAGCCGGGGCAGCATCCGCTGCCCCGTACACGCCGCACGAGGGGAGCTGACCATGAAGCGGTTTGGGGTCGCGATCGTCATCGGCATCGGAGCCGTGTTCTGCGCCAGGGCGGCCCTGTTCTTTCTCGTAACCGGGCGATTGTACCCTCCGACGACGCGGGAGTTCGTGGCGCTGGCGCAGAAGCACCAATACGTTGTGCAGGCGGCGTGCGACTACCGGGCCGAGCGGGGCATGTGGCCGGAGGACTTCTCAGACCTGGTGCCCGACTACCTGCCCGCCGTCCCGCCGTACCCGGTCGAGGCCATCAGCAACGGGATCCTGGAGATCCACGCCGACGCGCCGCACACCGGGATCCGCTACGCATTCCGCGACGATACGGACGGCTGGTGGTCCGGCGGGGATTTCGGCGTCGGGCGACTGCCGATGCCGAAGGTCGCCCCCACGCGGCCAGCCGTTACCGGCGGGGCGCAGGTCAGCGCCCGCCTGGCCGAGTACGACCGGCGGATTGCCCGAAAGCGTCCGGGGGGCGAGAACGCGTACTTCGTCCTATCCAACTACACGCGGAAGATCGCCTACCTCGTCTCCCTCGGCAGGGCTGCGGACGCGTTGGCAGTCACGCGGGCGGCGGGGCGGGCGATGCCGGAATGGTGGCGACCGCCGATGGTCATGGCCGTGATGGCCCCGCCCAGCGCGTCGTCGCAGGCCGAAGCCGAGTTCCGGGCGTGGGTGGATGCGCACCCGACGTTCATCCACTACTGGTATCTGTCCCGCTACTACCGGGACCGGGGCCGTGACAAGCAGGCCGTGGCCGCTTTGCGGAAGGCGGTGACGTTCTCGCTGGCCGACACGGACCCGGATGGCGGTTGGGTGCCTGACGCCCACGCGTTCGACGCGGCGGCGTACGCCTGCCAGCAGCGGCAACCGGAGTTGGTCCTCCAGATCACGTCCCTTTGGGAGAAGCCCCGCGGGGTTTACACCTACCACAACGACAACCTGCACGCGTTTCGCGCGGCGGCCGAGTTGGCCTTGGGCCGCTTCGGCGAGGCGAAGGTCGATTTGGATAGGGTCGTCGTGGCGGGGAAGACACAAGGTTTATGGGCGGGGAACCTCGATCAACTCGGTCGGGCTGTGGCCGCGAAGGACCAAACCTTCGTTTATCAGCCGGGCAAGGTGATCTCCGACTGGACCCTGCTGCCGCCCGCGACGGAATAGTTGCCCGCCAACGAGGATTGACCGGCCTCGTCGATTCGCCCGCTCGACGACTTCCGCCGGCGGCATCAACCTGCCGCGCCGCCGTCCCCAGCGACCAGATCTTGCCACCGGCGTGCGGGGTTGCCCGTGGTGCCGAGGGTCGTGACCACGCCGATCCACCACTGCGAGAGATGACCAGCGTGGCCGGCGAGCACGTCGTCCACGGTCAGGACTGACTTCAGTCCGTTGGCAAGCTCATCGCGGACCCGCCGGAGTTGTCGCAATCGGGCCGCTCCCTCCGCGTGCAGGCGGTGAACGACGTAGCGGTCGTCGATGTCGATCACCGTTCGGCGAACGACCGTCGGCGACGGCCCGTCACTTCGCTCCCACGGCGGGCGGTTCCACACGTTCCGAAACCGCGTCGTCTCCGAGTCCGCAAAGGGCGTGACGTCCACCGCCGTGGTCGCGAGCCGCTGCCGGTCCGGGTCGATCACGCAGCAGGCGTAGCCTGTGGCCATCTCGCGGAACCAGTGGGACGCGTCCTTCAGCGTGGTGATCTCGTCGGAGTGCCGGCTGTCATTCGTGTGCTCGTAGTAGTGGAACGTCGCGACGATCAGGCGGCGCAGGCACTCCGCCGCTTCCGCGAAATCCTTGTTCGTGAAGTACGCCCATTTCTGGTAGGGCGTGCCAAGGCTGGAGTTCTGGAGGTACGGCTCGTCGAGGCTGATCGGGAAGTAGTGGGACAACGCGTACTCGGCAGCGTTCATTAGGTCGCCGAGGTGATGGTAGATGACGATGCCGAGCGGGCCGGGCACCCGACGCCGCAGCACCAGCCTCGCAACATACTCGCCGACGTCAGGGAGTCCTTCAAACATTCGGAATCTCGTTGTAACCGGTCGCGTCCCGAAGACGTGGAAACCTACTTGCTGCCGTTCAGGGCATCCAGTTGGGTCGCTTGAACGTCGCGTCGGGCGGGTCGTCCGGCAGCGTGTACTGCTCGCTGGCCATGTGCCGTACGAACGGCTCGATTATCGCCGCCTCCGCGAACTCGACATGGACGACGTCGTGGTGGTCCGTCTGGAGCATCTGCCGGCCGTGCTCGGGGACCACGAACAGGTCGTCCATCACCGAGCAGCCGAAGACGAGATTGCCGAAAAGTACCGTGACAAGCTTGGCCCGCTCTGTCGCCGCGAACCGCACGGCCCCCGCAAACCCGGGCGGGACACCGGCCCCGCTCAGGATCACGTTGCGTACCCCATCGGCGGGCCGATCGCGCTCACGGGGTTGCGGCCAGACGCCCCCGCGTGGCCAGACGAAACACGCGGACCATGGGTCCAGGCCGTCCAGCAGGTGGGCGATGAAGAACGGGAGTTCGGTCGCACACTCCGGGAGCGTCCAGAATCGTTGGTGCTGGCGGTCGGGGACATACACGAGACACCGGGGCGGGGGGTACCGTTCGTCAGGCGCGATGCCCACGGTTCGTGCCCAAGCCAAGAAGTCGGCTGCCGCGATCAGTTCCATGAGTGCTCCCTGCCGATGCCATCGCGGTCGCCGCGATCAGCATGACGGCTCGCTCGCTGCCACATCGTACCGGATGCGGTACGAATGAGACGTTGGACGCCATCGGCATTGGTCCGCGGGCGGCGGTACGCATCGAGTGGCTACGGAGCATTGGCATCTCGGCCGAACGTGCCCGCATCGGCAATTCGAAGCTCTTCGACTCATGGCGTGAAGAAAGAGGGAGGTGCCGCGTGGCATAAAAAACTAAGTCCGCTTCATACTGTGGTGCAGGATTGGCCCCGTAATTGCTCCGATCTCCTCGGGCCAAGCTTATCGGAATCGGTGTAGCAGCGATCACGAGGAGGCGCATGATCTTTCTGACTGAAAGACACAAAGACTGGCTGCGTTCGGCGTGGGTCGCGACCTTGCAGGAGGGGCCGGTCTTCCCGCGAGCGTTTGTCCGACGGTGGTCGAGAATGGGTCGGGTAGAGAGCACCGAGATCGCTGAATCGCTTCAGAAAGAAGGGCTGGTGAGTTTACTTCCCGGGGATGAGGCGATCCTGACGGACAAGGGACGGCAAACGGCGACAAAGCTCAGTGCGCCGTTGCCGTTCCTGCCCGACTTTCGCTTGCTCCAAGCACTCTAGCTCGAACAGGACGACGAATCCGATTCCACAAAGTAGCAGAGGTGACGGCTGAGTGACCAGCGAGGCCGAGGCACGATTCCGCCCGTGAACCTATGCGGACGGGCGGGGATCGCGCCGGTTCGCGGCAGCAAGTTGGTCGATGCTAGCATCACCATGATGAACTGAAGCCACACGGTGGCAGGGGATGGCCGGGCGATCGGAGCATGGTCCTTCGCCGTGTACTGGTTCGATCCTAATGTCGCGAGGCTTCATGCCGCTGGCGGTGCGCGACGGCAGGTGTCTGACGGCGTCTTGATCGGCCGCGTGCAAATTCGCCTGCTCGTGGTCGTCTTTCTCTGCGG
>DASXMX010000127.1:0-15199 GCA_036495445.1 Tepidisphaeraceae bacterium
TCCGGGTGGCACGGACATGTACTCATGTCCGTGGCGTCGCCCGGCCTCAAGCACCACGTACAAGGGTACTTGTCCGTGCCACCCGAATCCGTACCAAGACACACGGGCATGAGTACATGCCCATGCCACCCGGGAGGTTACATCTGAGTGCGCCGACAACGGCGCTCCCCGGGTTGTCTTTCCGTCCGCGATGGAATACTTTCCCGCCCGGTGCGGAATTACTACGACGAGTCCGATGTGCGGCGCGTGATCGAGCACCTGGTCGAGCGGGTCCGCCTCGCGTTTCACGCGGACGAGGCGTTCAACATCGTCGGCATCCGCACCCGCGGGGAGGCGCTGGCGCAGCGGGTCGCCCAGATGCTTCAGGCCGCGGGATACACGCAGTTCGGCCGCGGCGTGCTGGACATCACGCTCTACCGCGACGACCTCTCCGAGATCGGCCCGCGGCCGCTGGTCCACCCGACCAAGCTCAACATCGCGATCGACGGCAAGCCGCTGCTGCTGGTGGACGACGTGATCTTCACCGGCCGCTCGGCGCGCAGCGCGCTGGACCTGCTGGCCGACTTCGGCCGGCCCAGCGCCATTCGGCTGGCGACGCTGGTCGACCGCGGGGGGCGCGAACTGCCGATCCAGCCCGACTTCGTCGGCCTTGTTCTGAGCGACGTGCCGCGCGACCATCGCGTCAATGTTCGGCTGCACGAGACCGACGGGCGGGACGAAATCTCCGTGGAGCCCCGGACATGACCGCCCCAGCCGCACCCCCGAGCGAACCGCCCGTTGCCGCCCCGACGGCGGCGCGCTGGACGCGCAAGCACCTGCTCGGCCTCGAGCATTTGTCTGCCGAGGAGATCCTCTTCATCCTCGACACCGCCAACTCGTTCAAGGAAGTCTCGACCCGCAGCGTGAAGAAGGTCCCGGCCCTGCGCGGGCGGGTGATGGTCAACGCGTTCTTCGAGGACAGCACGCGGACGCGGACGAGCTTTTCGCTCGCGGCGTCGCGCCTCTCCGCGGACGTGATCGACTTTTCGGAAAAGGGGAGCAGCGTGAGCAAGGGGGAGACGCTGATCGACACGGCCCGGAACATCGAGGCAATGGGCGTCGACATCCTCGTCCTGCGGCACAAGGCCGCCGGGGCAGCCGAACTGCTCGCGCGGACGGTGCAGTGCAGCGTCGTTAACGCCGGGGACGGCGCTCACGAGCACCCGACGCAGGGCCTGCTCGACCTCTACACGATCCGCGAGCGGTTCGGCCGGATCGCGGGGTTGCGCGTCGCGATCGTGGGCGACATCGTCAACAGCCGGGTGGCCCGGTCGAACCTTTGGGCGCTGACGAAGCTGGGTGCCGAGGTGATTCTCGTCGGCCCGCCGACGCTCGTGCCGCGGGCGTTCGAGAAGCTCGGGGCGAAGGTCGTCCACGACTTCGACTCGATCATCGGCTCGCTGGACGTGATCAACATGCTGCGGATCCAGTTCGAGCGGATCAAGACGAGCCAGTTCCCCAGCGTCCGCGAGTTCACCCGCTTCTTCGGCCTGACGCCGGACCGCTTCCGCCGGTGCAAGGACGACGTGTTCGTGATGCACCCCGGCCCGATGAACCGGGGCCTGGAAATCAGCACCGCCATCGCCGACGGCCCGCAGAGCGGGATCCTGACGCAGGTGACCAACGGGCTGGCCGTGAGGATGGCGGTGCTGTACCTGGTGACGCAGGCGCAGCAGGGGTGACTACAGGGCGGGCGAGGCTCCTGCCGAGCCGGGCCACTCCGGAAAACACGGCTCGGCAGGAGCCTCGCCCTCCCGGACGATCGGCGAGCGCCCAAGATGGTGGTGCGATGTGATGCGATTGCCACCGAAGATGCCATGGTGAAGAAGCGGAAATCCGCGATCGAGGCGTTCCTCGCCCTTTCTCCGGAAGAGAAGGAGCGAGAATTCCGGTCCCTTGATCGCGAGTTCTCTCGCGATGAAACACGGCCGCTCAATGCGGAGGAACGCAAGCGTTGGAAGAAGTTCCTGAATAGAACGCGTCCGCGCCGACCTAAGATGAAGCCAGAGATAAAGCGTGTTTCGTTTGCGATCGAACTCGGCCTGCTAAAACAGGTGGACCGGTTGGCGAGGCGCGCGGGGCTCACTCGGTCACAACTCATGGCCCGCGGGCTGGAAATGTTGCTTCGGACTTCATAGGCCGCACGGCTGAATTCTGAGGTGCCTGGGTGCGTGGGACACTTGCCCATAACGTTGAGCTGTTCGCGTTTGCAGGTGCGTGGGTTGCGACAGTGATCTATGTCGTTGTGCTGCAATTCCGGGAATGGTGGAGGGGGTTTGCCCCCGGACCAAAGGTGCGACGGAGATACTTGTTCAAATCCAGAGGCGGCGTGACCGGCAGCCTCGGTCCCATGAGCGGTCGAGGGTCATGCCACATTACGTGCCGCTTCCTCTTACGCCGGCCGTCATTTCGTTTAGCAGGCCCTCTGACATTCGAGGCCGAGTGGTTCGACGGTGTCGGACGGCCACTCGGTGTCGGCAGCAGCCTTCACGGCCGCAGCGGCATTGCCGAGTACCGTATGGAGATTGAGTCGGCCGGACGCGATTCTTGGCAGTACGAGATTCGGTTCCGATGCGGTTCGCCGAGGCGACAGGTCGTTCGAGTGAACGTCAAGCTGGAACTGGCGGGCGCAATCGAACGAGTGAGTATGCCGCCCGCATGTACCATAGACCGGGTAGGAAACCCGGGGTTTCCAGTCATTGTCGACGGTGATTCCCACAGGACCGAATAACAGCGCGTTGGAACCAGGATCTGATTTGATGCCCTCGATTCTCATTCAACACGGCACCGTCCTCGACCCCTCCCGCAACTTCGAGCGTCGCGCGGATGTTTTGATCCGCGACGGGAAGATCGCCGCCATTGGCACCGATCTCGGGCGGGCGGACCGGGTGATCGACGCCAGAGGCATGTATGTCACGCCGGGGCTGATCGACATTCACGTACACTTCCGCGAGCCCGGCGACGAGGAGGAGGAGACGGTCGCGTCGGGGTCGGCGGCGGCGGTGGCGGGCGGGTTCACCACCGTCTGCTGCATGCCGAACACCAAGCCGCCGCTCGACAACGAGGGGCAGATCGAGTTCATCCTGCGCGAGGGGCAGCGGGTCGGGCTGGCCAACGTGCTGCCGATCGGGGCGATCACCAAGGGGCGCGAGGGGAAGGAACTGGCGGAGATCGGGTCGATGCTGGAGCGCGGCGCCGTCGCGTTCAGCGACGACGGCGTGGGCGTGGGCGACCCGTCGGTCATGCGCAAGGCGCTGCAGTACGCGAAGATGTTCGACGCCGTGCTGATGCAGCACTGCGAGGAGCCGAGCCTCAGCGGCGGCGCGATGCACGCCGGCGTCGTCTCGGCGACGCTCGGGCTCCCGGGCATCCCGTCCGAAGCCGAACAGCTCATGATCTCCCGCGACGTGCTGCTGAACCGGACGATCGGCTGCCGCTATCACGTGCAGCACGTGAGCACGGCGGGCAGCGTCGAGCTGATCCGCCGGTCGAAACGCGACGGGCTGAGCGTGACGGCGGAGGTCTCGCCGCACCATCTGCTGCTGACGGACGGATGCTGCCGGAGCTACGACACGAACTACAAAATGAACCCGCCGCTCCGCACGGCGATGGACGTGCAAGCCTGCATCGAAGGCGTGAAGGACGGGACGATCGATTGCCTGGCGACCGACCACGCCCCGCATCTGGCAGAGGAGAAGGAACTGGAGTTTCAGTATGCGCCGTTCGGCATCATCGGGCTGGAGTGCGCGCTCCCGCTCTACGTGAAGGCGCTGGTCGAGCCGGGGCATATCACGTGGATGAAGCTGATCGACCTAATGACGGCCCAAGGGGCGCGAATCATCAAGTCGGAGAAGGGCACGTTGCGGGAAGGGGCCGATGCAGACGTGACGATCATCGATCCGAATCATCGATGGAGGATCGATGTCGAGCAGTTCCGGAGCAAGAGCCGGAATTGCCCGTTCAACGGGTGGGACGTGACCGCCCGCGCGGTCGCGACGATCGTGGGGGGCGAGGTGAAGTGGGAACTGGGTCGCTGAAGATCAAACCCGCTTTTTGGGACGCAAAAGATGACTGGTCAGTGAACTGACCAGTCCGGCGTAGCGCTTTGGGTCCCCCTGGTTACCCAACGCGACTCATATAAATCACAATTGCGAAGAATCCCGCTGCCAGCGCCAGGAATGCGATAAGCAGCGCCACTATGAGCCTGCCGACCGCGTCCGGTTTGGGCGTGCGCGGGGACGCGTAATCGAGCGTGGGCTTAATTGCTCGATCGTCACCTTGCACGTGCGGATCGTCCGACATCGGTGATTCTATTCGCGTCACCCCGGTGGTTGTCAGGGAAGGCGCGCGATTGATCGTCTTCCGTCTCAGGCGTATTCTGCCTCAAGCGGTTGTTCATCCGCGGGGAGCGTAGCTCAACGGTCAGAGCAGGGGACTCATAATCCCTTGGTTCTCGGTTCGAATCCGAGCGCTCCCACTGCCGCGAAGTAGCTCCAGAAGCTGTCTTGCCCCCGAATGCCTCCCCAGGTATTGTGTAAGGCGATTCGATAAGACCCTACCGCGATGCCCCGGCCTGTTTTGCCGCCGGCGGGTCGCGTGGGGGGGAAGTGCCCAAGAAACACCGCGCCGGTTGGGCGACAGGGAACTTTCGCATGAGAGATGGTGGCGCCAACGCATGGCGGACGCGCGCGAAGCTGACGGCCCGGCAGCGGCGCTGGGCCGAGATGCTCGACTCGGTCGAGCCGGGACTGAAACTCGCGGAGCTGGTCGGTCGCCTCAAACAGCCTTACGCGACAGTTCAGCGTTGGGCCGCGTTCTTCGGCTACCCGATCCGCGACGGCCGCCGGGAACGCCCGGCGCGGGTGGATTGGCGGCGCATCGACTGGCGCAAGACCAACGTCCAGATCGCCCGCGAACTGGGCGTGAGCCGGGAGCGCGTCCGGCAGGTCCGCCGCACGTCCGGCATCGCGCCCGTCGAAACCGCCGCCCAGCGGTTTTCCCATTTCGTCGTCACGCATCGCGAGCGGCTCCGCGACAGCACCGTCCGCGGCGCGATCGAACTCAGCGGGATGAAGGTCTGCTACGAGGTCGCCCGCCAGGTGCTTCGAAAGGCGGGGATCAAGCCGCTCAAACGGAATGACGAACCCCTGCCGCACGACTGGCGGTTGCCGAATCGCGATCTGGCCCGCATCTACGGGCGGTCCGAACAGCAGATCGCGAACCTCCGCTTCCGCACCGCGGCCGGCGCGGCCAAATGGGATCTTCGTGGGGGACGGGCGCTGAGAGACCCCGCTTATCGGGCGGCGCTGGAAAGGGAGAAGCGATGGGCGGCGCGGCAGCGGATTGCAGCGGGGCGCGACGCGGCCCGGAAGACGGCGCCGCGCGGAGCAAAACGGACGCGCAAACGAAAAACCCACGGCTGAGCCGTGGGCTTTCATGCGGGCTTTCATCTGTGCTATCGCGTGTGATGTCGCGCGCGGCGACTGGCTCTCACAATGCCTGCTCGTTCGTCTCTCCGGTTCGGATCCGCACGACCTCCGCGATCGGGTAGACGAACACCTTTCCATCCCCGACCTCGCCCGTCCGCGCGGCCTCGACGATCGCCTGCACCGCCTTCTGCGCTTCCTCGCTCTTAACGGCCAGCTTCAAAAGAACCTTCGGCACGAACCCGACGTCCATCTTCGCCCCGCGATACCGCTCGGTGTGACCCATCTGGCGGCCGAAGCCCTTGCACTCGATCGCCGTGACGCCCAGGATCCCGATCTTCGCCAGCGCGTGCTTCACCGCGTCGAGCTTGTGCGGCTTGATGACCGCCTCAATCATCTGCATGAAAATCTCCTTATGAACAACGGCCGTATGATAGCAGCGCCGGCGCTCGGGTGGGAGAGAAGCGATGCCGCTGACGTCCCACGCTGAGTGTGATCTCGCCCCTCAATTCAAGTCCGCCAGTTCCTTCTTCGCGGTCGCGGCGTAGGACGTATCAGGGTATTCGTCCACAATTCGTTGCAGGAACGGCCGCGCCTTCTCGGGCAAGCCGCTGTGGATGTAGTTCTCGGCCAGGCCGAGCCACGCTTTGCACTGGTCGTCGACGTTCCGCGACGCGATTTGGGCCTGGATCGACTTGTCGGCTTTCAAGGCCGCCAGATGCTCGCGGATTTCGGCCAGGCGCCGGCCGCCGGGGTACGCGGTCACGTAGTGTTCGTACAGCGCGATCGCCCGCTTGTAGTCGTGCTGCGTCTCCGCGACCTTGGCGGCCGATTCTTCCGCTTCCGCGGCGGCGTCGGCGCGGGCCTGCTCCACTTGCGCCTTAATCGCCGGATCGGAGCGGATCGCCTCGAGCCGCGCCTTGAAGCGATTACCGGCGGGTGAGCCGGCATACGTGGCGCCGCCGGCGACCAGCAGCTTCGTCGCGTCCACAAACCGCCTCTCGGTCAATGCCCGTTCTGCCTCGGCCATCGCGTTGTCGGCGGATTGGCTGATCGCGTCAACCCTGGCCTGGGCCGGCCCGGCTTCTTCGCCCCCGTTCTGGACGACCGACTGATAGTGCGTCAGCGCCACGCCGAGCTTTCCCGCCTTTTCCGCCGCTTGCGCGGCGGCCAGGTCGGTCTTCAACTTCAGCACCGCACCCGCCGCTTTCATCGCCTGCGCCGTGAGCCACTGCCGCAGCACGGTGTCGGCCGTGTCGACCGCGTGCCCCTTGCCCTTGAACTCCTCGAGCGTCACGTCCGCGCCCTGTTCCTTGTAAAACGCCTCCGCCGACCTCGCCCGGGCGTTGCTTGGGTCGGTCTCGCCGATGCCGATGAAAACCGGTTTGTCCTTCACCTTTGGGTCCGGCATCGAGCTGCCCCGCCCCGCACCCAGGATGATCATTCCCGCCCACGTGTCTGGGTTTACTTCCGCCAGCGTGCTGGTCGACCATCCACCCTGGCTGAACCCGCCGATGAACTGCACCTGCTCGTGCAGCGCAACGTGCTTGGCCAGCACGTCGTGAATCCGGCGGAGGTTCGGCAGGTCGGTGTCGCGCTTGCCGCCCGCGGCGCGATCGCGGTATTCCATTCCGATGACGATGAATCCCTTCCCGTCGGTCAGGTCTTTAAAGGGCCAGACCGTCGGCTCGCCGTTGCTCCCGTGATAGCAATAGATGATCGGCCACAGGCGCGAGGGCGTGTAGTCCTGCGGCAGGTAGACCTGCCAATACCCGTTCCCGCCGGTCTGCGGGTCGATGACTTTGACGGTCTTCCCCGGCTCAAGCTTGATCCCGGCAAGCACGTCTTGGATTTCGCCCGGCGTGCCGGTCACCGCGCGGGCGATCGCCGGGCATAACAGGCCAAGAAACAGCAATATCACCAACCCGCATCGACGTGAAGCACGCATGCACATCCTCCCGATGCGGTCATTGGACCGCGCTGCAACCGCATGTGCAATGGGGATGAGGGCCGCGCCGTTCGCGACGGTCGGTTCAACTGTCGCAAACCTCGTCGAGCACGTGCTCCGCGACGTAGATGGGCACCATCGTCGCGACGCCCAGCGCGATCGCGTCGCTGGGCCGGCTGTCGATCTTCAGCAGCTCGCCGTTGCGGCGGATGTGGATGCGGGCGAAGAACGTGTGGTCCTGAAGGTTGTTGATCTCGATCCGGTCGATCGTCCCGCCGAGTTGTTCGATCACGTTGGCCAGCAGGTCGTGCGTGAGCGGGCGGGGGCTGACCACGCCCTTGAGGCGACGATCGATCGCGTACGCCTCGGGGTTGCCGATGACGATCGGGAACTTCCGTTCCCCGTCCACCTCCTTGAGCATGATGATCTGCTCCGGCTGCATCTCGGAGATGATGATCTTGTGCAGTTCCATCTGGACCGACATCGGTACGACTCCTGGAGGTGTGCTCTTCTAAACGTAGAGGGCTCACGGGGGGGTGTCAAGCCACAACTTGCGATCTGACGATATCTTGCGCGGCTGTTCAGAGGCCGTTGCTGCTTTGCTCTCCGTCGGCATCCCCGATACACTCCCGCTCGGAGCACGAGGACATGCCCGACGACAGTTCCGACGCCTTCGAGATGCTCCCGCTGCTGAGCCAACCCACGGTGCAACTCATCCCCGAAGCGTGCCTAGCAAGCCGCTTTGGCAGCATCTTCGCGCCTAGCGCGACCGACTCGGCCATCGTTACCGGCGACACGAGCCGGGTGCTCGGACGAATCCTCCCCTCGACCTTTCAATGCTGCATCACGTCCCCACCCTATTGGGGGCTTCGGGACTACGACATTGAGGGTCAGATCGGACTCGAGCTTTCCGTTGACGAGTACATCAAATCGCTGGTGACCGTGTTTGAGGAGGTCCGGCGGGTGCTCCGCGAAGACGGGACGCTGTGGCTGAACATCGGGGACTCGTTTACGTCGGGCGGCAGGACGTGGCGGGCACCTGATAAGAAGAACCCGATTCGTGCGATGTCCGTGCGCCCGCCGACTCCGCCCGGACTCAAGCCCAAAGACCTGATCGGCGTCCCTTGGCGGCTCGCGTTTGCCCTCCAAACCGCGGGGTGGTACTTGCGGACCGAAATCATTTGGAATAAGCCGAACTGCCAGCCGGAGAGCGTAAAAGACCGGCCGACGCGCAGTCACGAGTACGTGTTCCTGTTCAGCAAATCGGAGCGGTACTTTTACGACGGCCACTCTGTGCGCGGGCCGAACGACCGCAACCTGCGCACGGTCTGGGACATAAACACCTACCCCGTGAAGGACGCCCACTTCGCGACGTTCCTGCCTGCGCTTGTTCAACGTTGTGTGGAACTCGGCTCGCGCGAAGGCGATTTCGTGCTAGACCCGTTTATTGGCTCAGGCACGACGGGGCTCGTCGCCCACGATGCCGGCCGCCGGTTCTTCGGAATCGAACTCAATCCCGCTTACGTGGACATTGCCGAGAGGCGCTTGAATGGGCGAGTCAAAAAAGTCCGCGCGAACACCGAGCCTGAACCCGCCCGGCCCGAGCCGGCAAGTCGCGTTCCATCAACTCCTGGTCGCTGCGCGAACAACGTGGCTGGTCGATGCGCTCAATGAAGCGCTATCCAAGACAGAACCAAGCCTCATTAAAACGCAAACGCTGAAGTATGCCCCGAAGGACACACTGAAGCTCATCGCGGCGGCGAACGTCCGCGACGAGCACGTATTTCCCACGCCGGCTGTGCTGGAAGCCAAGCCGACGCTGGTTGGCTACTACCGGCTGCTCTTGGGAGCTTCGCAGAAGTCATTCTACCGCAGTGGCACGGGGATGGGGCTGTTCAAGGCCATGGAAATGGCCGGCACCCTCAATGAGAGGCAGCGGGCCGCGCTGCCGGATTTCTGCGCAGCGATGAGCCAAGCGCTTGCGGAACTTGTGCGGCAATTGTCGCCGAGCGTCACGCCGCGCGACGTCTCCGAACTCCGGCTACTGACGCTCGGATCGCAATTCCAAGGCGCGAACAATGTCACGATCGGGAAGCAGGCAACGGCGGACGTCTTCCTCGCGATTGCCGACATCCTGAAGGCATTTGTAACGGAGCGAACTGAACGCAAGCTCGTCGTCCGCAATTCTGCTGGCCGGCGCGTGGTTATCGCGCTCGCGAGCGATCCCGATGTCCGCATTCAGGTGGAGGACGGGCAAACACTTCGCAATAAGCTCGCGATCGAGATCAAGGGCGGTACCGACAACAGCAATGCCCACAACCGTGCCGGCGAGGCTGAGAAGTCGCATCAAAAGGCGCGGAAGCTCGATTTTCGCGACTGCTGGACGGTCATCGCAATGAAAGGCTTGGATGCCGCCAAGCTCAAAGCCGAATCGCCGACGACGAACTCGTGGTTTGATATTGCCCAAGTCTTGGGGCGGGCCGGCCACGACTGGAGTGAGTTCCGCTCGCGGTTGGCTGACGCCGTCGGCGTCCCCGTTTGAGCGGGAGGATGGCCGCCCCGGGGGCCGGACCGCGCACACTCGACCTCCGCAACGAAAGCCACTTGCCTCTGTAGTGTGAGCGGGTAAGGCCCGGAACCAGACATTTCAGGAGTGTTGAATGATCGCAGCACGGCGGATCGGAATGGCGTGCCTGCTGGCGTGGGCCGCGTGCGCGGTGCCACGGGCGGGCGCGGCGGACATCGACAACAAGGCCGAGGAGATTCAGACGCTGCCCGGCTTCAAGGTCGACGTTGTCATGAAGGCCGACAAGGCCAAAGAGGGATCGTGGATCTCGATGGCGTGGGATAACAAGGGCCGCCTGCTCCTGGCCGGCCAGCGCAAGGAGCCGATCACCCGCCTCACGCTGCAGGACGGCAAGGTCGTCAAGGAAGACCAGCTCAAGCTGCCGCTGAGCGAGTGCATGGGGATGCTCTACGCATTCGACAGCCTGTACGTGGACGGGTTCGACGCGCAGACGAAGAAGTACGGCCTGTTCCGCTGCCGCGACACGAAGGGGGATGATCAGTACGACAGCATGGAGATGCTCCGCGAATGGCCCGGCGGGACGGGGGACCACGGCGCGCACGCCATCCTCCTGTCGCCCGACAAGAAGCACCTGTTCATCGTCTGCGGCAACTTCGTCAGCCTGCCGCAGGATCTCGTTCCCACGTCGCCCCACAAGAACTATGCGGACGACATGGTCCTGCCGCGGGCGGAGGACGGGAACGGGTTCGGCATCGGCAAGAAACCGCCGGGCGGGTTCATCGTCGAACTCGACCCGGACGGGAAGAACCCGTCGCTCTTCGCTTCGGGATTGCGCAATACCTACGACATTTGTTTCAATGCCGACAACGAGCTGGTCCTGTTCGACAGCGACATGGAATGGGACTGGGGCACGCCCTGGTACCGGCCGATCCGCATCATCCACGCGGTCAGCGGCGGGGACTACGGGTTCCGCGAAGGGACCGCCAAGTGGCCCGACTACTACCCGGACAGCCTGCCGGGCATGGCCAGCGTGGGCCTCGGCAGCCCGACGGGCATCATCAGCGGCGCTGGGGCGAAGTTCCCGGCCAAGTACCAGAAGGCGATGTACGTGCTGGACTGGACGTACGGCCGGCTGATCGCCGCCCACCTCACGCCGCACGGCGCGAGCTACGACTGTGCGTGGGAGAACTTCATCGCGCCCAAGTCGTTGCACCTGCAGCAGGCGCGCAAGACGCCGCTTAACCTGACCGATGCCCTGATCGGCAAGGACGGCGCCATGTACTTCAGCGTGGGTGGCCGCAACACGCAGTCGTATCTGTTCCGCGTGACCTACACGGGCTCCGAATCCACCGCCCCGGTTGATCTGCACGACGCGGCCGGCGCCGACCAGCGTGAGATTCGCCATCAGCTCGAGGCCTTCCACGGGCACCAGGATTCGCGTGCGGTGGAAACCGCGATGAAGTATCTCGGCAGCTCTGACCGATTCCTCCGCTACGCGGCCCGCATCGCGATCGAGTCGCAGCCGGTTGTCGAGTGGAAGGGCAAGGTGCTGGCAGAGACCAACCCCGAGGCCGCCCTCAATGGACTGCTCGCCCTGGCCCGCCTGGGCAGCAACGAAGATCAGGCCGACCTTTACAAGGCCCTGTCCCACATCCCGCTGCCGAGCCTTTCGCCCGAGCAGAAGCTGGAGAAGCTGCGGGTGATCGAGGTGAGCCTCGCCCGGCACGGGAAGCCTGATAAGACGATCGCCGAGCCGCTCGTTGCCGAACTCGATCCGCACTACCCTTCGAAGTCGTTCCCGATGGATCGTGAGATGTGCCAGGTATTGCTGGCGTTGGACGCGCCGGATGCGGTGGCCAAGTCGGTGAACCTGCTGAACACCTCGGCGACGCAGGAGGAGCAGCTCGCGTACATCCTTTACCTGCGGACGATCAACAACAACTGGACGCCGGACCTGCGGCGGCAGTTCTTCGCCTGGTGGGCGAAGGACCACTCGCTGGCCCAACACCCGGCGTACGTGCTGAAGTGGTTCGAGGAGGCCGGCCGCCCGTACGCGGACGGCGCGAGTTTCAATAACTTCATCGGCCACCTGCACGATGACGCCGAGGCGACGCTCACGGACAGCGAGCGCAAGTCGCTAGCCGACGTGCTTGCGGCGTACGTGCCGAAGGCGACCGTCCGCAAGGGCAAGTCCGTCGGTGGTATGAAGTTCGTCCACGACTGGCAGATGCGGGACGTCGAGCCGTACCTCGATCGGGTGAGCCACGGCCGCAACTTCGAACGCGGCCAGGCGATGTTCGAGCAGGCGGCCCAGTGCATCGCCTGCCACAAGTTCGGCAACGAGGGCGGCTCGGTCGGCCCCGACTTGACGGCCGTCGCCAGCCGGTTCTCGCGGCACGACATCCTCGAATCGATCATCCTTCCGTCAAAGGTTATCAGCGAGCAGTACGCGAACACCGTCGTCCGCTTCAAGGAAGGCGGCGGCGTGGTGGGCCGGATCGTCGAGGAGACCAACGACAGCGTCATCGTCCAGCCGAGCATGCTCAGCTCGGAGAAGGTCACGGTGAAGAAGTCGGACATCGCCGGCCGCGAGGTCTCCAAGACCTCGCCGATGCCCGAGGGGCTGCTGAACAGCCTCACGCGCGACGACATCCTCGACCTGCTCGCCTACATCGAGTCCGGCGGGCGGAAGGATCATCCGGATTTCAGTAAATAGGACCGCTTTAAGACCAACCACAGAGGGCACCGAGGACACAGAGAACACAGAGGAATACACAAGACAATTGATCTCCAAATTCACGGATTTTCGTGGATGCGATGGGTTCGGATCTGCGAGAATTGGTGCAATCGGCGGATCGGTGTCTTCGGGTTTTCCTCCGTGTTCTTTGTGTTCTCCGTGCCCTCGGTGTTTCACATTTCGGGATCATTGGGAACTCTGAGGGAAGCCCCGCGTCCAAGCAGCGGCCTAACCCGCAAGGAGACTTCCCGTGATCGCACTGCGCAAATCAATCGTGCTCGCGGCCGCCGTGGCGGCCACGCTGTCTGTCCTTCGTCCCGCCGCCCTTCGCGCTGCCGACGCGCCGCAGCCCGCCGACGGGCAGGCGAACGTCCCGGTGCGCGAGGTGGTGCTCTTTTCCAGCGGGGTGGGATACTTCGAGCACTTCGGGCAGGTGAACGGCAACTCTGCCACCGTCCTGCGGTTCAAGAGCGAGCAGATCAACGACATCCTTAAGAGCCTCGTTCTCCAGGACCTCGACAAGGGCACGGTCAGCGCCGTCACCTATCCGAGCCAGGGCCCGCTCCAGCGAACCCTGCGCAGCTTCCAGATCGACCTGACGAGCAATCCCGCACTCTCGGATCTGCTGAACCAACTCCGCGGCGCGCGCGTGACGGTGACGCTGGCCCAAGGCGCCCGCCAGGTGCAAGGTACCGTCCTCGGCGTCGAGAAGCAGCAGCGCCCGGCCGGCGACAAGGACCACCCGCAGATGGTCGACGTGCAGGTGGTGAATCTCGTCAGCGATACCGGCATTCAGCCGGTGGAACTGGGCCAGGTGTCCGACGTGCGGATCGAGGACGCCGAGCTGCGGCGGGAACTCGCCCAGGCGCTGGCGGCCCTGTCGCAGGCCCGCGACAAGGACAAGAAGCCGGTCGAGATCCACTTCGCCGGCCAGGGCGAGCGGCGGGTGCGGATCGGGTACGTCGTCGAGACGCCGGTCTGGAAAACCAGCTATCGCCTGATCCTCCCCGGACCGGGCGAAGGACCCGCCACACAGCCCGCGCCGGAGGGGACGTCCGAGCAGCAGAAGGGGCAGGGCCAGGCTGCTCAGGAAGGATCGCTGCAGGGGTGGGCGATCGTCGAGAACCAGACCGACAGCGACTGGAAGGACGTGCAACTGAGCCTCGTGAGCGGCCGGCCGATCAGCTTCATCCAGGACCTCTACCAGCCGCTCTACATCCCCCGGCCGATCGTGCAGCCCGAACTCTACGCGAGCCTGCGGCCGCAGACGTACGAGGGGGGGCTCGACGCGATGCCCAAGCCGACCGAGATGGCACTGCGGGAGGAGGAGAAGCTGTCCGACGCGGCGAGGCAGCCGATGCTGCAACGGCGCATGCGAGCGGGGGGCGGGTTCGGCGGCGGCGGCGCCTCCGGGTTGAGCGCGGCCCCGCCCGCGCCCGCGGCCACTCCCGCATCTGAGGGCGCCGCGCTGGGCGCGATCAACCCGACCGCCTCGATCTCCTCCGTCGCCTCGGCCGCGAAAGTCGGCGAGTTGTTCCAATACACCGTCGGCAACGTCTCCATCGCCCGCCAGCAGTCGGCGATGCTGCCGATCGTCACCGACCCGATCCACGCCGAAAAGCTCAGTATCTACAACCAATCGGTCATGCCCAACAACCCGCTGCTGGGCGCGCGGCTGAAGAACACGACCGGCAAGTACCTCCTGCAAGGCCCCATCACCGTGATCGCCGGCAGCAGCTACGCCGGCGACGCGAGCCTCGGCGACGTCCCGCCGGGCCAGGAACGCCTGATCAGCTATGGCGTCGACCAGGAAGTCACGGTCCACGCCTCCGACAACACGCAGACCAACCAACTCCTCACCGGCAAGATCGTCAAGGGGGTGCTCTGGCTCACCTACAAGCAGACGTTCAGCCAGGACTATACTGCCGAGGACAAGAGCGAGAACCCCAAGACGCTGTTGATCGAGGCCCCCAAGCACGCCGACTGGACGCTGCTGGAGCCGAAGAAGCCGATCGAGACGACCGATGCACTCTACCGGTTCGAGGGCCACATCGAGCCGCACCATCCGAGCAAGCTCACGGTGCGGGAGGAGCACACTCAAATGCAGGAAATGGCAATCCTGCCGATGGACATGACGGTCGTCGCGGCCTACGCCCGGACGGGCGAAATCCCCCAGCCGGTGAAGGATGCCCTGGGCAAAGCCGCCCAACTCAAGAGCGCGCTGGTCGACACGCAGCGGCAGATTCAGGAGGCCCAGCAGAAGCTTTCGGAAATCACCGCCGAGCAATCCCGCATCCGCGAGAACATGAAGGCCGTCAGCCAGTCCAGCGACTACTACAAGCGGCTCCTGACCGAACTGGACGCGCAGGAGACGACCATACAAGACCAGCACAAGCAAGTCGCTGATCTGCAGAAGCAGCAGGACCGGCAGCAGAAGGAGCTCGAAGATTATCTGGCGAACCTGAGCGTGGGTTAAAGACCATCGCCGGTGAGTCATTGGGAGGGCGAGGCTCCCGCCGAGC
>DASXMX010000128.1:0-5787 GCA_036495445.1 Tepidisphaeraceae bacterium
ATCGATGGGCCAGTGGGGGATCGCGATGGAAGACAGCGGGCAGATGATCTATTCGCAGGCCGGCTCGGAACACCCGGCGCTGTTTTTCCAGGCGATGCCGCAATATGGCCCGCTTGGCTTGAAGGGCGACGTGCCGCCCCACTTCAACGAGGTGTACCCGATCCTCCCGACAACCGACATCCAGGGCGGATTGCGGCGGCTGAAGATGGGCGGGGGCCTGAGCCACTTCACAGGGTGCGGTGGGCAAAGCATCTACCGCGGCGACGCGTTGCCGCAAGACCTGGTCGGCGACTACCTGATCCCCGAGCCCGTCGACCGGCTGATCCGCCGGGCGAAGCTGCAGGACGTGCAGGGCCAGACCGTCCTGTCCAACGCTTACGACCGCCAGGAATTCATCGCCTCGATGGACGCCAACTTCCGCCCCGTCTGGACCGCGACCGGCCCGGACGGGTGCCTCTACATCTGCGACATGTACCACGGCATCATCCAGGAGGCCGAGTGGGACAAGCCCGGCACCTATCTGCGGCCGCAGATCGAGAAGTATGGGCTCCAACACAATATCAACCACGGCCGGATCTACCGCCTGACGTACGACGGCATGAAGCGTCGCCAGCCGCCGCACATGCTGGAGGAGACGGCCGCGCAGCTCGTCGCCCACCTGTCCGACCCGAACGGCTGGTGGCGCGACACGGCCCAGAAGCTGATCGTCCTCCGCGGCGACAAGTCAGTCGTCCCCGCCCTGCAGCAACTGGCCCGCGATGGCAGCGCCAACGCGCTGGCCCGCCTGCACGCGCTCTGGACGCTGGACCGCCTGGGCGCGACGGAGCCGTCGCTCGTCATGGAAAAACTGCACGACCCCGACTGGCGCCTGCGCGCCGCGGCGATCCGCATCGCCGAGCCGCTGCTCAAGGGCGAGAACGGGCGCACGGTCGCCTCGACCGTCGCATCGATTGGGGCAACCGATCCGAATCCTCGCGTCGCCGCTCAAGCGGGGCTCTCCCTGATCTACGCGAACGTGCCGCAGGCGGAGGCGACCGTCGCCTCCGCCGTGGCCACGCGCGAGAAATCGTCGCTCTCCTCGCAATTCCCCAGGGCGCTGATTGCCGCCTACACCGCGGAACTCGAAAGGGCCAAGCAGGCCGCGACGCGGCAGCAGGCGCTCGCCAAGCGCAACCCGAAGCTGGCTGAAACCGTCGCGCTGGGCAAGTCGCTGTACACGCAGACGTGCATCGCCTGCCACGGCGCCGACGGCCGCGGCACGCCGGCGCCGGCCGGCACCGGCACGCTCGCTCCGCCGCTGGACGGGTCCAAGCGCCTGAACGGCAACCCCGAAGTCCTCTGCCGCATCGTGTTGCACGGGTTGGTCGGCCCCAACGACGGCGTCACCTACCCCAACGAGATGGCCGGCTTCCCGTGGGCGGATGACAACATGCTCGCCGCGGTCCTGACTTACGCCCGCCAGGAATGGGGCAACCACTCCGGCGGGATCCGCCCCGCCCGCGTCGCCAAGGTCCGCCGCGAAACGGCCGACCGCGCCAAGCCGTACACGCTGGAGGAGCTGGCCAACGTGCCGCCCGCCGGCGCGATCAACGCGCCGCCCGCGCCGGCGTCCCCGTCGCCAGCGGGACGTTAAGTATCAATCGCGCGCCTCATCTGCCGTAACGAGGGCTTCTCCGGGTGGCATGGGCATGTACTCATGCCCGTGGCATTTGATTGAAATGCAAACCACAGAGGCCACGGAGGACACAGAGAGCACAGAGAAAATGCAGGAAAGCAAGAATGAGCCACAGATAGACGCAGATGCACACAGATGGGAATTTCAAATTCCAAATTTGAGATTTCAAATCTGCATTTTATCTGCGTGCATCTGTGCCCCGTCTGTGGCCAATTCGTTGTTGCATTTCTCTCTGTGGCCTCTGTGGCCTCTGTGGTTGCATTTCTTACAGGCCACGGGCATGGGTACATGCCCATACCACCCGGCGCGAGGGATAGGTCAGGCGTGGAAGCGCGAGGGTTCGATTCGGCCCATCACGCGCTCCGCGCCAGCGCCTCAGCGGGCACGGGCATCGGCAGCGTCATCGTCCCCACCGGTTCTGTCAGCACCGTGAACTTCGTCAGCTTATGTGGCCCGAAGCTGGTCACCAGCGCCACGTCCGTCGCATCGCGACCACGCGCCATCAACACGCGGCCGATCCGCGCCCGCCCGTGCCGCGCGTCCATCGGCCACCACCGCCCGCCCAGGTACACCTCGTAAAACGCACTGAAATCCATCGGCGTCGGATCCGGTTCGGCGTCGATGTCGGCCAGGTAGCCGGTCGCGTACCGGGCCGGGATGTTCATCGCCCGGCAGAACGCGATGGCCAGGTGCGTCATGTCCCGGCAGACGCCGCTCCGCTCGACGTAGGTGTCGAGGGCCGTCTTGTTGGGGCGGGTGAAGCGGTAGCCGAAACGGACATTCTCGAACACCCACCGGTTGATCGCCAGCGCCCGCGTCCCGCCCGCCGGGAGCTTGCCGAACAAATCCCACGCGATCGCAGAAAGCCGATCCACCTCGCAATACCGGCTGCCGAGCAGGAATGGCAGCACCTCCACCGGCAGCGCCCCCGCCGCCTCCTGCGGTGTCGCGCTGTCGGGCTGCGCCTCCGCGTCATACGTCGTTTGAAACACATTGTCATACGCCACCCGCAACGGCACCCCCGGCGTTGCGATCAGCCGGGCGCAGCGGTTCCCAAACGAATCGAGGAACGTCTCCACCGCCGAGCCCTCCGGCTCCACAACGATTCGCTCCGGCCCCTCGAGTTGCCCCGCCACCGCCGGGTGCGCGTAGAGCATGAAGACCATCGCCGTCGGCAGCGGCCCGCCGACGTCGAACCGCATGTCATACCCCACCCGCAACGCCAGCGGCATACCGACGCCGCGCGGACCGGCCGGTGCCGGGCTCATCCCCGGCGACAATTGCATGATTATCGATTCCGTCATAAATCGCTGCTCATCCCCTCGCCTTTCCGCCGATAGTTCCCAGGAACTCCGGGATTAGATCGGCCGAACGCCGCCCCGCTCGTGGACGAATTCCAGCCACGGTCTCGCGACTCCCCGATTTGTGGCATTTTGTGGCATCACATCTAGCACGATGAATTTATAAGTGTTGAATGTGGCGATAATTATGGCTTTTCACCCCATCTCACACCTGTGCCATGCCGCACCCCGTTTTTGTTTCATGCCGCTGATTACCGGGCCGTGACGCTCGCAATCCGGCGTTGATCTCGGATCGACTGACATCGCGCGAAAACCCTCGACCGGCGTCGTATGGAGGGTACATCGAACACAGGAGCCTCAAATGAAGTTGGTCGTGCGATTCCTCGTTGTAGCCATCATCCTGCTTCCGGCCGCCGCATATGCGCAGACGCCCGCCACCCAGCCCGTGGACACCACTTCCTTTACGCCTCAGGAGGTCGGCATCATCGAAGACCTGGACGTCCCGGCGGGCATGTCAGTGGCCGAGTTGCTGCAACTCGTCCAACGCAAGGCGCCCAGCTTCCAATACGTCGCCGAGCCCGGCGACTGGCAGAAGCACCCGCTGCCCCAGATGAAGTTGCATTCGGTTATGCTGCAACAGATCGTGGAGGTCATTTCCAACCTCGTCCCCAACGTCAAGGCCACGACCGTGCTTCCGTACCCGCCGGTATACGTGTTTCACAGCCTTGCCAATCGGACCGGCGCCGCAGCCCCGGAAACCCAGTTGGGTACGTTCGGCCTGGGAGAACCCGTCGAAGAGCTTGGGTTACGGGCCGCCTGGGCCGCGCTCGGCAAAGATCAGGAAGCTCCCACAGCAGAAGAGGTTTCCGCCGGGCGCAAGAGAGCCCTGAAGGACGTGTTATCGTTGCTGGAATCGGCTGCCTCCGAAGCGGACCACTCAGCCGAGCCCTCCCTGAAACTTCATGAGGAAACCGAAGTCCTCTTGGTAAGGGGCACGCCACAACAAATCGAGGCCGTATCGCGAACGCTCCAGGCGCTGCAGTCCCACAATCAAGCGTTCGTCGCATATCGAAACGATTACGCCCATTTGGCCGAGGCATACCAGAAAGCGCGGGCAACCCTGTCGAATCTTAAGGACCAGGAGGATCGGGCCCTGCAAGCAAACCGTTCCATCGGAAATCGGGTTTCCGAACTGGAGAAAGAAAACGCCGCGCTCAGGAGCGAGATTCGACGAGCGACGTCGGACAAGAATGGCGGCGCCGACGAAAAGCACTGATCCCCATGCCCTACCCCGTCCACGAACTGACGGCGGCGATGGCGGCCGGCGAGGCGCGGGCGGTCGAGGCGTTTTACCGCCAGTATTTCGACACGATGTATCGGCACGCATGCAATCTCACACGAAGGGACGAGTCGTTCTGCCTGGACGTGGTTCAGGACGCCGTGCTGCGGGTGATCCGCACGGTGCGGCCGGTGGATTCCGAGGCGCAGTTCGCGCGGTGGCTGCGGCTGGTGACCCAGACCGCCGCGTATGACCTGCTGAGGGCCGAGTCGAGACGGAGAAAGCGCGAGGCGCTGGTCGCCGTGGCCGCGGACGCCTCAGGCCATAATGCGGATACGTCATCGGACGAAGAACAGATCGCCCGACTCCGCAAGCAGATCGCGTCGCTCGACCCGCGGATCGCGCGGATGATCGAGCTGCGTTGCGAGGGCGGGTGGACGCTGGCGCGGATCGCTCAAGCGATGGGATTGTCCATCGGCACCGTGGACGGGCGGCTGCGCCGCGCGCTGCGGGACCTGCGAACGTGGGCGACGAGGTCTGATAATGAATGAGTTCCAACCGTTGCTGTCGGACGCGGGGGAACGGAGGCGCGAGCGCATCCTCGATCTCGCCCTGGCCGAGGCCCGCGGCCGCCGGCGCCGCCGGGCCCTGGCCCGGACGGCCCTCACGCTGGCCGTGGTCCTCGTCGCGGTGGGGGTCCCGCTTCTCCTGCGATCCCGATCGTCGCAGCCCGCCAACATTGCGGTAAAACCACCCGCGCCGCATCCGGCCGCGCCCGTGAGCCCCCCGCGGCTGGTAGTGACGCGGATCGAAACCGACCCGCATATCATCGAGCGCCTGGCGATCCGCCAAGAGCCGTCGCCTGTCGTCCTCATCAATGACAACGAACTGCTCACTGAGCTCGCCATGGCCCATCGTCCCGCCGGCTTGGCCTACGTGAACGGAAAGGCGACATTGTTGTTCCGCTAACTGGGAGGGCGAGGCTCCCGCCGAGCCGCGTTCGTCGAGCGAGCCCCGGCTCGGCGGGAGCCTCGCCCTCCCCGATTTCACCACGCCAGGTGATTCAGCTCTCCCTGGAACGGCCACTCTTCTGCCACCTTCACCAGTCCATGCCGAACCGGATTGTTGCGCACGTAATCCCATTTCGCTTCGTAGCTCTCGCCGTCGCGCAACGTGCGGTCCCAGTGGTCGGCGTGCCAACGGTGCTCAGTTAGCTCACACCGTTTGGTGAACTGCGATTTCCAAAACCTCACCCAGTTATCAAACACAATCTCGGAACCCGTCGGCGCGGCAAACAGGTGGATGTGGTCGGGCATCACCACATACCGACCGACCCGCCACGCATCAGCACCCCGCCAGGTCTCGATCAATAACTGGTGCGCCGATTCGCCGCCAAATACGGTTGCCGATCCTTCGTGCACACGGTGAGGAATACGATCGTTGACCGATTGACTTGACGGTACACGCCATGGGCCGGACGCGATCGGTCCGGCAAGGGCTCCGAACGGGAGGGCGAGGCTCCCGCCGAGCCG
>DASXMX010000129.1:0-15407 GCA_036495445.1 Tepidisphaeraceae bacterium
TGGAGTCGGTGGCACGTCATGGTTGTGATCGCCTTGGGCGTGACGTGGGTGCTGGACGGGCTGGAAGTGACGCTGGCCGGGGCGGTCGGGGCGGCGCTGAAGGATCCGAAGGCGCTGCATCTCACTGATGCCCAGGTCGGATGGTCGGCGAGCTGGTACCTGGCAGGCGCGGTCGTCGGGGCGCTCGTGTTCGGCTACGGCACCGATCGGTTCGGCCGCAAGAGACTCTTCTTCGTCACGCTCGCCCTTTACGTCGCCGCGACCGGGGCCACGGCCTTCTCGTGGAGCGCGACCAGTTACTTCATCTTCCGCGCCCTCACCGGCGCCGGCATCGGCGGCGAGTACGCCGCCATCAACTCTGCCATCGACGAGCTCATCCCCGCCCGCATCCGCGGGCATGTCGATCTGGCGATCAATTCCACGTTCTGGGTCGGCGCGGCGCTCGGCTCGGGCGTGACGATGTTCCTGCTCAACCCTGCCCACCTGCCGGCCTCGACCGGCTGGCGATTCTCCTACGGCCTGGGCGCGGTGCTGGGGCTCGGCATTCTTTTCCTCCGGCACTGGGTTCCCGAAAGCCCGCGTTGGCTGATGATCCACGGCCGCAAGGCCGAGGCCGACCAGATCGTGGACGACATCGAACGGAATGCCTCTCACGGGCACGACGCCCCGCCGCACGAGCACCGCGTCACCGAGATCCATCCCCGGCGGCACACGCCGCTGAAGGAGATTCTCCACACGATGCTGATCGAGCATCGCCAGCGTTCGTTGCTGGGCTTCGCGCTGATGGTGGCGCAAGCGTTCTTCTACAATGCGGTAGGGTTCTTCACGTATGCGTTGATCCTCAGCCGCTTCTACGGGATCGAGCCAAGCCATGTGAGCCAGCACCTGCTGTTCTTCGCGCTGGGGAACATCCTCGGCCCGATCCTGCTCGGCCGGCTGTTCGACGTGGTCGGCCGCAAGCCGATGATCATCGTCACCTACGCGGCCTCGGGGATCATGCTGGCGATCACCGGATATCTCTTTAAGCGCGGGGTGCTCACCGCCACGACGCAATCGATCGCCTGGTCGGCGATTTTCTTCGTCGCCTCGTGCGCGGCCAGCGCCGCCTATCTGACCGTCAGCGAGATCTTCCCCCTGGAACTGCGTGCGATGGCGATCGCTATCTTCTACGCGATCGGCACGCTGGTCGGTGGCGTCGCCGCCCCCGCGCTGTTCGGTCATTTGATTCAGACCGGTTCCCGACAATTGATGTTCTATGGGTATCTGGCCGCCGCCGGGCTGATGGTGCTCGCGGCGGGGGCCGAGATGATCTGGGGCGTGAAGGCCGAGCGGCTGTCGCTGGAAGAGATCGCCCCGCCCCTCTCGTCCGCACGAGCGAAGACGACAGCTTAGACGCGCCGTCATTCCTTGATGACAAACGTCGTCATCGCCTTCTGAACCATCTCGATGGTCGCGGCCTTTTTCGACTGCATGTAGGTAAAGACGACGAGGAACGATTTCTCCTTCCCGTCGATCTGCCCAACGTCGAAGGTGATCAGGACGCCGTTGAGCCTGCCGGTGACGGCGTTGGCACGGGTGGCCTTCGGCTGGACGAACGATTCGCTCTTGTCGACGGAGCCCTCCTTCACCTTGGACTTGTATTCATTGACCATTTTGTCAAACGCAACCGAGGCGCGCGCCTTGTCGTCGATAACGAGGACGACCATCGTGCTGTCGTTGGGCAGGTTGACGGTCGTCATGTGATCGGCGTCGATCTCGCCGTCACCCTTCTCGACGGTCGCACCCTCGGGAAGGGTGATCTTGTAGCTGGCCCGGTCGACGTCGAGCGCGTGGGCACGGACTGCACAGCAGCAGACGAGGCCGAGAACGCCGATCGCGAGGCGGGTGGAACGGTTCATGGGGCTCCTTGCCTTGGGTTTCGGCATTGTAACACCGCATGAACCCGAGTCACGCAAAAGTTTGCAACTCCTACCCATGGGAGGCAGATCACACACCGCATAGCGCCGGAGGGCCGCTGGCGGTCCGCGCGATCAGAGCGCTGTCCCCGCTGCGCTCGGATTGCGAAACCGCCAAGCGGCCTTCCGACGATCCCGAACTGGGCAACCGGCCTTCGTGGCCAGACAGGCAGAAAGGCAGTTCGACTACCTGAACCCGCCGGCGATGTGGATCGTTTCGCCGGTCAGCCAGGCGGAGTCGTCGGAGGCGAGGAACACGACGGCCGGCGCGATGTCCTGCGGCTGGCCGATCCGGCCGAGCGGCGTCTGCTGCTCCATCTGCCGCCGCATATCACTCGCCGCGATCCCGGCCGCGTGGAAGCCTTCGGTTTCAACCATCCCCGGATTGATCGCGTTCACGCGGATCTTGCGCGGCCCAAGTTCCTTGGCCAGCGAGCGGGTCACCGCATCGACCGCGGCCTTCGTCGCGCTGTACACCGACGCGGCGGGCGGCGCGATCGTCGCCACCACGGAACTCATGTTGACGATGTTCCCGCCCTCCGGGCCAAAGTGCTTCGCCGCCTCCTGCGAGGCGAAGAGCAGCCCGAGCACGTTCAGGTCGAACTGCCGGTGGAAATGCTCGGCCGTGACGTTCTCCAGCGGGGCGAACTCGTAGACGCCGGCGTTGTTGACCAAGATGTCGACCCGGCCGAACGCACGCTGCGCCTCGGCAAACAACCGCTCGACGTCACCCTTCTTGGCCACGTCCGCCTGCACCGCGACCGCTTTGCCGTCCTTCGCGAGGATCTCGTTGACCACCCGCTCGGCCCCCTCCCTGCTCGACGCGTAGTTCACCACCACCGCCGCCCCCTCGGCCGCCAGGTGCTTCGCGATCGACGCGCCGATCCCCTTCGACGCGCCCGTGACCACCGCCACTTTCCCGGCCAGTTTCCTCGTTGTGCTTGTGTTCATGATATTTATCCTTTCCCGTGATGGAGGGCTCAAATGCCCCGGCAATGTTGTGGTGCAGCTCTTCGGGGCCGCAGGTGCAGGCTTGAAAGCCTGCACCACAATGGGGCCGATCAGATCTGAGCCATTCCCCCGTCCACAAACAATTCGATCCCGTTGACATAGCTGCCGTCGTCGGAGGCGAGGAAGACCACGGCCCCGGCGATCTCGTCGGCCGTTCCCATCTGGCCTAGTGGGACGCCGCTGACGAGGCCCGCTTTGAGTTGGTTGATGGCGTCATCATTGCCCGCAAGTTTGCCGATCGCCGGCGTCTCGATCGGGCCGGGGCTGACGGCGTTCACGCGGATCTTTCGGTCCTTCAGATCGACCGCCCACGTCCGCGCGAACGACCGCACCGCCGCCTTGGTCGCGCTGTAGACGCTGAACGCGGGCATCCCCTTGATCGAAACGATCGACGCGTTGAGCACGATCGAACTGCCGTCCGGCATCAGCGGCAGGGCCTTCTGGACGGTGAAGAGCAGGCCCTTGACGTTGATGCCGAACCACTTGTCGAAATGGGCCTCTGTGATCTGCCCGAGCGGCAGGAACTCCCAGCCGCCCGCGTTGGCGAAGAGCACGTCGAGGCGCCCGGCCTTCTGCCGGATCACGTCGTAGACGCGATCGAGATCATCGAGTTTGGCGACGTCGGACGGGATCGCGATGACGTTGCGGCCGATCTGCTTCGCGGCCGCGTCGAGCACCTCGCGACGGCGGCCGGTGATGAAGACGGTGGCGCCTTCGGCGACGAACCGCTCCGCCGTCGCCAGCCCGATTCCCTCGCTCCCGCCGGTGACCAACGCGACTTTTCCCTGCAGTTTCCCGGGCATGATGCGGCTCCCTGAAGTTGAATCTGATCAGCATCGTTGCGGGTTCGACCCGAGCGTCCGTCCCGCGTTTTGTACTGCTCGGTACAATTTAGGCGCGGTGGACTCGCCCGGTCAAACGGAATATTGTATCGAGGAGTATGAAAATGAAGCGGCCCAATCCGAAGCGGGCCCCCGCGTCGCGCGGCAGGCCCCGAACGTTCGACGTCGACCGCGCCCTCGACCGCGCGCTAACCGTGTTCTGGCGCAAGGGGTACGAGGGGGCTTCACTGCCCGACCTCACCCGCGCGATGGGCATCAACCGCCCCAGCCTCTACGCCGCGTTCGGCAACAAGGAACAACTGTTCCGCAAGGCGATGGATCGGTACGCCCAGGGCCCCGCGGCGTACGCCCTGTGCGCGCTGGAAGCCCCGACCGCCCGCGCCGTCTTCGAGCGCCTCTTGTGCGGCGGGATCGACATGCTCACAAACCCGCGGAACCCCCGCGGCTGCCTCGCGGTCCAAGGCGCCCTCGCCTGCGGTGACGCGGCCGACAACGTCCGGAAGGAACTCATCGCGCGGCGGGCGAGCCTTGTCACCGCTCTGCAAGACCGCTTCGAACGGGCCAGGTCGGAAGGCGACCTTCCGCCCGATTCCGACCCGGCCGTCCTGGCCCGCTACGCCGCGACCGTCCTCCACGGCCTCTCGATCCAGGCCACCAGCGGCGCGACGCGCCAGGAGATGCAGCGCATCGTGGAGATGGCCCTGCGGGCGTGGCCGACCTGAGACGATTACGCCCACCGAAGCGAACCCGATGCGGTGTCGCTTCGACGACGGCGGTAAAGCACGTGTCGGCGAAGCGGGTGCCCTTCCGGGAGCCGTGGGTGGTCGAAGTCGTCGGCCGGCGAACACGTCATGCCAATCCGCTCCATCACCCGGCGGGAGCGCAGGTTGGCGGGCACGGTGAACGAGACGATCTCCTTGAGCCCGACGTGTCCGTACCCGAAATCGAGCGCCCCGCGAGCCGCTTCGGTGGCATAGCCCCGGCCCCAACATTCGAACGCGAGACGCCAGCCAACTTCGACGCAGGGCGTGAAGTGCGCTTCGAACGCCGGGACCGAGAGCCCGACGAATCCCGCGAACGGAATTGCTCCGACGATCTCCACGGCCCACAGGCCAAAACCGCGACGCTCGAAATGCTCTTTGATCCGCTGCGCCAGGGCGTCACTCTCGGCCGGGCTGAGGATCTTCGGCAGGAATTCCATGACTCGCGGGTCGGCATTCATCGCGGCGAACGCCGCGAGATCCTCATCGCGCCACGGCCGCAACAACAGTCGCGGCGTCGACAGGGTCGGATGCGACTTGATGGGCGTGGCCGCCGGCCCGCAATAACGAATCTCGACGAGTTCGGCGCCGCCGATTGACACGGTCCTCTCCTCGTCGGGACGCAATCCGCACCGCTCGTAGAACCGGCGAGCCCGCGAGTTGTCACGGAGCACCCAAACCATCACATCCGCAAACCCGCGGTCGCGAAGCCGTTCAAGGGCCGCCTGCCAAAGCATTCGCCCCCAGCCCCGCCCCCAAGCATCCGGCCGCAGGTAAATGGCGGATACTTCGGCAGTGGTCGCGGTCGCGCCGTCGCGGGCCGGCCCGAACGTGGCGTAACCCGCGATCTGGCCGTCCGCTGTGCAAACAATTTCCTCCCGGCCGTCGCGGTTCATAAGATCCCGCCAGCGGCGTTCATCATCCTCAACGCTCATGGCGGCCAGGAAAGCCGCGGGCAGGATATCGCGGTAGGCGGACCGCCACGCCAGCACGCGAACCAATGCGAGTTCGGCGGCGTCGTCTAATATTGCAGGCCGAATGGTGGGCTCGATCATTTGAGGGAGGGGCCGGATCGGCTTGGCGCGGATTGTACCGGCCGCCCTACCAATTTGCCCTATGATCCGTATTATTCCGCGCATCAAGAAAGAGGCGTAAATGAACGGTCGTTGGTGGATCATCGTGGTGGTCGCCGTCGCGGCGTACCTGGGCGTGATGGGATGCGTGATGTGGCCGTCGCCGGCGACGGCGGCCAAGCAGCCGGCCTCCATCGACGCACTCGACAACGAGCCGCCGATCCGGCCCACGGGCAAGCTCGAAGGCCTCCCCTACCGCGGCGTCGCCATGCAGGTGCAGCGGATCGATAACGTCATGGACTACGGCCGCTCGGTGGACAAGATCGCGGCCCTCGGCGCCGATACGGTCCTGTTCGTCGTTGACTCCAAGCAGGAGAACGGCACCAGCACGCGGATCTTCCTCGACATGCGGGGCGAGCCAACCCCGGACAAGCTGGGCGAGCTGATACAATACGCCCATTCCAAGAAGCTCCGCGTCGCGCTGATGCCGATCGTGCTGCTGGAAGCCCCCCGCGGCAACGAGTGGCGCGGCACCATCCACCCCGAGGTCTGGGAAGACTGGTGGGACAGCTATCGCGAGATGCTCCGCCACTACGATCAGGTCGCTGAGCGGAACCACGTCGAACTGTTCGTCGTCGGCTCCGAGTTGGTCAGCACCGAGCCACAGCTCGACGAATGGACGCGCACGATCCGCCAGGTCCGCAAGGAATACCACGGCCAGGTCACCTACTCGGCCAACTGGGACCATTACACGACGATCCCCTTCTGGGACCAGCTCGACGTGATGGGCATGAACAGCTACTACGATCTGGGCAAAGACATCCAGGGCAACCACGCCCAGAAGAACCAGGCGACGGTCGAGCAGATCAATCAGCGGTGGGCGAAGATCCAGAACTCGATCCTCACGTTCGGCGCGAAGATTCATAAGCCGGTGGTCATGCTCGAGGTCGGCTGGTGCAGCATGGGGAATTCGGTGACCGAGCCGTGGGATTACACGCAGACAACCGAGCCGCTCGATCTGGGAATCCAGAAGCGGCTGTATGAGTCTTATTTCGAAACCTGGTACGGCAAGCGCGGGTTCGGCGGATTCATGATCTGGGCATGGACGCCCAACGCCGCCGGCCCCGACGACCGCGGCTACACCCCCGAAGGCAAGCCCGCCGATCAAGTCCTCCGCGACTGGCTCAAGAAGGGGCCGTGGCAGGTTCAGTAAGATGCGAAACGGGTTCAGGGTTTAGGATGAAAGAAGGGTTCAGGGTTCAGGGTTCAGATTGGCAAGGGACGTTTCCCGGCGCGCCTAAACCCTGAACCCCGAACCCTGAACGCTCACCATCATGGAAGCTATCCAAACGCGCTATCGTGACCACACCTGCGGGCAGCTCCGCAAATCCGACGTCGGCCAGACCGTGAAGCTGGCCGGGTGGGTGCATTCCTACCGGGACCACGGCAACCTCGTCTTCATCGACCTCCGCGACCGCGACGGCCTCACCCAGCTCGTCTTCGACCCCGACACCTGCGGCAAGCTCGTCCACGACGAATCCCGCAAGCTCCGCAGCGAGTGGGTGATCAGCGTCACCGGCGAAGTGACCGCCCGCGGACCCGACGTCGTCAACCCGAAGCTGCCGACCGGCGAGATCGAGGTGCGGGTCAAGACGCTGGAGATCCTCAGCACGTCCCCCACGCCGCCGTTCCTGCCGGACGAGCACGAGACGATCAACGAGGAGAAGCGGCTCCAATACCGCTACCTCGACCTGCGCCGCGCCGAGATGCAGCAGACGCTCCGCACGCGGTACCGCGTAACAAAGATCATGCGCGACTACCTGGGCGACGCCGGGTTCTGGGAGATCGAGACGCCGTTCCTCACCCGCTCGACGCCCGAGGGCGCGCGGGACTTCATCGTCCCGTCGCGGCTGGTGCCGGGCAGCTTTTACGCGCTGCCGCAATCCCCGCAGCTCTTCAAGCAGTTGTTGATGGTGGCCGGGTGCGACAAGTACATGCAGATCGTCCGCTGCTTCCGCGACGAGGACCCGCGCGCCGACCGGCAGGCCGAGTTCACCCAGCTCGACATCGAGATGTCGTTCATCGACCGCGAGAACGTCATCTCCATCATGGAGGGCTTGCTGAGGCGGATCTGGAAAGAGGTGCTCAACGTCGACGTCCCCCACCCGATCCCGCACATGGACTACGACGTCGCGATGAGCCGCTACGGCTCGGACCGGCCAGACCTGCGCTTCGGGATGGAATTGGAAGACATCACCGACCTCGCCCAGGCGACCGACTTCGGCGTCTTCAAGAGCGCGGCGATGGTCAAGGCGATCCGCGTCCCCGGCGGCGCGAAGCTCACCCGCAAAGAGACCGACGCCCTGGCCGAATGGGCCAAGGGGTTTGGCGCCAAGGGACTGGCGGTGACGAAAGTAACTGCCTCGGGCCTCGACACCGGCGTCGCCAAGTTCCTCCAGCCGATTGCGGGCAAGCTGATCGAGCGCATGCACGCGCAGGATGGCGACCTGCTCGCGTTCGCCGCCGATAGGCCCAAAATCGTCCACAGAGTCCTGGGCGAACTGCGCCTCAAGATGGCGCGCGACCTGAAGCTCCCCGCTTCCACCGATTACGCGTGGGTTTGGGTCGTCAACTTCCCGCTGTTCGAATACGACGAGGAGGAGAAGCGCTACGTCAGCACGCACCACCCGTTCACCGCGCCGCTGGACGAGGACCTGCCCAAGCTCCTGAGCCGGGAGCGCGAGGTCGTCGAGTCGATCAAGAGCAAGGCGTACGACATCGTCGTCAACGGCTCCGAAATCGGCGGCGGGTCGATCCGTATCCACCGGATGGACACGCAGCAGAAGGTTTTCTCACTCCTCGGCATCGATGAGGCCGCGCAGCAGGCGAAGTTCGGCTTCCTGCTGGACGCGCTGCACTACGGCGCCCCGCCGCACGGCGGCATCGCGCTGGGCCTGGACCGGCTGATCATGATCCTCCGCGGCATCACCAACATCCGCGACGTGATCGCCTTCCCCAAGACCCAGAGCGGCGCCGACCTCATGTGCGGCGCCCCCGCCCCGGTCGACGAAAAGCAACTGCGGGACGTCCACATCCGCGTCGTCGCCCCGCCGCCGAAGCAGCAGGCCTAGGAAAACAGACGGCCGCCAAGACGCCAAGAGCGCCAAGGACGAGAATGAAAGAATGCAAAATGCGAAACACGAAATGCAAAACTCAAAATGACAAGGCCGGGCGTCGCTTTCCCGGTTTTGCATCTTGCATTGCATGTTTTGCATTTTGCATTCTCTCCGACTTCTCTTCTTGGCGTCCTTGGCGTCTTGGCGGCCGATTTCGTCTTTCTCCATGCAGATGATCCGAACCAAAATCGTCGCGACGATGGGCCCCGCCTGCGGGTCGGCGGACATGCTCTACAACCTCTTCGAGGCCGGGGTCGACGTCTGCCGGCTCAACTTCTCGCACGGCTCGCTCGACGACCACCTGCTCATGCTCCGCCACATCCGCGAGGCCGCGGCACGGTGGGACCTGCCGATCGCGGTGCTGGGCGACCTGGGCGGCCCCAAGATCCGCCTTGGCAAAATCGGTGAAGTCAGCAGCCAGGGCGGCATGCCGATCGCCACCGGCGACGAGCTGGTCATCCAGCGCCAGCCGACCGTTGGCGAGAACTGCCGCGTCAGCACCACTTACGAACATTTCGTCGACGACGTGAAGATCGGCGACCGCGTCCTGGTCGAGGACGGCCTGCTCCGCTTCGTCTGTACCGACAAGAATTACAACGAAATCAAATGCAGTTGCCTGGCCGGTGGAATCCTTAAAAGCTCCAAGGGCGTCAACCTCCCGAACACGACCGTCGCCGTCCCTTCGATCACCGAGCGGGATTGGGAGTGCGTCGAGTGGGCGATCGAGAACGACCTCGATTACCTCGCCCTCTCGTTCGTCCGCAAGGCCGAGGACCTGCAACTCCTCCGCGAGCACCTGATCAACCACGGCGCCAGCATCCAGCTCATCGCCAAGATCGAGAAGAACGAGGCGGTGCGGGAGATCGACGCGATCATCGACAGCAGCGACGGCCTGATGGTCGCCCGCGGCGACCTGGGCGTGGAGATGGACGTGGCGCAGGTGCCGATCATCCAGAAGGACCTGATCCGCCGCTGCCAGCGGGCGGGCAAGCCGGTCATCGTCGCCACGCAGATGCTTCAGAGCATGATCGAGTACTCGTCCCCCACGCGGGCCGAGGTGAGCGACGTCGCCAACGCGATCTTCGACGGGGCCGACGCGGTGATGCTCAGCGGCGAAACCTCGGTCGGTCGGTTTCCGGCCGGCACGGTCCACATGATGGCCCACATCGCCGACGAAACCGAGACGTACCTGCACAATCAACTCGACCGTCCGCGCGAACCTGAATTGAAGCTCAAGACGATGCAGCTCTCGTCGGCGGTCGCCAAGGGCGTCTGGCAGATCGTGCAGGACCTGAAGGCCGCCCTCGTCGTCGTCTGGAGCCAGACCGGCGCGACGGCACGGATCTTCTCCAAGATCCGCTTCCCCGAGCCGATCATCGCCCTCTCCAGCGACCACCGCGCGCTGCGGCAGATGGCCCTGCACTACGGCGTGATCCCGCAGGAAATGGCCCCGCCGGAGGACATGGCGACGCTCGTCCGGCAGGTGGACGACCTCGTGCAATCCCGCCACTTCGCCGAGCCCGGCAGCCGGATCGTGATCGTCGCCGGATCGTCGCTGGGCACCCCGGGCACGATGAACGGCATCGTGATCCACACCGTCGGCGAACCCTGGCGCGCCATCGAAACCTCCGCCGAATTCGCCGCCAGGATCAACGAGACTTGACCATGGGCACGACGACAACCAACCCGGAACGGAAGCCGGATCTCAGCAATGGCATTGTGGTGCAGGCTCCCAAGCCTGCACGTGCAGGATTGGGAGCCTGCTCCACAATAGGATCGGAACGGAAGCGGAAGCCGCGTGAAAGCAATCCAATTTGCAATTCGCAATTCGCAACTCGCAATTTGAAATTCCGCCGCGCGCTGGCCGTTCTAATCGTCACCACCTCGATCGCAGTCTTATCCAGCACCCAATCCGGCTGCATCCTCGGCCGCCAGAACCCTGCGGCCACGCAGCCCGCGACGGCCGGCGACCCCAACACCGCCAAGCCCGCGTACTGGCTCGACCAGCCCGCCGTCGCCCATGTGAAGGCGGCGGATTTCGGCGCTCTCTGGGACGCCTGCCGCCTCGCCGCCGAGGCGGACGGGTTCGTGATCGACCGCCGCGACTACCGCGCCGGACTGCTCACCACCCAGCCGCTGCTCTCCAAGCAGTTCTACGAATTCTGGCGCGGCGACGTCCGCTCCGCCCACGACCTGGCCCAAAGCTCGCTCGGCATGATGCGCCGCACCGCCCGCTTCTCCATCGAGCGCCTCCCCGACGGCACCTACCAGGCGACGCCGACGGTCCTCGTCGAGCGCGACGAGTTGCTCCAACGCCGGATCACGTCGGTCGACCAATACCAGAATGCATTCGCCGTCCAGCAGATGGACGTCGTCAGAGAATCCGAAAAGTCCGGCGCCGACGTCGCCGCCGAATACTGGTACCCGGTCGGCCGGGACAAGGCGCTAGAGCATCAACTCGCCGACGCCGTGCACGACCGACTCCCGGCCTCGGTCCGACGATAATGCGGTAGATTCACGGCAGAGACGCAGACGGCGCCGAGAAGGTGATTTCGAGTCCCGATGCGAAGCGGAATCTCGCCTTGCCCAATGCCACCGCCGCCGGAATGAGCGTAGGATGCCGCCAACCCTGTTTATCCAGGCCAGCCATTCCCGTTAATCCTTGTCCGATGCGCCAGACATTTACGTCCTGCGCAGCCATCTAAGGGTGCCGTCTCTGGCATCCGCCGTGCTCCTGCAGGATTAGCCATTGAGTCGGCCGGGCACGCGTGTCGGCCGGCTCATCGAGTTTCAACGAGTTTCCAATGACGACGACTTCGCCTTGGCGCGGAACGGCCGGCTGCATGGGTTCGGGCACGGGGAACATGGGCTCGATCATGCGCGGCATGATGCCCATGATGCCAGCATGATGCAGCCGATGATGAGCGGCATGTGCTCGATGGCCCTGATCATGAACGGCATGATGTGCTGTGCCTGCAACATGGGCATGATGGGCATGTGCAAGATGGAGATGACCGACATGGGCTGCCGCATGACCCGCACTGCTCGACGAACGCTTAGGAGCGAATCGGTCCGCGAATTGATGCGAATGAACGCGAATGAATCGGGAGGCGTTGTCTGCCTTTTCATTCGCGTCAATTCACGTTCATTCGCGGACCGATTTGTCTTCGAAGCGTGGGCAACTCGGTGCCGCAGTCGGGGCAGCGGAATGGGGTGGCGCGGATGTCGTAGCCGCACCAGGGGCAGCGTTCGTCCTTGCCCAGCGGCCGATTGCACCGGCGGACGAGCCACGCCGCCGGCACGACGGCCAGGGCCAACGCCAGCGGCAGACACGCAACCCGCGCGACCCGCCGCGGCGGCAGGAACCGCCCGTCCGGCGCCGATCCGCCGCGCCATCGCGGTTCGCCCCCGAACGTGCCGGGGGGACGAACGCCCCGCCGATAGACGAGATTGCCCCCGTAGAAGGCCACGCTTTGTGACCCGACCTGCACCCGCGCGAACGGGCCGCCGCGGGTGCTCGAGCGGTACCCGCCGAACGCCACCCAGACGCACAACAACAGCGAGGCCGCCGCGGCCAACGTGAACAGCCCGCCGAACGCCGATCCTCGCGGCGCGGCGTCATCGGCGGGCGGTGGAATCTCGCTTTGTTTGTTCGTCACACTGCGCCTCGGCCAGACATGATCGCAGCACGGTCGCGCCAGGCCCAACGGCAGGATTATAACGCGCCGCACCGTCCCACTCCGATGGCGAGTGCAATTCGTGCAGACGTCAAGTCCTCGGATCGGAGCTGCCTCGATGGGGTTGGCATGGGCATGTACCCATGCCCGTGTTCGGTCCCTGATTCGGGTGGCACGGACAAGTACTCTTGTCCGTGGGTATTGGCGGACGGGAAACGCCACGGACATGAGTACATGTCCGTGCCACCCGGACGGTGCGATGCAGTCTGGCAGATCAGCACGGACTACCACGGGCATGAGTACATGCCCATGCCACCCCAAAAGGGAACCTCCCGAACGTCCTCGTGCGATCGTCCTGATTTGTCAGATCCGCCCGCCGGCTTCCCGTCTGGGCACGGGAGGGTACGATCCGCGCCAATGTTGTTGACGATCACGACCACGCATTCCCCCGCCACCGAGCTGGGTTTCCTGCTGCGCAAGAACCCCGCGCGGCCGCAGGCATTCGAGCTGTCGTTCGGGCAGGCGCACGTCTTTTATCCCGAAGCCGAGACGGACCGATGCACGGCCGCGCTGTTGTTGGAGGTTGACCCGATCGGCCTCGTGCGCAAGGGCCGCGGGCCGGCGGGCGAGGGGTTCGCGCTCGAGCAGTACGTGAACGACCGTCCGTACGCGGCCAGCTCGTTCCTCTCCGTCGCGATCGCGCAGGTGTTCGGCTCGGCGCTGGCCGGGACGAGCAAGGAGCGGCCGGAACTCGCCCGCACGCCGATCCCGCTGACGGCGCGCCTCGCCGTGCTCCCGTGCCGCGGGGGCGAGGCGTTCGTCCGGCGGCTCTTCGAGCCGCTGGGATATGGGGTCACGACAACTCATCACGCGCTCGACGAGCAATTCCCCGACTGGGGCGAGGGGCCGTATTACACGGTGGAGCTGTCTGGAACGCTCACGCTCCACGACCTGCTCACGCACCTGTACGTGCTCGTGCCCGTGCTCGACAACGACAAGCACTACTGGATCGGCGAGGAGGAGGTGCAGAAGTTGCTCCGCCACGGCGACCCATGGCTCGCGGCCCACCCCGAGCGCGAGTCGATCGTCCGCCGATACCTCAAGCATCGCAAGCAACTGGCCGATCTGGCACTCGCCCGGCTCGTCGAATCGGACCCGGCCGAAGCGGAAGAAACGGCCGAACAGCACACCACCGAGGAAGAACAGGTCGAGCGGCGGATCAGCCTCAACGAGCACCGGCTCAACGCGGTGATGGACGCGCTCAAGTCGAGCCGCGCCGCCCGCGTGCTCGACCTGGGCTGCAGCTACGGCAACCTGCTCCGCCGGCTGCTCGAAGATAAGCAGTTCGAGCAGATCGTCGGGCTCGACGTCTCGCACCGCGCCCTGGAGATCGCCGCCGAGCGGCTGCGGCTGGATCGCCTCCCGGAGCGGCAGCGATCGCGCATCCAATTGCTCCACGGCTCACTGAGCTACCGCGACGCCCGCCTCGCCAGCTTCGACGCCGCGGCGGTGGTCGAGGTGATCGAGCACCTCGACGAGCCGCGGCTCGCCGCGTTCGAGCGCGTCCTCTTCGAGTTCGCCCGGCCCGGGACGGTCGTCGTGACGACGCCGAACATCGAGTACAACGTCCGGTTCGAAACGCTCCCCGCCGGCCACTTCCGCCACCGCGACCACCGCTTCGAGTGGACGCGGGAGCAGTTTCAGAAGTGGGCCAATGCGGTCGCGACGCGGTTCGGGTATGCGGTGCGGTTCGAGCCGATCGGTCCGGAGGACCCGGAGCTGGGGCCGCCGACGCAAATGGGAGTGTTCAGCCTGAGGAGGTGAGATGAGCGACAGAGTTCAACAAGCGCTCAAGGACTTGTCACGTGACGACCTCGCCGTGCTTCGTGATTGCGTGGAGTACGTGGGCGGTTACGAAGGCGGGTCATTCAAGACACCGCTGATGGGCGCGCTGGAGCGGGGGCACGACATGCCGCGCCGCAGTCGACTCATCGTCGCTGTGAAGCATCTTTCCGAGGCGGAGATCCTCGCTCTGTGCGAGGGTGACTAGCGGTCGATCTAACATGAGATAGGTCGGATGGTGCCAATTGGGAAGGAAGACCCGGAGCTCGGGGCGCCGACGCAGACGGGGGAGTTCAGTCTCGTTCCAGATCCGCCGCGCGCCGTGAATTCGCGAGAGGTGTAACATGGATCGGTCCGTTGATCACTCAGTCAGAGCCGGGGCGTGCCGCCCCGGTCGGACTGAAGGTCCGATGCCTTTCAACGAGCGGCGCGAATCAATATGGGAACGTCAGATCTGGACCTTCGGTCCAGCCCGGACCGACACGGTCCGGCTCTGAAGTCTGTCGGTGGTGTCACCCATGGGCATCGACTTCCTCGATCTGACGTTCAGGCTCGAAAAACGGTTCGGGATCGAACTGCGGTTCACCGTCTGGGAAGACCTGATCCGCGACCGGCCCGGGCGGAAGTTCGACGTCACGGCCGGCGAGGTCTGCCAGGTCGTGACGGCCGAATTGAACAAGCAGCGCGGCGGCAAGGGAACGGCACGGGACGTGACATTGCGGCCGGGGCGGGTGCTGGAGTATCGATCGGTGGCCGGGGACCGGGGCGGATACGAGGGCGATCCCTGGCCCGCCGTCCGCGACGAGATCGCGGCAACGCTCTCCGTCCCGGCCGAGAAGATCACGCCCGAGTCGTGGCTTCGGCGCGACCTGGGAATGGAGTAGGGGCGAACGTTTGCTTCGCCGGGCGCGTCTCATGTTTGAGGCGGCCGCCCTGTGACACGGGTTTCCAACCACAATCGTCCGGCATTTCCTCCGCGCGACAACCGCAAGATCACGCGATTGCGCGATCGGCCGTGACGTGGCATAGTGTCGCGCGTGTCGCCGCCGGCCACGAGCATCGCGCCACTC